>NZ_JAKRGG010000001.1:0-457892 GCF_022347645.1 Vibrio sp. MMH1-50
CGATTCTTGATTTAGACCCACTAAACCTTTAAATCGCCGCCGCGTCTACAAACCAAGTCAGTCTCGCTGAACCTAGCATCTCGAGGTTACTTGGGTATACCAAGACTATGTAATTTTGCGGATGTATCCGCACCTTGAGCAGATGTATACCTCTTTGATGCCTATTAGTTTTTGCAATAGGGTGCGTTTTTGACGCTGTAAGTAAATACCGTGCTGGCAAGTGTTCATGAGCAGCCCATACCATTGAATATATGGGCAATAGTTTAGGGAGAGAAGCGCTTATATCTCAATAGCATGTTACTTATATATTTAAGGTTAATGTATTGAATTATAAGGAAATGTTTGATTTTAATTTATGTGAGTACTTACATCACTTCAGGCTAAACAACTCTTCTGCGTTTTTGGTCGTCAGAGCATCAATCGCTTCAAGGCTTTCTCCGCGTAGTTCCGCCACGCGCGCCGCCACTAAAGAAGTGTAAGCTGGTTCGTTACGTTTCCCACGATGTGGAACAGGGGCAAGGTACGGGCAGTCTGTTTCTAGAATTATCCAGTTCATATCCAAATGCGGGATAACCTTATCCATACCGCCGTTTTTGAAGGTTGATACTCCGCCCAGACCTAAGTGGAACCCAAGCTCGTTGATCGCCTGTGCTTCTTCTAAACTGCCGCCAAAACAATGGAATACACCACGCAAGCGACCATCTTGTTCTTGACGAAGTAAGGTCAGTGTTTCTTCAATTGAATCACGAGTGTGGATAACGACAGGCAAATCCATCTCTTTAGCCCAGGTTAACTGAGTCACAAACGCCATCTCTTGTTCTACTCGGAAGGTTTTATCCCAGTACAGATCGATACCGATTTCACCCACTGCAATAAAGTTATGCTTTTCAAACCAGTCACGAATGATTGCCAGTGTTTGCTCAACATTGCCATCGACGTAACATGGATGCAGCCCCATCATTGAACGACAAGTCTCAGGATAAGCCGCTTCGGTTTTTAGCATCGGCTCAATAGACTCAAGATCGATGTTCGGCAGCAGAATTTTATCAATGCCTTGTTCTAAAGCGCGCTTCACCACCTCGTCGCGGTCGTTATCAAATTCGCTAGCGTAAATATGAGCGTGAGTATCGATCATGGTTGGTCTCTATGGTTTATCGGTGTATGGAATTAGTGAGAAGTATACTTGAGTGTGAGTACGGGGTCATTTTCGGTTTTTTTCATGCCGTTTTTCCATATTGCTGCTCGCAAGGTGTATCAAGAGTGATATGATTTTGCCACCAGATGATTTGATCATCGTAACCTTCCAGACAAGGAGAAAGTGGTGTCTGTATCAATTCAAGGTCCATTCCCTGCACGCCGTATGCGTCGTATGCGTAAGCACGATTTTAGTCGTCGTTTGATGGCTGAAAACCAAGTTTCAGTAAACGATTTGATTTACCCAATGTTCATTCTGATGGGTAAAGATCGTCGTGAAAGTGTTGAATCGATGCCGGGTGTAGAACGTTTGTCGATTGATTTAATGCTAGAAGAAGCACAATACCTAGCAAACCTAGGCGTACCAGCAATCGCGCTTTTCCCTGTCGTAAACCAAGACGCTAAAAGCTTATGTGCTGCTGAAGCTTACAACCCTGAAGGTTTGGTTCAGCGCGCAGTACGTGCATTAAAAGAGCACGTACCTCAAATCGGAGTGATCACAGATGTGGCACTTGACCCGTTCACTACTCACGGTCAAGACGGCATCATCGATGAAGATGGCTACGTGATGAATGATGAGACAACCGAAGTACTTGTAAAACAAGCGCTGTCTCACGCAGAAGCGGGTGCAGACGTGGTTGCACCATCAGACATGATGGATGGTCGTATCGGTAAAATCCGTGAAGCACTAGAAGAAGCGGGTCACATCCATACTCAAATCATGGCTTACTCTGCGAAGTACGCATCAAACTACTACGGTCCATTCCGTGATGCAGTTGGTTCATCAGCGAACCTAAAAGGTGGCAACAAGAAAAACTACCAAATGGACCCTGCGAATACGGATGAAGCGCTACATGAAGTGGCGCTTGATATCAATGAAGGCGCTGACATGGTGATGGTTAAGCCAGGTATGCCTTACCTTGATGTGGTTCGTCGTGTTAAGACTGAGCTTCAAGTTCCAACGTTCGCTTACCAAGTTTCTGGTGAGTATGCGATGCATAAAGCAGCCATCATGAATGGTTGGCTAAAAGAGCGCGAGACCGTGATGGAATCTCTGCTTTGCTTCAAACGTGCAGGTGCGGATGGCATCCTGACTTACTTCGCGAAAGATGTAGCAGAGTGGTTAGCGGAAGAAAACGCACAAGCTGCAGAGCACCTAGTAAAGACTCAAGAAGCGACAGACGAGTAATTATCGCTCAATGAGAAAAACCAGACCGACAATTGTTGTCGGTCTGAATATACCCAAGTACCCTCAAGACGGAATACACACGGCTTGAAGTTACTTGGGTATATTTATTTCTGGAGAGTAAGACAATGACAATGCTGATTCGTGAAGGCACGCTGGAAGAAGCGATCCAAGTGGTGGCTCGTGTTACTGAGTTTGCACGTGGTGAGACGGTTGAATCCATGGCGGAGCGTCTTGGGGATAAAAAAAGCTTAATCTTAGTCGCTGAGAAAGCAGGAGCTATCTTTGGCTTTAAAATCGGCTATGAGTTAGATGATTACACCTTTTACAGCTGGTTTGGTGGCGTTGCGCCAGAAGCGCGCAATGAGGGTGTGGCTCAGATGTTATTGGAAGCGCAAGAAGAATGGGTCGCAGAGCAGGGCTACAAAACGTTAAAAGTGAAATCACGCAATCAATTTCCTGCCATGCTTCGTTTGTTGCTAAGAAACGACTATATCATTGAAAAGTTTGAAGAAAAAACCAACTTGCGTGAGTCTCGAGTCCACTTCATTAAGGCGCTATAAAAAATAAATGAGATTTTTTCTCATTTAGGTATTGACTGTTAAATGAGAATCATTATTATTAAACCTGTCTTAGGGAATGAGGAAAGTTCACAAGGACGTTGAGTTGCTAATTAACTGAGTGTTGAGAAGGTAATGAAACATTTTCCCCAGAACTTGCACGAATTCTTTTTGACACGACATTGCTCACATTGCTTCCAGTGTAATTTATAGCTTCTTGGTTAAGCTGCCATATAAATGGAAATAGCTTCACCACTTCTGCTAGGCGACCCAATTGGGTCGCTTTTTTCTTTTCTGAGATTTCTAATTGACGCCTCTATTGGCAACTTTTCCACATGTCATGATCATTTTAGGATCGTTGATCTTCTCGCCTGTTGGTATTTATTTTTATTAAAAACAATATCTTACGTTGGTGTTTTGTTGGTTTTATTTCCGTTGGATAACCAGTGGATAATTTCTATAAACAGAGTTATCCACAAGAAGGTGCAAATTTCGTGAATAACATCGGAAAATTTCCGCGACCTTGATCGAGCGAACAAGATAGATTCGGATCAGCAGTCATGGCATTCTAAGCAGATCTATTAAGTACTGATTTGGATACAGACAATTATGGCAAGTATTCCTGAAAATCCGTTGATTCTGATCGACGGTTCTTCTTATCTATATCGCGCTTTTCACGCTTACCCAGGCACGATGAGTAACGGTGAAATTCCAACTAACGCAGTTTACGGTGTAGTGAACATGTTACGCAGCATGATGCGTCAGTTTGCTTCTGATCGTATCGCAGTGGTTTTCGATGCGAAGGGTAAAACCTTCCGTGACGATATGTACCCGGAATACAAAGCGAATCGTCCACCAATGCCGGACGATCTTCGTTGCCAGATTGAACCTCTGCACAACGTTATTCGCGCTATGGGTCTGCCATTGATCTGTATTCCTGGCGTAGAAGCCGATGACGTGATTGGTACTCTGGCTTATCAAGCATCACAGCAAGGCATGCCTGTTTTGATCAGTACTGGCGATAAAGATATGGCGCAGTTGGTAGATGATAACGTTACGTTGATCAACACCATGACCAACGTTGTGATGGATCGTGAAGGTGTGGTTGAGAAGTTTGGTATCCCACCAGAATTGATCATCGACTACCTAGCGTTGATGGGCGATAAAGTTGATAACATTCCTGGCGTTCCGGGTGTGGGTGATAAAACCGCTACTGCTTTGCTACAAGGCATTGGCGGTCTGACTAAGCTGTATGAAAACCTCGACGATATCGCTGCGCTTGGCTTCCGTGGTTCAAAAACCATGGCTAAGAAGCTAGTCGACAACAAAGACAACGCAATGCTGTCTTACGAGCTAGCGACCATCAAGTTGGATGTGGAGCTGGAGGAGACGCCAGAATCATTGCTAAAAGCAGAACCAAGCACAGATGAACTGATCAAACTGTACGGTCAGTTGACGTTTAAGTCTTGGTTGAACGAGCTATTAGAAGGCGGTACAGGTGTAGTAGAAGCGGATGAATCAACCGGCGCTGCGCGTGGTGGTTCTGCTTCATCTAAAGCAGATATGGATACCTCAGCAGTAAAAATCGACCGTAGCCAGTATGAAACCATCCTAGATGAAGCTTCATTTAATGCTTGGTTAGACAAACTAAAGGCATCTGAATTAATTGCGTTTGATACCGAAACCGACAGCCTAGACTACATGGTGGCAAATCTAGTCGGTCTATCATTTGCGACCGATGAAGGCATTGCGGCTTATGTTCCAGTGGCTCATGACTACCTAGATGCGCCTCAGCAGCTGGATCGTGATTGGGTACTTGAACAGCTGAAGCCGATTCTTGAAGACGACGCTCAAGCGAAAGTCGGTCAAAACCTAAAATACGATGCATCTGTGTTGGCTCGCTACGGCATTGAGATGAAAGGCATCAAGCACGACACTATGTTGGCTTCTTACGTCTACAACAGTGTAGGCGGCAAGCACGATATGGACAGCTTGGCACTGCGCTTCCTACAGCACAGCTGCATTTCATTCGAGCAAATCGCAGGTAAAGGTAAAAACCAACTGACCTTCAACCAAATCGATCTGGATGAAGCTTCACCATATGCTGCAGAAGATGCAGATGTGACACTTCGTCTACATAACCGTTTGTTTGCTAACATCGAACAAGATGAAAAGCTAAAAACCGTATACGAAGAAATCGAAATGCCACTCGTGCCAGTGCTGTCTCGCATTGAACGTACTGGTGTATTGATTGATGACATGAAGCTTAGCGCACAGTCGGTAGAAATTGCTGCACGTCTGGACGAGCTTGAGCAAAAGGCGTACGAGATTGCAGAACAAGAGTTCAATATGAACTCACCGAAGCAACTGCAAGCGCTTCTGTTTGAAAAAATGGGTCTACCAGTTATCAAGAAGACGCCATCAGGCACACCTTCTACCAATGAAGAAGTGCTGCAAGAACTGGCTTTGGATTACCCACTACCAAAACTGATTTTGGAATACCGTGGTCTGGCGAAGCTAAAATCAACGTACACCGACAAACTACCGAAGATGATCAACCCATCAACGGGTCGTGTGCATACTTCTTACCACCAAGCGGTGACAGCAACGGGTCGTCTATCTTCAACCGATCCTAACTTGCAGAACATCCCAATTCGCAATGAAGAAGGTCGTCGTATTCGTCAGGCATTCGTTGCCCCTACGGGTTACAAGATTCTGGCAGTCGACTACTCTCAGATTGAATTGCGTATTATGGCGCATCTATCAGGTGACCAAGCACTGCTTGATGCGTTCCGTGATGGTAAAGATATCCACGCAGCAACGGCAGCAGAAATCATGGGCGTTTCTATTGAAGACGTTTCAAGTGAGCAACGTCGCCGTGCGAAAGCGGTTAACTTCGGTCTAATCTACGGCATGAGTGCATTTGGTTTGGCGAAGCAACTGGGTATTCCTCGTGGTGAAGCTCAAGCGTACATGGACAAGTACTTCGAGCGCTATCCAGGCGTGATGCAGTACATGGAAGACACGCGCAGTGCGGCTTCAGAGCAAGGCTTCGTCGAGACCATCTTTGGTCGCCGTCTACACCTTCCTGAAATTCAATCTCGTAACGGCATGCGTCGTAAGGCGGCAGAACGTGCAGCGATCAATGCACCGATGCAAGGTACCGCTGCGGACATCATCAAGAAAGCGATGTTGTTAGTTGATCAGTGGATTCAAGAAGAAGGCAACGGTCGAGTGAAACTTCTGATGCAAGTACACGATGAACTGGTATTTGAAGTTGAAGAGTCGTCTTTGTCCGAAATTGAAAGTAAAGTACAGAATTTGATGGAATCTGCAGCAGAGCTGAAAGTGCCTCTAGTGGCAGAAGCAGGTCATGGTGACAACTGGGATCAAGCACACTAGTCATTTTTAAGCCAATTTAGCCTATTTAGTATGAGCCAGCGCACAAACGCTGGCTTTTTTGTGTCATTAAAAAAGCAAATCAGATCTGAGATTTAATGTTGCTTAATAAAACTTTCATGAAAAAAAACTACAAAAGTTCTTTGCAAATCTGACCAATTGTTGTACATTATCTCTCGTAGGGTACAGAGGTAAGATGTTCTATCTTTCAGACCTTTTGTTTCACGTTATTGGATTAGGCTGATTCAGCCGCCCCAGTCAGTTTTTGACTGGGGCGTTTTTTATTGGGCGAAAGAAAAATTTTCTTTTTGATCAGTAAGTTAAGCTAAATCCTCAAAAACCTTCTTTTTTGACCTCTCTAAGTCACTGCAAAATCTCGATTTTTCCTTTAAATTTATTGCGTTATTCATGCTGTAAATTTACGCCAGTCACACTATTATTTTTTCTTGAAAGAAACTAAGTTACGTCTTTTTGATACTTCGTTTAACTTAACTATCTGAATGTTAATACTATTGGATGGCTTGGGTGGGGATATTTGTCGGTGAGCAGGAAATAAGATTGCTTTTTAACCTATTGAAATCGAATCTCAGTTCAGTAATGCTTCGCCACATAACAATAATTACCAATTTTTCTCTCCCGTTATCCCTGCCAGGAAGGTGGGGATTTTTATTGCCTGAAATTCACGTTTTTAGATGACAGATAAACAAAAGCCCCACCAAAAGGCAGGGCTGTGTCGAAAAAATTTAACAAATTTTGTTAATTATTCTTCGCCGCTCTCTGGAGCGCCTTGCTCGTCTTCTTCAATCAAGTGTGCAAATGCTGGTGCAAACCAAGTGTCCAGTTTGGCACGTAGCTGATCGACACCTAGACCTTTCAGTGAAGAGAACACGTCAACCGATACGTCACCACCAAATGTTTCCACTTGCTTGCGGATTTTCAGTAGCGTTTGTTTGCGAGCACCGCTTTTCAGTTTGTCTGCTTTAGTCAGAAGAACTTGAACAGGGATGCGGCTGTCGATTGCCCAGAAAATCATTTGTTGGTCGAGATCTTTCATTGGGTGACGGATGTCCATCAGAACCACCAAGCCTTTTAGGCACTCGCGTTTCTGTAGGTATTCACCTAATGATTTTTGCCATTTGTTCTTCATCTCAACCGGTACTTGAGCGAAGCCATATCCTGGCAAATCGACAATGTGACAACCTTCTTCCACTTTGAAAAGGTTGATCAATTGAGTACGACCTGGTGTCTTTGATGTCTTTGCTAAGCTTTTTTGGTTAGTAAGACGGTTAAGTGCACTCGATTTACCAGCGTTTGAGCGTCCTGCAAACGCAATTTCGACACCTTCGTCCTCAGGTAAGTGACGAATATCGGGTGCGCTGGTGATGAAATGCGTGTTTTGGTAATGAATTTTTACGCTCACTGTTAACTCCATCTCGACTTTGTGTAGTCGATTGATTACTTTTTTGTGAAATTGTGTAAAATAACCGTGCTCGGCATAAGGTCGCCTATTGTACCATGAGTGTACGCGGTATGTTCACATTCCGTGGTACTGGAAGCTTGATAATTATAATGGAATGTCATGAAGAAATTAGCGCTAATTTTGAGTCTTTTAGCCAGTTGCTCAGTATGGGCCCAAGGTAATATTGAAGCTGGTAAAGCAAAATCACAAACTTGTGTCGCCTGTCACGGAGCGGACGGTAACAGTGCAATCGCAATGTACCCGAAACTTGCAGGCCAACACGCTAAGTATCTTGAGAAGCAGTTAAAAGATCTAAAACTAGGTATGACTAGTGGTGGTAAGCAAGGTCGTTACGACCCTGTGATGAGTGGTATGGCAATGCCACTGAGCGATGAAGACATCGCTGATCTATCTGCATACTATGCCTCTCTACCAATCTCAGAGAGTTCAACACCAGAAGATGTTGTTGACAAAGGTAAAGTACTTTACACCGCTGGTAACGCAGAACGCGGTCTAACCGCATGTATCGCATGTCACGGCCCTCGTGGTAACGGCACTGAGCTTTCAGGTTTCCCTAAAATTTCTGGTCAGCACTCTGACTACATCAAAGCTCAGCTAGAAAAGTTCCGTGATGGTAACCGTGGTAACGATATGAACGCCATGATGCGTGACATCGCGAAAAAAATGACAGACGAAGACATCGAAGTTCTGTCGAAATACGTTGGCGGTCTGCACTAAACCCCTACATAGTTCGAGCACAGTTATACAAATATGCCCTAGCTTTTTTGCTGGGGCATTTTTGTTAGTGATCTTGATCACATATGGATTTTCATTCACAAGTGATAGTTAGCTAGGTGCTTTGTGAGACATTTGCCATACTTGTTCGATACTATTTCTCATCTTGTTCTTTAAGTTATTGATAGATTGAACTATTTATTTTTGACCCAAAAAAACTATCAATAATTTTTTTCAATGACTTGTCGGTTTTTATCCAGTCCGTAAAGTAGAGGCTGTTCACAAGGAGTGAATGACAGGAATTTAGACCATGGATATAAGGTCTCCAAGGACGCAAACGAAGGACGTTTGATAGTCGGAAAAGGGACTTAGGTAGGCAAGGAGCCTATCAGATATGGATGGTCATCTAGTCTAACGGTTAAGACAGCGAAACGGATCAAGCTCAGGAAGTAGCTCAGTAGACAGGAAGTAAACGGATAGCCAAAACTCATCAGGAAGATGAAGAACAACACTTTTTGGCAAGGAAAGCTCGAAAAACAAAAGGATTCTTGGTGCACCAAATGAGTGCAACACAGTTTCGCCACTATTGGTGGCATTCAGAAAGCGACAGTCTCACTGTCGCTTTTTTTATACCTTCAATTCCGATAAAAACTTTTTTAACAAAAACTGCTGAAAAAGTATCCAGTAACACTCCAATCTGAGTCCACTTTCTGGTATGTTTCGCATCCCTGTTTGAGGAAGTCAGCATGCACACCTGTCCTTTATGCCAGAATCAGCGCACTCACCACTTTTTTGAAGATAAGCAACGCGAGTATCTTCAATGTGAGCAGTGCAGTTTGGTATTCGTCAATCCAGACCAACGTTTGGATGCGGAAACTGAAAAAGCTCACTATGATCTGCATGAGAACAATCCTGAAGATATGGGATATCGCCGTTTTTTGGCACGAATTGCTGACCCAATCGCAGAGCGAATTTCACCACAATCGAACGGAATCGACTTTGGTTGTGGTCCGGGCCCTACGCTTTCCTTAATGTTAGAAGAAGCGGGGCACAACATGGCATTGTACGATCTTTACTATCACCCAGATACTTGTGTGTTGGAAAAGCAGTACGATTTCATGACAGCAACAGAGGTGATCGAACACCTCTACCACCCAGATATGGTGTGGAAGCAATGGTTGAATTTAGTTAAGCCAGGTGGCTGGATAGGCCTGATGACGAAAATGGTCATCGATGTAGAAGCCTTTCGGACATGGCACTATAAGAACGATCCGACGCATGTGGTGTTCTTTAGCCGTGATACGTTCCAGTTCCTAGCAGAGCGGGATAAGCTCGAACTCGAATTTATTGGTAATGATGTAATTTTACTGAGGAAGACCCAGTAATGAGCCGTAAAAAGAAATCAAGAAAGCCAGGTGCCTCTGGCGCACCTGAGTTTGTAGTAACTCGTAACCGTACAGAATCAGATGTAGAAGGTCGTCTACGTAAGCGCGCGAAAAAGCGTAAAGGCTTGAAGACTGGTAGCCGCAATTCTGATGCGGAAGAGCAGAAGAAACAAGCCGCAGCGCAAAAACGCGATCCTCGCTTAGGAAGCAAGAAGAAGATTCCTCTGATTGTTGAGCCAGCGAAGAAGCAAACTAAACAAGAGCGTCGTCTATCTGCTGAGCAAGAGCTAGAGATGCTAGAAAACGATGCGCAATTGAACGTGTTGTTGGATCGTATCGAAGCGGGTGAGAACCTAGGTACTGGTTTACAGAAATATGTAGACGAGAAGCTAGATCGCATCGAGAAGCTAATGGATCAACTAGGTCTACTAGAGCCGGAAGAAGACGACGAAGACTTTACTGCGCCAGCAGTAAAAGGGTCTCGTAACGACGACGATCTACTTGCAGACTTCGACGATATCAACTTCGACGACTACAAAGGATAAGTAATCCATGAACGTAACCTTATTAGCGATTGCGGGTGCAGTGATTATTATCGCGCTGGCTTCTTATGCAGGTTACCTTCTGCTTCAATTGAAAAAGCAAAAGGAATTGCAGCTGAAGCATCAAAAATTGGCGATCGATAAGCGTAACGCCAACATTTTTGAGAACGTGCATACCTTGTGTCAGGCGGGCATCCAAGGGCAATGTGACTTGTCGGAAATCAGTATTCGTGTTTACAACATCATGGATTATGTCCAAGGTGAAGACCGTATCGATTTTGATGCCACATACCCTGCGATTTCTGAGTTGTACCATACCGTGAAAGATATGGCGCGCGGCGAAGAGCGCCAGCAGCTTGCCAAAAAAGAACGTATGCAACAGAACCTGACGCGTCACAAAGCTGAACAGCGCTTAACGGACGCGATCATCGAAGAGCTCAAAGTGTTGCAAAAAGACGTTCAGCCACTGAATAACCAAATCAATATTCAGATGATCTAATTGGTGCCCCCGATGGTTTCCTTATAACCAATGGGGGTATCGTGATCACGCTAGCACTTCTTTGGTTTTATACTTAAAAAGCCGACAGCGACTACCGTAGTTGTCATCGTCGTATGGCAAAATAACGGTTTCTGAATATCGGGCGACGGCTTTCGTCTCCCTAGCATTTAACGGAAAGTACCACCATGTCGAATCAACACACTGAATCGAAACAGCAAATCGTCTGGGATCAAGCGGTATTGGATAAGTACAACTACTCTGGCCCGCGCTACACGTCATACCCGACAGCACTGGAGTTTCATGAAGCGTTTACCATTTCGGACTACGATATGGCATGCACTCAGTACCCAGATCGTCCGCTATCTCTGTACGTTCACATTCCGTTTTGTCATAAGCTTTGCTACTACTGTGGCTGTAATAAAGTCATTACTCGCCATTCGCATAAGGCTGACGAATACTTGGATGTACTTGAGCACGAGATTCGTCAACGCGCGTCACTATTGGGTGAACGCCAGGTGACTCAATTGCACTTTGGTGGTGGTACACCAACTTTCCTATCTGAAAAGCAAATCACGCGTGTGATGAACTTGCTACGCCAAGAGTTTACGTTTAGTGCGGATGCGGAAATCAGTATTGAAGTTGACCCACGTGAAATCGAGCTCACTATGCTGGATCACTTGCGTGGTGAAGGCTTCAACCGTCTGAGCATTGGCGTGCAGGATTTCAATAAAGAAGTTCAACAGCTCGTGAACCGTGAGCAAGATGAAGCATTTATCTTTGCGATGGTTGCTCGCGCAAAAGAACTTGGTTTCCGCTCAACCAACCTTGATTTGATTTATGGTTTACCGAAGCAAACTAAGGCATCTTTTGCGAAGACACTAGAGCAAGTGTTAGAAATGCAGCCAGGTCGTTTGTCTGTGTTTAACTATGCGCACATGCCACAACTGTTTGCTGCGCAGCGTAAGATCAAAGATGAAGATTTGCCAAAAGCGGAAGAGAAGATGGCGATTCTGCAAGACACCATCGCTACGCTAACAGGTGCTGGTTACCAGTTCATCGGTATGGACCACTTTGCTATGCCAGATGATGAGCTTGCTGTTGCTCAACGTGAAGGCATCTTGCACCGCAACTTCCAAGGTTACACGACGCAAGGTGAATGTGACTTGGTAGGCTTTGGTGTTTCTGCAATTTCAATGATTGGTGATGCCTACGCACAAAACCAAAAAGAATTGAAAAAGTACTACGCACAAGTGAATGAATCTCGCCACGCGCTGTGGAAAGGTGTATCACTGGATGCGGATGATTTGCTACGTCGTGAAGTGATCAAACAGCTTATCTGTAACTTTAAGCTGGATAAGAAGGCGATTGAGTCTGAATTTGGCGTTAAGTTTGAGCAATACTTCAAAGAAGACCTAGAGCTACTACAAACCTTCATTAATGACGAGTTAGTGGAAGTGGATGACCGTGAAATTCGCGTTACGCTTCGTGGTCGTCTGTTGATCCGTAACATCTGCATGAGCTTCGATAAATACCTAAGAGCGAAAGCGCGTCAGCAGCAATTCTCGCGCGTTATCTAATCTTTAGCCGATTCTAGATATAAAAAATGCCAGCAAATGCTGGCATTTTTTTATGTTTTTGCGGCAATTAAGCACGATCTTTCACTTTTTCTTTCAGTTCAGTTTTTTCTGCATCTGATAGGAAAGCGATGTCTAGACCGTTGATTTGCGCTTGGCGAATCTGTTCTTGAGTTAGGCCTGCTGCTGGTGCCGCCACTTCGTATTCGTAAGGCAGTTCAATACCTTCCACTGCTGGATCGTCCGTGTTTAGACACGCAAGTACGCCGTGATCTAGGAACTGTTTCAGTGGGTGGTTTGCTAATGATTCAACAGTGCTAGTTTGGAAGTTTGACGTTAGGCACGATTCAATACCAATATGGTTTTCTGCAAGGTAATCCATCAGTTTAGGATCGTGGATTGCTTTCACACCGTGACCGATACGTGTCGCTCCAAGCTCTTGAATAGCTTGCCACATGCTTTCTGCGCCAGCCGCTTCACCTGCGTGCACCGTTACATTCAGACCTGCGTCGCGCACTTGTTTGAAGTGAGACACAAAACGGTCACCTGGTTGACCAAGCTCATCACCAGCAAGGTCAACGGCAACCATGTGGTCTTTTTGGCTAAGGATTGCATCAAGCTCTTGCTGACACGCATCAGTACCGAAAGTACGGCTCATGATACCGATTAGGTTTGCCTTGATACCGAAATCACGCATACCCGCTTGCACGCCATCAACTACTGCTTCTACTACGCCTGCGACTGGTAGTTTGTGTTTCATCGCCATGTAGTATGGAGAGAAACGCAGTTCTGCGTAATCAATTTGCGCGTTTAGTGCGTCTTCAACGTTTTCGTAAGCAACGCGGCGACACGCATCTAGATCCCCCAACACTGCTACGCCCCAATCAAGCTTAGAAAGGAAAGCAACAAGAGATGGCTCAGCTTCAACAATTTGAACGTGTGGTGTTAGTGATTCGATGTCGTAAGCAGGTAGCGCAATACCAAATTGCTGACCAAGCTCAAGAATAGTCTTAGTACGAATGTTGCCGTCAAGGTGACGGTGCAAATCAGTTAGGGGAAGATTCTTAGTTATCATTATGGCGATCCGGGTTTGTTGTGAACAGGAACTCAGCCCAAACATTATCAATGACAATACATGGGGAAGATTTGCAGTTAAGTATAAATAACAGTTAGGCAAGTTGTCAGTAGAGGATGACCAGGAAATCAACGATTTCAGCTGTTTTCTACTTCATGTTAACCAAATGTGTTGGCCATTCTTCCATCGGCATTGGGCGACTGTAGTAGAAGCCCTGAACCTGATTACAGCCAAGTGAACTGAGCAGTTGTGCTTGCGCAGCCGTTTCCACGCCTTCTGCTACTACATTGGTCTTCATGCCTTTGGTGATGTTGATGATCGCTGATACAACAGAGCTGTCGAGGTTCTCTTTAGTCAGACGATTAATAAAGGTGCGGTCTATCTTCAAGCAGGTAAACGGTAATGCGTGTAAGTAAGCCAGAGATGAGTAACCTGTGCCGAAGTCATCAATAGCAATACCTAGTCCCATTTCTCGCAGTTTGAGCAAATTATCCAGTGTCGTTGGTGCGCTGTCGATGATGCGCGACTCGGTGATCTCCAGCGTCACATTGGTGGCAGGCAGACCCGTTGTTCGCAGCACTTTCGCGACGGATTCAACAAAGTTAGGGCTTGAAAGCTGATGAACCGACACATTAACGTGTAATTGGAAGTCTTCAGGCCAACGTCTACTGTCGATTGCTTTACGAGTATCACTACACGCTTGGAATAAGATTTGTTGACCAATGGTCTTGATCATGCCGCTTTCTTCGGCGATTGGGATGAAATCTAACGGAGATACCATTCCTGAATCACTGTGCCAGCGTGCGAGTGCTTCGGCGCCACAAATGTTGCCTGATGCAAGATCAATAATAGGTTGGTAGAAAGGCACAAATTCACGGTTATCGATGCCTGTTTGAATCTTAGCGATCATCTGAGTTCGGAATTTAGACGCGCTCGCCATTTCAGGACTGTAGTGGCAGACGCTGGTGCGAGAATCTTGTTTCGCGTAACTCAACGCAATACTGGCATTACGCAGCCATAAAGACATTGTCTGATCGGGCTGAGTGCGTACGACGCCAATAGAAACTTTAATGACGACCGTTTCACCATCAAGAACAAATGGTGCTGCCAACAGTTGGTGTAAACGGCGCTCAACTAAGCTGATGTCGCTATCACTGTTTGTGTTGGGCATGAATACGGCAAACTCATCACCACCGATGCGCGCTAGTGTCGCTTCATCTTGCAGTTGCTGTTTAAGGCGTTCAGCGATGTGTATCAGAAGCTTATCGCCGTTGTGATGACCAACACTGTCATTGATATCTCTAAATTTGTTGATCCCAATAAGATACAAACTCCCTTGCCCTGAGTGAGGTAAGCTATCACTCACTTCTATTAGCCCTTGGCGGCTATACAGGCGGGTTAGAGAATCAAACTCAAGTTGTTCACGCAGTGCTTTAAAGGACGCTTTGAGGTTGCTTGCCATCTCGTTAAACGCTTGCACCAGAATAGTCGTCTCGTACACATAACCAGGACGAGGCATAGTGCTATCCCAATCGCCTTTCGCAAGGTGTTGGGCTGCTGTCGCTGTGGCATTGATGGGGCGAGTAACTCGGCTGAAGATAAGCATGCTAATGACGATGCCAACCAAGCTAACGAAAATACCCACCATCCAGCTTCTTTGCTGGTTCTTTGGTAGGGTGCCAAGCAGTTCTGTCTCAGAGATCGAAGTGCCAATAAACCAAGTTAAACCGTTAGCATCATGATATGGCGTGACTCGGCTAAAGGTGCGCTGACCGTTGAAGTCGAACTCAAAAGTATAAGGCTTATCGCTGTAGCTTAGGTTTTTGCCACTGACGCGAGCCGCGCTCATCTGAATGACTGGATCTGCGCTTTCTGAAGCGAATAAGCGCTGACCTTTATCTGAGAACTTTGTCCCCCAAGAAATCACACTACCTTGTCCAGAGTGCGCCACTAAGCGTTGCTCTTGGTCCATGATGTAAACCGAGGCATTCGTATCTTGCTTAAGCTTTTGCAAAAATAAGTTAAACGTATTGATGCGCACATCGGTTACCAACACACCAGCAAACTCACCCATTTCATAGATAGGCGTCATCGCTGACAGAGTGATGTCTTGACGTTCGTCGGCATTAGCATAGATGCTCGACCAACGAGGTTTGTTGTCTTGAGCGATGGGTTGGTACCAAGGACGAGTGCGAGGATCGTAAGGCTCGATGATGGTGCGAATGTCATCACTGATGGTTTTACTACCGTAAATCACTAAGTTGCCATTGGTTCGATGGTCTTGAAGCATCAGTGTATAGGCGCCATCAGATTCACGACGAAAACCTGTAAAGTCCCCAGATTCTGAACCGAATGCAATGACATCTAACTGTGGGATCGAATGATACAAATCCTTAAAGGCACTTAACAGATAGTCTTGGATTTCTTTGGTGTCGTGCGGGCGATAAAGATTGTGGTAACTAACGTTGTGACCAAGCGCAGTCACTGCAGTGAAAGGCTTGCGCAGGTAATCATTCAGATGATCGTGAACACTCTCTGTTAATACAGAAAGCTGTTTGTCACTGATGTCGGTAACAACCTCTTCATAGCTCTGTTTCTGGACGTAGACAATCACACTGATAGCCAGCAAAAAAATCATCACAAAAGGGATGAGTACAGCGGTGCGTAGTGTAATTTGAGTCGTTGCGTTTGACATTGCCTAGCCATATAAGGGGTGTCGTACCATAATTGTACTGATACTTAGGTTATCAATCGAGAGCAAAAGTGTGCGCTTGATAACCTTTTGTCAAACTCGTTGCCGCTTAAGGTCAGTACAGTTCTTTCAATTTTCTGGTTAGGGTATTGCGTCCCCAACCTAATACTTTAGCGGCATCTTGCTTATGACCTTTAGTATGTTCTAATGCGGCTTCCAATAAAATGCGCTCAAATTCTGGTAAAGCGTAGGAAAGCAGTTCTTTATCCCCAGCTTCTAGCGCATGGCGTGCCCAATCCGCCAATTGTTCTTGCCAACTGCCGCTGGTGGTTTCAGTTATGATTTTCTTTTCTTCCAGCAATTCGGCAGGCAAATCGCTAGGTAGCACCTCACTTCCGCTGGCCATAACGGTTAACCAGCGACAGATGTTTTCCAGTTGGCGAACGTTACCCGGCCAATCAAGGCGATTAAGAATTTCCACCGAAGATGGATGCAGGGTTTTGGTTTCGACACCGAGTTCATCAGCCGCTCGAACGAGGAAGTGTTGGGTGAGTTTTTCAATGTCTTGCTTACGTTCTCTCAGTGCGGGGATTTGCACACGAATAACGTTCAAACGATGGAATAAATCCTCGCGGAAATCACCCTCATGGACCAATTTTTCAAGGTTTTGGTGGGTGGCTGCGACAATACGAACGTCGACACGGATTGGAGAGTGTCCGCCAACGCGATAAAACTGACCATCCGCCAACACGCGCAATAATCGGGTCTGAATATCTAATGGCATGTCACCGATTTCATCCAAAAACAGCGTGCCACCATTGGCTTGCTCAAAGCGACCTTGACGGACGCTATTGGCACCAGTAAATGCGCCTTTCTCGTGACCAAACAGTTCCGATTCAATCAAGTCTTTTGGGATCGCAGCCATATTGAGGGCAATAAAAGGTTTGTTGGCGCGCGGACTGTGGCGGTGCAAGGCATGAGCAACCAATTCTTTGCCGGTACCCGACTCACCGTTGATCAGAACAGAAATAGAAGAGCGCGATAAACGACCGATAGCACGAAATACTTCTTGCATTGCTGGTGCTTCACCAATGATTTCAGGTGTATCAGTAGGGATATCGTCCGGTAGAAGTTGCTCGCGCTTGTTCTCTTGGCTGTGAGCGATGGCGCGCTCTACCAATGTGAGCGTTTCGTCGATATCAAACGGTTTGGGCAAGTATTCAAAAGCGCCTTTTTGGTAGGCGTTCACTGCCGCATCTAAATCGGAATGCGCCGTCATGATGATGACGGGGAGATCTGGGTAGTCGCGTTGTACTTGTTTTAATAGCTCTAAGCCATCGATACCCGGCATGCGAATGTCAGAAACTAAAACGTCTGGTACTTCACGTTCTAGCGCCATTAAAACGCTTTCCCCATCCGCATAGGTTTCGCATTTGATGTCAGCTGAGGAGAGGGTTTTCTCCATGACCCAACGAATCGAACTGTCGTCATCGACGACCCAAACATATCCTTTACTCATGTAATAAATCCTTGCAGCAAAAGCCTAAAAACTGACGAATAGCAAAGCCAATTAACCAAGTCAGATTGGCAAATAAATAGTAAAAGTGGTGTGACCTGGCCAACTCTCGACATCAATCTTGCCGTTATGCTGGTCGATCAAATTTTGTGAAATAGATAGCCCAAGTCCGGTTCCGCCTTCGCGTCCGCTGACCATGGGGTAGAAAAGCGTGTCTTGCAGTTCGGGTGGAATTCCCGGTCCGTTATCAGTGATTTCAACGCGAGCCGCGAGTTTGCAACGCTGACCATGAATGTTGGCTTGATGCACCGTTCTGGTGCGTATGGTGATTTTACCGTGTTCTTGGTGGGACAGAATTTGTGCCGCATTGCTGACGATGTTGAGCATTGCCTGCTCGATTTGGTCCGCGTCCATCAAAATCTCTGGCAAGCTCGGATCGTAGTCTCGTTCGATGACGATCGAATGCTGTGACTCCAATTCGACTAATTGACGTACCTTCTCCAACACTTGGTGCAGGTTTTCTTGTGCTTTCTTACCCGGCTTTTGCGGTCCAAGAAGACGATCAACCAAGGCTCTCAATCGGTCGGCTTGTTCAATGATGATGTGTGTGTATTCCGTCAAGGAAGGGTCGGGCAGCATTTTTTCCAATAGTTGTGCTGCGCCGCGTAAACCGCCGAGTGGGTTTTTAATTTCATGCGCCAAACCGCGTACTAACAGTTTCGCCGCTTGTTGTTGAGCGTGTTGATTGAGCTCTTGAGTGAGGCGGCGTTGCTGATCAATTTTGCGCATCTCAACCAACAACATCAGCTGTTTTTGCCATGTAATAGGACTGACGGTGACTTCGAGCATCAAAGGACGCCCATCGACGACAAAAGTGACGTCACTGTCAGTGATGCTTTGTCCGCTCTGCAATGGTTGAGTGAGCAGGGCGAGATCCAGTGACGCATGCTGAATTAACTGAGATAACGACTGTTCAACAATGCGTTTAGCACTTTGTGAGAACAACAACTCAGCCGCGGGATTGGCGTAACGTACCGCTAACCCATCATCAAGAATCAGCGTAGCTGTCACCATATTATTGAGAATGGCACTGGAGAGACTGGTATCCACATTACGTCCTTGTTTGCGTTGTGATTGTGCGTTGCACTATATTGGTGCAATAGAACGTAAGTATGGCGAATAAATCTAAGAAGAAAAAGTGAAAAGCGCCATCAGAGTGCGGTTTTTTTCACTTAATATTCTACTTTGCCCCTTTAATGGTCGGCTTGATACTCGCTCTATGTAAATGCACCGTTACAGGGCTAGTAGATGCAATAAGCTTGCCGCTTCTTTTGGCTTTTACCGCAAGGGTGTGCGTGCCACGGTCGATATTGTTTAACTGCCAAGTTAAGCGGCTTTGAGGAGCTCCATAAGGCTTACCATCAAGGATGAGTTGCAGTTGTTCGCCGATGCCTAATTTGCGGTTTGCTTCGAGCTGAATATTGATGACACCAGAGTTACTGCGAATGGTTTCATCGTGTTGTGGAGTGAGCATAGTGAGGGAAAGGGGTAACGGTTTATCCGTTTTAGTTTTTTTCTCTGTGGTCGGCTCCTGAGCTGCATTTGCTTGTGGAGCGAGAGACTCGGTGCTCTCCACTTTAGGGGCTGGAGCGCTGGATTCAAGATTTGGCAGAGAGATGGTCTTTGCGCCTTGGTTTGGTGTGTCACTGAAGTGCACCACACCGTCTTTATCCACCCAAGTGTACGCGACTTGAGCTAAGGCTGTCGTTGCAATCAGTACACTACTGAGGGCGCATAGTGATGGTAAAAGCTGAACTTTCATTGCTCACCTTCTTTTGATAGATGATTTCACGTTTAGGTGCTTAGCTCTTTGACTTATCAAGCAAGAGAGTCTGAGCGTATTTTAGTTATCCCTCCATGTTAAACGCCCAAATAGAGTGAGCGAATACAAAAAAGGCCCGCCTGCGAGGCGAGCCTAATATTTTGTAACTGCGTTTACATTTTACACAGCTGAAACCTTATACAGAGTAGTAAAGTTCGAACTCAAGTGGGTGAGTTGTCATGTTTACTTTCTCTACGTCTTGAGACTTAAGACCGATGTAAGAATCGATGAAGTCGTCAGAGAATACACCACCTGCAGTTAGGAACTCACGGTCTGCATCTAGTTCTTCTAGTGCATCTTTTAGTGAGTATGCAACAGTTGGGATTTCTGCTGCTTCTTCAGCTGGTAGGTCGTAAAGGTCTTTATCCATCGCTTCACCTGGGTGGATCTTGTTCTTAATACCGTCAAGACCAGCCATTAGCATTGCTGCGAAGCATAAGTATGGGTTAGCCGCTGGGTCACCGAAACGAACTTCGATACGACGCGCTTTAGGGCTTGGTACCACTGGGATACGGATAGAAGCAGAACGGTTACGCGCTGAGTAAGCTAGCATTACTGGTGCTTCGAAGCCTGGTACAAGACGCTTGTACGAGTTAGTTGATGGGTTCGCAAATGCGTTGATTGCGCGAGCGTGCTTGATGATACCGCCGATGTAGTAAAGTGCAGTTTCAGATAGACCGCCGTACTTGTCACCAGCAAATAGGTTTACGCCATCTTTTGCTAGAGATTGGTGAACGTGCATGCCGCTACCGTTGTCGCCAACTAGTGGTTTAGGCATGAATGTCGCCGTCTTACCAAATGCGTGAGCAACGTTGTGTACAACGTACTTGTAGATTTGAATTTCGTCAGCTTTCGTTGTTAGCGTGTTGAAGCGAGTTGCGATTTCGTTTTGACCCGCAGTTGCTACTTCGTGGTGGTGCGCTTCTACAACTAGACCCATTTCTTCCATTACTAGACACATTGCAGAACGGATGTCTTGAGATGAATCTACTGGAGCTACTGGGAAGTAACCACCTTTAACGCCTGGACGGTGACCTTTGTTACCTTCTTCGTAATCAGAACCTGTGTTCCATGCTGCTTCTACGTCATCAATCTTGAAGAAAGAACCAGACATGTCAGTTGCGAACTTAACGTCGTCGAATAGGAAGAACTCTGGCTCAGGACCGATAAGAACGGTGTCTGCAATACCAGTAGAGCGCATGAAGTCTTCTGCGCGCTTAGCGATAGAGCGTGGGTCGCGGTCGTAGCCTTGCATTGTTGCAGGCTCAAGGATGTCACAACGGATGTTTAGCGTTGCATCTTCAGTGAATGGGTCAAGCACTGCAGAAGATGCGTCTGGCATCATAACCATGTCTGATTCGTTAATGCCTTTCCAGCCAGCAACTGATGAACCATCGAACATTTTACCTTCTTCGAAGAAGTCTGCGTCGATTTGGTGAGCAGGGATAGAGATGTGCTGCTCTTTACCTTTTGTATCAGTGAAGCGTAGGTCAACAAACTTAACTTCGTTTTCTTGGATCAGTGATAAAACGTTTTCTACTGACATCTTGGATAACCTCCAGTGTTAATAAAGCGGTAAAAGCTCGATTTATGAAACATTAATTAAATCCAGCATTGATTAATCTGTTTGACATTTTATTAATCGATGCTGGTTTCTCTAAAGCCAAAACCGTGCCAAAAAAATTATTCCATTAATTTCAATGGATTGCGTTTTTATACGCGAGTTTGGTGCAAACGATTGCACCAAAATGATCTGTAGGTGCACCGTTATGGTGCATTATTTTATTATTGCACCACAATGTGACAACTACGTTGCTTATTCAGCCCAGTTTTTGAGCAAGAGTCAATTTGTAATATGCGCGATTGGAATAAAGTTGCGTTGAATCAATTCGCATGGCGCTCTAAAGCGGGTGTTAAGCGTAAATTTGACAGAAATGCTCGGGAGTAGATCACATATCTCTATGCTTTTTGCTAGAATCTGGTACATTATGGCCGTTTTTTTAATCAGTAAATGTCGTCAGAGAGCACCCGTTCTCAGCATGAGGGCATTTCATCTATCTAAGTGAATCAATATCCATGGCTACTCCACAGATTGATAAATTAAGAAATATCGCGATTATCGCGCACGTTGACCACGGTAAAACAACGTTGGTTGACAAGCTGCTACAACAATCAGGCACGCTTGAGTCTCGCGGTGAAGCTGAAGAGCGAGTCATGGACTCGAACGACATTGAAAAAGAGCGTGGCATTACCATTCTTGCTAAGAACACAGCAATTAACTGGAATGACTACCGCATCAACATCGTAGATACTCCGGGACACGCGGACTTCGGTGGCGAAGTAGAACGTATCATGTCGATGGTAGACTCAGTTCTACTTATCGTTGACGCTGTTGATGGTCCAATGCCGCAAACTCGCTTCGTAACTCAAAAAGCATTTGCTCACGGTCTTAAACCAATCGTTGTAATCAACAAGATTGACCGTCCTGGTGCACGTCCTGATTGGGTTATGGACCAAGTCTTCGACCTATTCGACAACCTAGGTGCAACTGACGAACAGCTAGACTTTAAAGTTGTTTACGCGTCAGCACTTAACGGTTGGGCTTCTCTAGAAGAAGGCGAAACTGGCGAAAACATGGAACCTCTATTCGAAACTATCGTTGAAGAAGTAGCGGCTCCAGAAGTTGACCTAGACGGTCCACTACAGATGCAAGTTTCTCAGCTAGACTACAGCTCTTACGTTGGTGTTATCGGTGTTGCTCGTGTAACTCGTGGTAGCGTGAAAGCAAACCAACAAGTAACAGTTATCGGTGCTGACGGTAAAACTCGCAACGGTAAAGTGGGTACAGTAATGGGCTACCTTGGCCTTGAGCGTCACGAAGTTGAGCAAGCTAACGCTGGTGATATCATTGCAATCACAGGTCTTGGCGAGCTAAAAATCTCTGACACTATCTGTGCGCAAAACGCAGTAGAAGCACTACCGCCGCTGTCTGTTGATGAACCAACAGTAACAATGACGTTCCAAGTAAACACGTCTCCATTCGCGGGTAAAGAAGGTAAGTTCGTTACTTCACGTAACATCCTTGAGCGTCTAGAGAAGGAATTGGTACACAACGTTGCATTGCGTGTAGAGCAAACAGACGATCCAGACAAATTCCGCGTATCAGGTCGTGGTGAGCTTCACCTATCTATCCTGATCGAAAACATGCGTCGTGAAGGCTTCGAGCTTGCTGTATCTCGTCCAGAAGTAATCATCAAAGAAGAAGATGGTCAGCTATTGGAACCGTTCGAAACGGTAACTATCGACGTTATGGAAGAGCACCAAGGCGGCATCATGGAGAACATCGGCCTACGTAAAGGTGAGCTGAAAGACATGTCTCCAGATGGTAAAGGTCGTGTACGTATGGACTTCGAAATGCCATCTCGTGGTCTGATCGGCTTCCAAACTGAGTTCATGACGCTGACTTCTGGTTCTGGTCTTCTATACCATACGTTTGATCGCTACGCGCCACACAAAGGCGGTAACATCGGTCAACGTGTAAACGGTGTACTAATTGCTAACGCAATGGGTAAAGCGCTAACTAACGCACTATTCAACCTTCAAGAACGTGGTCGTCTATTTATCGGTCACGGTGTTGAAGTTTACGAAGGCATGGTTATCGGTATTCACAGCCGCGACAACGACCTAACAGTAAACGCACTGAAAGGTAAGCAGCTAACCAACGTTCGTGCATCTGGTACAGATGACGCACAGGTTCTTACTCCACCAATCAAGATGACTCTTGAGCAAGCACTAGAGTTCATCGATGATGACGAACTAGTAGAAGTAACACCTGAAAGCATCCGTATCCGTAAGAAATTCCTAACGGAAAGCGATCGTAAACGTGCTTCACGTTCAGCAAAATAATTTGCTGTAACGGATTCGATTAAGAATAAGCCCCGAGTTATGCTCGGGGCTTTTTGTATCTGAAGGAATAAGACGATGACGCCAATTGTTATCACTGGTGGTCCGGGTGCAGGTAAAACCACCTTGTTGAATGCGTTAGGCGAGTTGGGGTACGCCACCTTTGCTGAAGGTTCACGTACCTTGATTGAGCAGCAAAGCCAATTGAACAATGGTATTTTGCCTTGGACGAATTTACCTGAGTTTGCCAGCTTATGCCTTGAGTTAATGGGCAAGCAAAAGCGAGAAGCGCTGAATCATCCGGTCGCTTTTGTTGACCGTGCTATCCCAGACATCGTGGCATATTTAAAAGTGGGCGGCTGTCCCGTTGAACAAGCCTTTTTGATTGAGAGTGCAGGGTACCAGAGTAAGGTGCTCACATGTCGACCTGAAGCCTCTATTTATGTTCAAGATGATGTGCGTCCACACAGTTTTGAAGAGGCGCTACAAATCCATCAAACCTTAGTCGATACCTATACTGAACTGGGGTATGAAGTGGTTGAAGTGCCATGGGGAAGCGTAGCTGAATGGGTGGCGTTTGTTCGACAAGTAATGGGCTTAGTTGCTGAGGTAGAAGGTGGGGAGTAAAGATAGAGCTTGGTAGGTATGCCGGTAACTGACGGAGCGAGGGATAGCTTGGTCGCTAGATAGCAAAACCTCCTCACGAGGAGGAGGCTTTGTCGAATTACTTTTGATTCAGCTGCTGTAAGAACTTATCTGACTCAGTAATCGCGGCATTCATTTGTTTGATTGCGTATTGAATGTCTTTCTCTAGGCTAGAGAATTCACCTTTCAATGAACCAATCGCGCTTGCGTTCAAGTTATGCTTTAGATAAAGCGTGTTGTCACGCAGCGTATTTAATACTGGCGTCATTTTGTCTTCTGCACGCTTCATAGCGTTAAGCATGGTTTTGTAAGACGCTTTGGTTTCACGCAACTTCTGTTCGCTAGAGCGACGCAGTTTCGCACTGGTGTATAGGTCTAGCTCGCCTTGCCATTCATCAAACAGAGCATCTGACACATCTTCAATTGCAGCAATGCGGTCGCGTACATCTTGCGCCGCTTTTTCACTGTCTTCGTATTTGTCGTTAATGTTGTTGTAGACGCTTTCTAGCTCACCGCCGTCAAAGTTAGTTAACGCAGAAAGAGCTTCTAGCGCGCTGGTGAACTCTTCTTGTGCGTCTTGCTGCGATTCTTTGGCGTCTTCCACACGATCAACCATAATGTCACGTTTGTGGTAACCCACTTGTTCCATTGCTGAATAATATGCGGACTGACATCCTGTCAAAGTGAAAATTGATAGTACAATTGCTAATAAATAAGGCATTCTTATGTCCTCGACGCTAATTTATGGGATGAACTATGAACCAGTTATCAGAGAGTTACAAGGTGAGATTGAGCAAGCTCGTGCCGGGGAGCGTCGCGTTTTTCAAATATTTGCTCAAGCGTATGACGCACGATCGCGTCAACGTTAATGCAGGCTATTTAGCTTACATCACTTTGTTGTCTATTGTGCCGATGTTGACGGTATTGCTGTCGATATTGTCGAAGTTTCCGGTATTTGAGAATGTGGGCGAAACCTTGCAAGGTTACATCATTGATAACTTTGTCCCTGCTTCTGGTGATGCAGTCAGAGTTGCGTTGCAAGAGTTTGTCTCAAACACAGGCAAGATGACCGCCGTAGGTGGTGCGTTCTTGTTTGTTGCCGCTTTGATGCTGATTTCGAATATCGACAAGAACTTAAACTACATTTGGCGAGTGAAAGATAAACGTCGTCCTGTGTTTTCTTTCTCCATGTATTGGATGGTGTTGACCCTTGGTCCGATTCTAGTCGGCGCGAGTATTGCAGCGACCTCCTACGTGACATCGCTAAAGCTGATTGAAAACGAAACCTTATCGGGCGCTTACAACCTGTTTTTACGTTGGTTACCTTTACTGTTGTCCTTCTTTGCGTTCATGGGGTTGTACTTCTTAGTGCCAAACAAAAAGGTTTATCTATCCCATGGTGCGGTTGGTGCCGCCATTGCCGCTGTGCTGTTTGAACTGAGTAAGAAAGGCTTTGCTTTCTACATTACTCAATTCCCGTCATATCAGCTGATTTACGGTGCGCTCGCTGCGATTCCGATCCTGTTTGTGTGGGTGTATCTGTGCTGGCTGATCGTATTGATTGGCGCAGAAGTGACTGCAGCTCTGGGGGAAAGAGAGCACTGGAGTGACGACCTAGAAATGATACACTCGACCGCTGAATTGCAATTAACAGATGAAGGAAGCGAGAGTCGTGATAGCGCTAATTCAACGAGTCAGTGAAGCCGCCGTTCGTGTAGACGGTGAAGTTGTCGGTGAAATCGACCAAGGTCTACTTGTCCTACTTGGTGTAGAGAAGGACGATGATGAAGCAAAAGCAAAACGTTTGATGGAGCGCGTAACCACGTATCGTGTGTTTGAAGACGATGAAGGTAAAATGAACCTTAACGTCAAACAAGTGAACGGTAAGGTTTTGGTGGTGTCTCAATTTACGTTACCAGCGGATACCAAAAAAGGCACTCGCGCAGGCTTTTCTCGTGGCGCGCACCCTGCGGATGCAGAACGTCTGTATGACTACTTCTCGGACTTGTGTGAGCAAGAACTGCCAACACAACGCGGTCGCTTCGCGGCAGATATGAAAGTGTCATTAATTAATGACGGTCCAGTGACTTTTTGGCTACAGGTCTAATCTGGCAACCACAACATCATGGTCTAAGCTTTAAGCCCAAGTAAATTGAATTTGCTTGGGTATTTTCTCCTAAGGCTTTCATTTGATTTGTACTTTCAAAGGATTGATATGTTCAAACTCATAACTCCAAAAACAGAAAATCAGCTCAACAAGTACTATCAATTTCGTTGGCAGTTGCTGCGCGAACCTTGGCGTATGCCTGTAGGCTCCGAGCGTGATGAGTACGATGGCATGAGCCATCACCGCATGATTACCGACAGTCGTGGTCGTCCGATGGCGATTGGTCGTTTGTACATTACCCCAGATAACGATGGTCAGATCCGCTATATGGCGGTGAAGAATAACCGTCGTAGTAAAGGCATGGGCTCATTAGTGCTGGTGGCGCTTGAGTCGTTAGCTCGACAAGAAGGGGCGAAGCGTCTGGTGTGTAATGCCCGTGAAGATGCGATTGCCTTCTATGAGAAGAATGGTTTTGAGCGTCGCGGTGAGCTGACCGATGAACGTGGTCCCGTGCGTCACCAACAAATGGTTAAACAGCTTGACCCAATGGCGGATGTGCTACGTCGTCCTGATTGGTGTACCGAGCTGCAACAGCGTTGGGAAGCGCAGATCCCGATTGCAGACAAAATGGGGATCAAAATTAACCAGTACACTGGCTATCAGTTTGAATGCAGTGCGCAGCTCAATCCAAACCTGAACCCGCACAACACCATGTTTGCCGGTTCTGCGTTTACCCTAGCAACGCTAACTGGCTGGGGCATGACGTGGCTGTTGATGAAAGAGCGCGGTTTGCACGGTGATATTGTGTTGGCGGATAGCTCGATTCGTTATCGCCATCCTGTTGAAGAGAACCCAGTCGCGAGCACGTCGTTAGATGGTATCAGTGGTGACTTGGATAGACTTGCTTCAGGTCGTAAAGCGCGTATCGTTATCCACGTAGTGATTTACAGTGGAGATGTGCCTGCCGTGGATTTTGTAGGCACATACATGCTGCTGCCAAATTACTCTAAGCTACTCAGCTGTTAGATTATTAGGCGCTGGTGCTTCTTGTGGCGCATCTTGGTTTTCTGATGCGCCTAGTTCTGTCTTGGTTTTATCTGTTGCTTGATTGGCACGTTCTTCGGAGACCTTTTCTTCTGAGGTCTGCGCTTCAAGGCTTGAATTTTTAGTTACGTCTTTTTGTTCTGAGATAAGTTGCTCTTCTGAATGCGGCGCTACGGCTGATTCTTGTTCTTCCTCTACAACCTCACTTAACTCTTCCTCATATTGTTCTAAGTTGATGGGATCAATACTGGTGCGGCTTGTTGTTTTTGACGAGCTCTGTTCTGATTCTGCTGGTTTTACTGATTCAGTCTGTTTTGATGTATTTGTGCATTCATTTGTTCTGACTTCGCCACTTAGCACATCACCTTGGATCGAACCACATGCTTCTTGGAGTTGGTAAATCACGCCACTTAACGGGTTGTTCGCCATATCAAACTCACCAGACAGATTGCCCGAGATGGCTTCGCCTGAAATGGTCACCGGTTGAAGCTCAACAGCACCACGTTGAGCTGCCAAACGCAAAGGGCTCAAAGTGATCGCTGTGAGTGAATCATCCGCTTGTGACTTTAAGGTGGTATCACGTAAGTTGGCTTCCACTTCGCCCGATAAGCTGTAAGCAAGCATGTTTTGATCGCCGGCTAAGCCTTTTAAGTCGAGACTTAGATCTGAGAAGCCATTGACCGCGAGCACCGTTGGCAAATAGGGGTGAAGCAATTGCAAGGGAATCCCATCGGCGTTGAGGCTCAACGCCCAAGGTTGACTGGTGGTGCTGAGATCGATTTGTCCTAAGCCTTCGATATAGCCTTGCTCTAACGGTGCAAACAAACGTGTCAGTTGCCACAAGCCATTGTCACTCTGTGTAGAAATGGCTGCGTGTGATGTGATTACTTGATCGTAACTTGCGTTTACCACGCTAGCATCAAGCTTACCGTTCCAAATTCCCCAGTGACCATTGCGGTGTTTTACTTCGAGCTGGTCACCTTCCAAATTCAAACCAGAAAGCTGCCAGTAAGGTTGTTTAGATAACTGGATAACTTGGGTGCGTTCAATCTCTAACTGCTTCACATCGACTTGCTGGAGCCTTTCTGTGGCGATTTGCCACCAGTCGGTCTTATCGTCAGGTTGGATAGCCCATTTCAATCCATTGATGGTTGCGCTGTTGATTTTCCAATGCTGTGGCTCGAACTCACCAGATACCTGCACACTACCTTGCTGCCAATCAAAGCTTAGCTCTTGTAGTTGGATTGACTCTGGCTTGAGTTGGGCGTTCAAACGAGGCTCAACTGCGGTTTGGTCTTGGAAACTGGCGCTGTCAGCTTGCAAAGAAACCTGTGCTGTTGTTTTCCAAAATGACAGTGGCAGAGAGGCGTTTTCTACTGATAACTCAAGGTTGTGCCAATGCCAATCTCCGTACTCAATATCTGCATTCAGGAGATCGAGGCTGTTGATATGGTTGATATTAATTGGCAACGCTTGCCATGGTTTAGCGAGTAAAGATTGCAACTGTAGGTTATCGATTTTCAGCTTATCAAGGGTCACATTCACCAGTGACCAGCCTTGTGGGTACTGTTCGCCTTGTCCTGAGACTTCACTGCCACGCCAGTTAAATGAAGCGCCGTAAAGCGTGCTGTCTTGGGCTTTGTAATCCAAGTCTATAAGCAACTTATCGAAAGCTTCGCCATTCCAATACAATTGATCAGCCGAAAGTTGAACCTCACCATAAGGTATTTGCTGAGCATCGCTCGACCAAATTGGGTTTTGGATCTGTACATTCAAGCCATTAATGCTGAATGCATCATCTGCGTAATCGATGTTCTTTAACGCGATTTGATGGAAATAAACATTGTTGAGCGTCGGCAATGTTGGTGTGCCGTGTTGCAGGTTCAGACCATCAATCAACAGACTGTCGACAATCCAATTTCCGTCACGACGAACATCGGGGTTCAGCCATAGATCGACTTGCTCAATGAACGGCAAGTTTTTTTGTTTTGTCGCCACTCCATTGAGGGTGAGGTGATAAGGAAATTCGTATTGCACGTTATCTGCATGCAGCGGTAGGTCGACTAGATCAGAAAATAGATTCCATGTTTGGCGAGAATAAGAGGTGGTCAGCATCCCCACAAAGACAACCGGAATTGCAATCGTCACTATGAGTATAAGAAGTAGAATTCGAACTGCTGTTTTCATCCCTGCCAAAACCTGTAAGTAATATGAAGTAAGTGTAAGAGTCTCGACTTACTAAGATAGGTTTAAGCTTGTATCAATCTTGAGGCAGATTCAATAAAAAGCCCCTCAAAAGAGGGGCTTGACGATTATTTTTGTAGCTAAGTCACGAAGAGTTAGCGAGTGGTCTAGTCGAGTTGAGGACCTGCAGCCACTAGTGATTTACCTTCTGCGTTGTCAGTGTACTTATCAAAGTTGTTGATGAAGCGCTCTGCCAAGTCTTTTGCTTTGCTTTCCCATTGTAGTGGGTCAACGTAGGTATCACGTGGGTCAAGGATGCTTGGGTCCACGCCAGGAAGTGAAGTAGGCACTTCTAGGTTGAAGATAGGAATATGCTTAGTCTTCGCATCTTCAATTGAGCCATCAAGGATTGCATCGATGATGCCGCGTGTATCTTGGATAGAGATACGCTTGCCGCTGCCGTTCCAGCCTGTGTTCACTAGGTAAGCTTCTGCACCTGCTGCTTCCATGCGTTTCACTAGCACTTCTGCGTACTTAGTTGGGTGTAGAGTTAGGAATGCTGCACCAAAACATGCTGAGAACGTTGGCGTCGGCTCCGTGATGCCACGCTCAGTACCAGCCAGCTTAGCGGTGAAGCCAGATAGGAAGTGGTACTTCGTTTGCTCAGGTGTCAGTTTAGAAACCGGAGGAAGTACGCCGAACGCATCAGCCGATAGGAAGATCACTTTGTTTGCGTGACCGCCTTTCGATACTGGTTTAACGATATTGTCGATGTGATGCAGTGGGTAAGACACACGAGTGTTTTCAGTCTTAGAACCATCATCAAAGTCGATAGAACCATCGCTACGAACCGTTACGTTCTCTAATAGCGCATCACGGCGGATAGCATTGTAGATATCAGGCTCAGCTTCTTTAGATAGCTTGATGGTCTTCGCGTAACAGCCGCCTTCGAAGTTGAATACGCCGTCGTCATCCCAACCATGCTCGTCATCACCAATTAGTGCACGTTTAGGATCAGTAGATAGGGTAGTTTTACCTGTGCCAGACAGACCGAAGAAGATTGCTACATCGCCTTCTTCACCCATATTTGCACTACAGTGCATTGATGCGATGTCTTTCAGCGGAAGGAAGTAGTTCATCATGGCGAACATACCTTTCTTCATTTCGCCGCCGTACCAAGTACCGCCGATCAACTGAGTGCGCTCTGTTAGGTTGAATACGGTGAAGTTTTCAGAGTTCAAACCGTGCTCTTCCCACTTCTCGTTCGTGCATTTCGCGCCGTTCATTACGACGAAATCAGGTTCAAACGTTGCCAACTCTTCTTCTGTTGGACGGATGAACATGTTTTTCACGAAGTGTGCTTGCCATGCAACTTCTGTGATCACTCGAATGCTCAAACGAGTGTCTGGGTTTGCACCACAATAACCGTCAATCACAAATAGACGCTTACCTGAAAGCTGGTTGGTCACTAGCTCTTTTAGGTCGTCCCATACTTCTTTGTTGATTGGTTTGTTGTCGTTTTTCACTGCGTCAGAAGTCCACCACATGTGCTCTTCTGTCGTTGCATCTTTAACAATGTACTTATCTTTTGGTGAGCGACCAGTAAAGATACCAGTGTCTACGGCAACCGCGCCGAGTTCTGTAACCACACCACGTTCATAACCTGTTAGGTCAGCACGGGTCTCTTCCTCAAACAGCATTTCGTAGCTTGGGTTGCGAACAACCTCTTTAACGTTATGCAGTCCGTGTTTGGTTAGATCAAGTGTTGCAGCCTTTGTATGTTCCATAACGGTCATAGGTGCTCCTTATAAGGATTTTTGTAGGGATTTTGTAAGAATGTTTTAATTTTTATCTGCTCACCATGCTAGCAACGGGGCGGGGAGAAAACAGGGATATAGTTCAAAAATTATCCATGATTTCAATGTGGTTTTAGGTAACCCGTCACATATTGGTGCGAATAGTTTATCGTGGGCGCAAACCTTTGCGCTAGGGCAAAAGAATTATTAATTATTTAAAATTAAGCGGTTGCTTTATTACGTGGAAAGCCAAGTTATACGAGGGTTTGATCACAAAAAGGCCAGCGTTGCGCTGGCCTTTTGAAGGGTAAATTACATGCTTGTTAAGCTATGAAAATTAATGCACGGTTTTATTGTCTGAAGTTGCCTGCGTATACAGTTCGGTAATTTCAGGTTCGTCGAACGTGTATGACGTGCCGCAGTAATCACAATGTAAAGAAATTGATCCTTCTTCGGCTAAAATGTCATAAATTTCAGTTTTATCAACAGTAATGATCGCTGCACCGCTACGCTCACGAGAACAACCACAGTGGAATTCCACCGGTTGCGGTTCGTATAGGCGAACAGAATCTTGGTTGTATAGACGGTAAAGCAGTTCATTTGCAGGTAGTGTGAACAGCTCTTCGTTTTTCACTGTCGCAGTCAGTTGCTCTAGGTGCTCAAAGTCTTCAGGTGTACCCGTACCATCTGGCATTACCTGAATCATCATACCTGCTGCGTGCTTTTTGCCCTCATGTTCACCAGTGCGGATCCAAAGACGTGTTTTTAGCTGTTCTGAGTTTGCGAAGTAACCTTCGATAACGTCAGCTAGCGTTTCACCTTCTAGACCAACCACGCCTTGGTAGCGTTCGCCTTTTTTAGGTTCGATGGTGATCACCAGGTAGCCTTTACCCATCATGTCGTGCAGGCTTGCGTCTTCAGCAATGTCGCCTTCCCAACGTGCAACGCCGCGGATCTTCTGATCGTGGTCGCCGTTAATGACAGCTAGTGATACAGGACCATCACCTTGTAGTTGGATAGTGATTGAGCCTTCGAACTTCAAAGTTGCAGTTAAAAGAGTGGTTGAAACGAGTAGCTCACCCAACAGTTTTTGCAGTGCTGCCGGATATTCCTTGCTGGAGATAATACGTTGGTATGCTTCATCCAATTGAACCAACTCGCCACGTACTGAAAGATCTTCGAATAGGTAGCGGTTTAAAACATTATTTGCCATGGAGTGCTTTCCTCGTCGGTAATTCCGGCTTTTATTGGTGTTTGAACTTGATGATGTCGCGGCGCTGCTTCTTATCTGGGCGGCGTTCCGGACTTGGGTTGTGGGCGTTGAGTTTGCGCTGCATCGCATGCTCTTCACGTTGGCTGATGCTTGATTCAGTCTCGCGATATAGCGTTTGAGCGATAGGTGCGCCTCGGCGTTGATCAGAGATTTTCTCGATGATCACCGTCTTCTCTTCGTTACCTTGACGAAGGCGAATCTCAGCACCCAATTCAACGATTTTACTTGGTTTGCTTCGTTGCCCATTATAGTGGACTTTACCGCCATCGACCATATTACGAGCGATAGAGCGGGTTTTATAGAATCTGGCAGCCCACAGCCATTTATCTAGCCTTACGGCTTCATTTACGGAACTCATAGAACTCTGTGCAATCTAATCACTGCATTAATGGCGCAGTGACTGGTGGATTATTCACCTACAGATGGTGCCAAGGCTGTTTTTTTTCAAGGGAGTTGGCAAAAACGGCATAAGAAAAAGGTATGAAAAGGAACTTGTGATATAGTTCACTGCTCTTTGTTGAGTAGTAATTTTATTGCAATTTTAGCAAGATAGGGTCGACATTCTTTGACTTATACTTAAGGTCGACGGACGTAAGAATAAAGGAATCAATTCAGTGAAGCGTTTAGAGCTAAGTGCAGGATTAGCAAGCAGCCCGCTACTGGCTCAGATTAAGTCCAACAATCACACCATTCAAGCGAAACTTAGTGTGCTTCTTACTTGTCTATTTATAGCAATGACGGGTTGGATACTTGGCAAAGTGGTGTGGCTAGCAATGCCTCAAACTTCTGATGTGGCTCAATGGAAGCCGTCAGCAAGTGCTGTTGCGTCAACGAGTAAAAAAGACGCGATTGATTTTAGCGCCCTCCAAAATGCCAATTTGTTCGGGAAGTACACTGAGCAAAAGCCGGTCGTAATAGAACAACCTGTCGTGCAAGATGCGCCTAAAACCCGCTTAAACCTAACACTTGTTGGTGCAGTTGCGAGCAGCAACGCAAAAACGAGTTTGGCGGTTATTGCCAATCGAGGTAAGCAAGCGACATATGGTATTGGCGAAGAAATTGACGGCACACGAGCAGAATTAAAAGCGGTATTGGTCGATCGCGTGATCATTGACAACCAAGGTCGAGACGAAACCTTGATGCTACAAGGCATTGAGTACAGCAAACTGTCTGAAAGTCGACCGGTTAATCAACCCAAAGCTCAAAAAGCAAATAACTCATCCGCAGTGAGTGAAAAGGTTGATCAAATCCGCGCGGAAATTGCTAAAGATCCGCAAAGCGTATTCAAGTACATCAACATTTCTCCGGTTAAGAAAGACGGAGGGATTGTCGGCTATCGCGTTTCACCAGGACGTGATGCGGCACTGTTTAATGATGTCGGTCTAAAAGCTGGTGATATTGCGGTGCAATTAAACGGGATCGATTTAAGTGATCCATCATCTTCAGTAGAACTGATGCAAGTGATGAACGATCCGCAAGAATTGAATTTGACTGTTGAGCGTGATGGCCAACAGTACGACATCTATATCCAATTGTAATACTTAGGCAACCAGCGTAAGTTCAGGGAGACATACGTGAAACATTGGTTTAGCAAAAGTGCTTGGTTACTAGCAGGTACACTACTCTGCGCACCGGGTGCGATGGCGAACGAGTTTAGTGCTAGCTTCAAAGGCACAGACATTCAAGAATTCATCAACATTGTTGGTCGTAACCTAGAGAAGACCATCATCGTTGACCCATCGGTACGCGGCAAAATCGACGTACGCAGCTACGACGTTCTTAACGAAAAGCAATACTATAGCTTCTTCCTCAACGTTCTTGAGGTGTATGGCTATGCTGTTGTGGAAATGGACAACGGCGTACTGAAAGTCATCAAGGCGAAAGATTCAAAAACCTCTGCGATTCCAGTTTTGGGCGATGACAGTGCGCAAGGCGACAGCGTGATTACACGTGTGGTAGCGGTGCGTAACGTATCGGTTCGTGAGTTATCGCCGCTACTGCGTCAACTTATCGATAATGCGGGCGCGGGTAACGTCGTGCACTATGACCCTGCTAACATCATTTTGATCACAGGTCGTGCTGCGGTAGTTAACCGCCTTGCTGAAATCATCAAGCGTGTTGACCAAGCGGGTGACAAAGAGATCGAAGTGGTTGAGCTGCGTAATGCATCTGCTTCTGAAATGGTTCGTATCGTTGATGCCCTGAACAAAACGACGAACCAAAAAAGCACACCTGAATTCCTAGAACCAAAAATCGTAGCGGATGAGCGTACCAACTCAATCCTGATTTCTGGTGACCCAAAAGTACGTGCTCGTCTGAAGCGTTTGATTCGTCAACTTGATGTCGAAATGGCGACTAAAGGTAACAACCGCGTGGTGTACCTCAAGTACGCTAAAGCAGAAGACCTAGTTGATGTACTAAAAGGTGTCTCTGACAACCTACAGGCTGAGAAGCAAGCAGGTCAAAAAGGTGGTTCATCTTCTGCAAAACGTGGTGAAGTGGTGATTGCAGCTCATGAGGCAACTAACTCGCTCGTACTGACGGCTCCGCCAGATATCATGATGGCACTGCAGGACGTGATTTCTCAGTTGGATATCCGTCGTGCGCAAGTATTGATTGAAGCGCTGATTGTCGATATGTCTGAGGGGGACGGTATTAACCTTGGCGTTCAATGGGGCTCGTTGGAAACGGGTGCGGTTATCCAATACGGCAACACTGGTGCACCGATTGGTCAGGTGATGGTTGGTCTGGAAGAAGCGAAAGACGTCACTAAAACAGAAAGTTACTGGAACAGTGACAGCAATAAGTTTGAAACTCGGGAGTACACCGAAGAAGGTGACTATTCGACCCTAGCATCCGCTCTTGGTGGTGTTAACGGTGCTGCAATGAGCATCATGATGGGTGACTGGACAGCACTGATTACGGCAGTGTCATCGGACTCAAACTCAAACATTCTATCCTCTCCAAGCATTACTGTAATGGATAACGGTGAAGCGTCATTCATTGTTGGTGAGGAAGTGCCAGTAATTACTGGTTCTACTGCAGGCTCAAATAATGACAACCCATTCCAAACAGTGGAGCGTAAGGAAGTGGGTATCAAACTGAAAGTGGTTCCTCAGATCAACGAAGGTGACTCTGTTCAACTGAACATTGAACAAGAAGTTTCTAACGTATTGAGCCCAAATGGTGCAATTGACGTACGTTTTGGTAAGCGCCAACTAAACACCTCAGTAATCATTCAAGACGGTCAAATGCTGGTTCTTGGTGGTCTAGTTGATGAGCAGGCACAAGAAAGCGAGTCTAAAGTGCCACTGCTGGGTGATATCCCAGTACTTGGTCATCTGTTTAAATCAACCAGCACACAAACAGTAAAGCGTAACTTGATGGTGTTCATCAAGCCGACCATTATCCGTGATGGTATGACGGCCGATGGCATTACGCAGCGTAAGTACAACTTCATCCGTGCTGAGCAGCTATACAAAGCGCAAGAAGGTTTGAAACTGATGGATGACTCAAAAGTTCCAGTGATGCCTGAATTTGGTCAAGAACGTAAGCACCCTGCTGAAATCCAAGCCTTCATCGATCAGATGGTAAAGAATAATGGTTGATATGTTAGACACTGCGCCAAGTATGCGCCGTCTGCCATTCAGTTTTGCCAACCGCTTTAAACTGGTATTGGAGACGGAGCACCCTGAGCGCCCTCCAATTCTGTATTACGTAGAGCCGCTCAATCCTGCGGCTCTCGTTGAAGTACGCCGAGTTCTAAAACAAAACTTTATCCCTCAAGCGATGGATAAAGAAGCGTTCGACAAAAAGCTCACTGAAGCTTATCAGCGAGACTCTTCGGAAGCTCGTCAGTTGATGGAAGACATTGGTGCAGACAGTGATGACTTCTTCTCTTTAGCGGAAGAATTGCCGCACGATGAAGACTTGTTGGAGTCTGAAGATGATGCACCAATCATCAAATTGATTAACGCCATGCTTGGTGAAGCGATCAAAGAAGGGGCGTCGGATATCCATATCGAGACGTTTGAGAAAACCCTTTCGATTCGTTTCCGTGTTGATGGTGTATTGCGTGAAGTCTTAACCCCAAGCCGTAAGCTCGCTCCTTTGCTGGTTTCTCGTGTGAAGGTAATGGCGAAGCTTGATATTGCAGAAAAACGCGTACCTCAAGATGGTCGTATTTCGCTGCGTATTGGTGGTCGTGCAGTAGACGTGCGTGTATCGACCATGCCTTCATCACATGGTGAACGTGTCGTAATGCGTCTGTTGGATAAGAACGCGACTCGTCTTGATCTACACAGCTTAGGTATGACGCCGTCTGTGCATGATAACTTCCGTCATTTGATTGGTCGTCCTCATGGCATCATATTGGTGACCGGTCCGACAGGCTCGGGTAAGTCGACCACCTTGTATGCTGGCTTACAAGAGATCAACAGCAACGAGCGCAACATTCTTACCGTTGAAGACCCGATTGAATTTGATATCGATGGCATCGGTCAAACGCAAGTGAACCCGAAGGTCGACATGACTTTTGCGCGTGGTTTGCGTGCGATTCTTCGTCAAGACCCAGACGTCGTGATGGTCGGTGAGATCCGTGACTTAGAAACCGCACAGATTGCCGTACAAGCGTCTTTGACTGGTCACTTAGTAATGTCAACGCTACACACCAATACCGCAGTTGGCGCAATCACGCGTCTGCGCGATATGGGTATCGAACCATTCCTGATTTCTTCTTCGCTATTGGGCGTGCTAGCTCAGCGCCTAGTTCGTACACTTTGTTCTGACTGTAAAGAACCATACGAAGCGGATAAAGAACAGAAGAAGCTGTTTGGTTTAGAAGAACACGAATCATTGACTTTGCATCGTGCTAAAGGTTGTGAAGTGTGTAACCAGAAAGGTTACCGTGGACGTACTGGTATTCATGAACTGCTGATGGTGGATGAGAAGGTTCAAGAGCTGATCCACAGTGAAGCGGGTGAGCAAGAAATTGAGAAAGCCGTACGTGCACACACACCAAGTATTCGTAGTGATGGTTTAAGTAAGGTTCACCGTGGTATCACTTCTCTTGAAGAAGTCATGCGAGTGACCAAGGAAGCGTAATGGCAGCATTTGAATACAAAGCGCTGGATGCGAGAGGCAAACAAAAGAAAGGCACTATTGAAGGGGATAACGCCCGTCAGGTGCGCCAACGCCTAAAAGAGCAGGGCATGATCCCTGTTGAGGTGATGGAAGCCAAAGCGAAAGCCGCTAAGTCTTCAGGTGGTTCGGTTGGCTTCAAACGTGGTATCAAAACCGCAGAACTTGCCTTGATTACGCGTCAGCTATCAACGCTTGTACAATCTGGTATGCCCTTGGAAGAGTGTTTAAAAGCTGTTTCTGAGCAAGCTGAAAAGCCGCGTATTCGTTCGATGATCGCAGCAGTGCGCTCAAAAGTGACTGAGGGTTATCCGCTGGCAGACAGTTTGGGTGATTACCCACATGTGTTTGATGAGCTATTTCGTTCTATGGTGGCTGCTGGTGAAAAATCCGGTCACTTAGATGCGGTATTGGAGCGATTAGCGGAATACGTAGAAAACCGCCAGAAGATGCGTAATAAACTGCTTCAAGCCATGATTTACCCTGTGGTACTTGTGGTGTTTGCGGTGGGTATCGTGTCGTTACTGCTTTCTTCAGTGGTGCCGAAAATCATCGAACCAATCATTCAAATGGGGCAAGAGCTACCACAGTCGACGCAAGTATTGTTGTCAGCCAGTGAATTTGTCCAAGAATGGGGTTTAATCATCTTTGTTGTGTTGGTGGTGTTTTTCTATGGCTTGAAGCTCGCACTGCAAAGACCCAACTTCCGTTTAGCATGGGACAGAAAAATCCTCAGTCTGCCTTTGCTAGGCAAAATCTCTCGAGGTCTTAATACGTCTCGATTTGCACGCACGTTATCGATTTGTACTTCAAGTGCGATTCCTATTCTTGAAGGTATGCGCGTCGCGGTGGACGTTATGTCAAACCGATACGTGAAACAACAGGTCTTAGTGGCGGCTGACAACGTACGTGAAGGTGCAAGTCTGCGCAAAGCGTTGGATCAAACTCGCTTGTTTCCACCAATGATGTTGCACATGATTTCTAGTGGTGAGCAGAGTGGTGAACTAGAGAGCATGCTAACCCGCGCGGCTGACAACCAAGACCAAAACTTTGAATCTACAGTGAATATCGCTTTGGGGATTTTCACTCCAGTGTTAATTGCACTGATGGCTGGTCTCGTTCTTTTCATCGTAATGGCGACATTGATGCCAATGTTGGAAATGAATAACTTGATGAGCGGATAAAATTCGAGTTAAGTCGTGTCTATTGATGGCACGGCTTGAATCTAACTTTCGGAGAAAATAATGAAATTTAAGCGCAGTAAGCAACAAGGCTTCACTCTATTAGAAGTAATGGTTGTTGTTGTTATTCTAGGTATTTTGGCGAGTGTTGTTGTTCCTAACCTACTAGGTAACAAAGAAAAAGCAGACCAACAAAAGGCGATCACAGACATCGTGGCATTGGAAAACGCGTTGGACATGTACAAGCTGGATAACAGCGTTTACCCAACGACAGACCAAGGTCTAGATGCATTGGTGAATAAGCCTTCTAACCCAGAGCCACGTAACTACCGTGACGGTGGTTACATCAAGCGTCTACCATCTGACCCATGGGGCAACGAGTACCAGTACCTAAGCCCTGGTGACAATGGCACGATTGATATCTTTACTCTAGGCGCTGATGGTCAAGAAGGTGGCGAAGGTCCGGCTGCAGATATCGGCAACTGGAACATGCAAGATTTCCAATAAGCCCTCGCTTAAACCAGCACTAATGAAAAAAATGCAAAAACACCTCGGTTTTACATTGATAGAAATTCTATTGGTGCTGGTTTTGTTATCCCTTACCGCTGTCGCGGTGATCGCAACTTTGCCTACCAGTCAAAAAGACCTTTCCAAACAATACGCGCACAGTTTTTTTCAGCGCTTACAACTGCTTAATGAAGAAGCAGTACTAAGTGGCAAAGATTTTGGTTTGCGTGTTGATGACGTTAAATCTACCTACACTTTGTTGAGCTTGACCCAAGATGGCTGGCAACCACTGGAATTAAAGCAGATCCCAAGTGAAACCAAGCTTGAGGGGGATATTTCTCTGCAGTTGGATTTAGGTGGTGGTGCGTGGGATAAAGACGATCGACTGTTCGAACCTGGCTCCTTGTTTGATGAAGACATGTTTGCCGAGGAAGAGGACAAAAAGAAAAAGAAAGTGAAGCCACCTCAAGTGTTCATTTTCTCTAGTGCAGAGATTACGCCTTTCACCCTGTCATTCTTCCCTGAAGAGGGAGATGCATTTAACGATGGCTGGCGGATCATTGGTAAAGAGACTGGCGAGATAGAGTTATTAGCGCCAGGAGAAGAAGCAGAAGACGATGACAATACGACATTCTAAGCCAAATCGTATTGGCACATCGCACTGCAATACTCGAGGTATGACATTACTTGAGGTGTTAGTCGCACTTGCGATTTTTGCCACAGCCGCGATCAGTGTGATCCGCTCTGTGAGCCAACACATCAATACGGTCAGTTATTTAGAAGAAAAAATGTTTGCAGCTATGGTTGTGGATAACCAAATGGCGAATGTGATGCTCTCAACGGAAAAGCTTAAAGCAAAGAACGGTACTGAAGAGCTAGCAGGGCGCACTTGGTATTGGAAAATCACACCCGTTGCCACCACGCAGCCATTGCTGAAAGCATTTGATGTCAGTGTCGCGACTGAGAAAAACGCGAGCCCAGTGGTTACGGTGAGAAGTTATGTTGCGCAGTAAGATTCAACGTATCAACAAACACCGCAAACGCAATCAACGTGGTTTTACTTTGATTGAAGTACTGGTGTCGATTGCCATTTTTGCCAGCATGAGTGTTGCTGCTTACCAAGTCGTGTCACAAGTGCAGCGCAGCAATGTGTTGTCCCAAGAGCGTACTCAGCGCCTTAATGAGCTGCAACGTGCGATGGTGATGATGGATAACGATTTTCGCCAAATGGCAATGCGTCAGATGCGTACCAATGGCGAAGAACCATCAAAGCAACTACTGTTTTGGTCAGATTATCTGCTTGATTCAGATGCAAAAGGCGTGATGTTTGCTCGTCTAGGTTGGCACAACCCACAACAGCAATTTCCACGTGGTGAAGTCACGAAAGTGGGCTATCGCATTAAAGATGAAGTGCTGCAACGTGTGTGGTGGCGATACCCAGATACGCCAACAGGGCAAGAAGGGATCGTGACGCCTTTACTCACTCAGGTCGAAGAATTCGATATGCGCTTTTATGATGGAAAGTCATGGAAGAAAGAATGGGCAAGTAGCAGTGAGTTACCTAAAGCGGTATCGGTTATTTTGAAGCTAAAAGACTATGGTGAGATCACTCGCACCTATCTGACGCCGGATGGAAAACTTGCGTCAAGTAGCCAAGATAACTCTGGCGGTAGCAACTCGTCTGGGGGTAACAACTCCTCTGGAGGTAATAATGGCTAGTCGTCAACGTGGGGTCGCGCTCCTTATCGTTTTGATGCTACTTGCCATCATGACGACAGTTGCCGCAAGTATGTCAGAGCGACTGTTTTTGCAGTTTCAACGCGCTTCAAACCAGATTAATTATCAGCAGGCGTATTGGTACAGCTTAGGGGTAGAGGCTCTAGCCGAAATTGGTATTGAGCAAAGTTACAAAGACAGCGATACCATTAATTTAAGTCAGCCGTGGGCGATCAAAGAGCAGGTTTATCCGCTCGACTATGGTCAAGCCGCTGGTCGTATTATCGATAAACAGGCGTGCTTTAACTTGAACGTATTGGCAAGTGTCCAACCTAACGGCGCGCAAGCAACTCGTCCATACTTAGTGCAAGTTTTTCAACGCTTGATGGAAGAAATGGACGTTGAACCTTACCAAGCTGAAGTGATTGCCGATTCAACATGGGAATATGTTGATAGTGATAGCACAGTGCGTTCTACGACAGGTGTGGAAGACAGCACCTATGAAGCGATGAAACCCCAATACTTGCCACCAAATGGTTGGATGGCGGATGCGAGTGAGTTACGCGCGGTTTACCAAGTGAGTGGCGATATCTATCAGAAGATAGCCCCAATGGTTTGTGCGCTCCCAAGCGATGATTGGCGTTTGAACGTAAACACAATTGACGTTGAACAAGCACCGATCTTAGTTGCGATGTTTACGCCCGGCTTGAGTAGCAGCGATGCGGTGCAACTGATAGAAAAGCGTCCTTTTGATGGTTGGGATAGCGTTGATGAATTTTTAGCTGAGTCGGAATTAGCTGGCTTAAGTGGTGATGTAAAGAAAAATGCCAAAGGTTATTTGGGAGTAGACAGTTCCTTCTTTGAACTGGATGCACAGGTGTTGGTGGATGAATCCCGAGTGCGTATTCGAAGCCTTTTGCAAAGTACAAATAGAGAAACGGTGACTGTCGTTCGCCGTCGTTTTGGAGGAATCAGTGAGCGAGTTTCTGACCGTTCGGCTGAGTAGCGAACAACAAAGTACCATTCCATGGTTGGTGTGGTCGACACAACAGCAAGAAGTGATTGCCAGTGGTGAAATTGCCGGATGGGAGCATCTGGACGAACTGGTAGCCTACGCTGATCAGCGCCAAATTGTTGCGCTATTAGCCAGTAATGATGTTGTGTTAACAGAAGTAGATATCCCACCAGGCGCATCGCGTCAGTTTGACAGCATGCTGCCATATCTGGTGGAAGACGAAGTCGCGCAAGACGTGGACAACCTGCATTTCACAGTATTAAACAAGCAAGCAGAAACAGCACAAGTGTGTGCAGTGGAGCGAGCTTGGATTCAGACCATTTTGCAGCGTTTCTCCAGCCAAGGTCTTGTGATCAAGCGTATGTTGCCTGATGTTTTGGCAATGCCTGCGAATGATGAAAACAGTTCGGCTGCAATGCTAGGCGAGCAATGGTTAATTCGTCATTCTGACACTCAAGGTGCTGTGGTGGATGCATCCTGGCTTGATCTGTATTTATCCGCTTACCTTCAAAGTCATGAAGGTTGGGAGCTTGATTGCTACAGCTCTGTACCAGAATCAACGGTGCCAGATATCTGGGTAGCAAAACCAGAAGAAATGACCATGGCACTGCTGGCTAAAGGGGTTGCAGAGAGCAAAATCAATCTCCTTACTGGCGCTTTTAAACCGAAATCCTCGTGGGGCAAGTACGTTAAGGTGTGGCAGAAAACGGCGATTGCCGCTGGTGTGTTGTTGGTAGTACTTGTTGGTCAACAATTGTTGATGGTTCATAAATACGAAGCGCAAGCACAAGCGTATCGCGAAGAAAGTGAACGTATTTTCCGTCAAATATTCCCGAATAAGCGTCGTATCCCGACGGTCAGCTACTTGAAGCGTCAAATGACCGATGAAGAACGCCGTTTATCTGGTGGTTCGAGTGATGTGGCGATGCTGTCTTGGATCGCGGCACTGCCAACGACTCTGGGACAGGTGAATGATCTGCAAATCACCAGTTTTAAATATGACGGTCAACGTGGCGAAGTTCGTATTCAAGCGAGCAGCTCTGACTTCCAGCCATTTGAACAAGCACGTGTGAAACTGGCGGAGAAGTTTAACGTCGAACAAGGTCAACTGAACCGCAACGGCAACGTTGTGATGGGCAGTTTTGTGTTGAAGCGTCAGTGAGGTGATGATGAAGAATTTAATCGCACAAGCTCAAGCTTGGTGGAGCAGCATCTCGCAACGTGAGCAACGTCTGGTGATGGGCGGTAGCATTATTGCTGTCCTTGGCATCATTTACTGGGGCCTTTTACAGCCAATGAATCAACGAGCTGAATTAGCTCAGTCTCGAATTCAAAGTGAGAAACAACTGCTAACTTGGGTACAAGATAAAGCCGATGATATTACCGCACTACGTAAAAGTGGCGGTGTTAGCTTTTCCAATCAACCATTGAACCAAGTGGTGTCTTCATCTGCGCGCCGCTACAAAGTTGAACTGATCCGTGTACAACCGCGTAATGATAGCGTTCAGGTGTGGATTAAGCCTCTGGCATTCAATCAGATGGTGGATTGGTTGCGTTATCTAAAAGAACAACAAGGGATTGAGGTGGAATTCCTAGACATCGACCGTACTGAGCAAGCAGGTATGATCGACGTAAACCGCCTGCAATTTAAGCGAGGTTAAGGTGAAAAAAGCTTTTCTTTACGTTGTTATTTTTATTGCCTTTTTCTCGACTAGTTTAATTGCTGGTTTGCCAATCTCTTGGCTACTACAACAAGTGCCTATGGTGCGAGGTTTAGATATTCAAGGTGCGCAAGGCACGGTTTGGCAAGGTAGCGCATCCAATGTGCGTTGGCAGCGTCAAAACCTGGGAGAATTGAACTGGGACTTCCAACTGTCGGGGTTATTTACCGGTAAAGCCGAGTTTGCGGTACGTTTTGGTCGCGGTAGCGATATGGACGTTCGTGGACGAGGTTTGGTTGGCTACAGCCTTACCAGTGGTCCGTATGCTGAAAACTTAGTCGCATCTATTCCTGCGGCAAAAGTGGTTGAGCAGGCACGCCTTCCAGTTCCTGTTGGGGTGGAAGGGCAACTTGAACTGAACATCCGCCATGCGACATACGCAGCACCTTGGTGTAAGACTGCGGAAGGCACGTTAGTTTGGAGTGCGAGTGGTATTCAAAGCCCGCTAGGTAGCCTTGAACTTGGACCTGTCATTGCCGATTTAAACTGTAAAGACAGCGTATTATCAGCGTCTGGCGAACAGAAGAGTCAACAAGTATCAGCGGCGTTTTCCGCTGAGCTCATGCCAAATCAGCGTTACTCAACGAAAGCTTGGTTTAAACCAGGAGCGGAGTTCCCATCGGGTATGAGCGACCAACTAAAATGGCTGGGTAACCCTAACTCGCAAGGTCAATACGAGTTTGATTACAAAGGGCGTTTCTAGCCAAATCTGTCATTCAGAACATTATCAAAGAGCTGCCAGTGTGCAGCTCTTTTTGCTTTTGGATCATGGTAGGCTAAACCCTCTATTTGCTGTACGAAAACTTAGTTGGTTATTAGTTTGATCTTTAACCTTATGATTTTTATGTGAATAATGCGGCTTTGTGCAGGTTGGTAAGCATTTGGATCATAGTGGGCCAAATACTCCTAACGCTGTACAAAAGGCAAAAAGAAAGGCCACGAAGTGAATTCGTGACCTTCTTTCTCATTGATATAGTCAGGTTGAGTGGCGATCAATCTTTGTGTTGTAGAATCTCATTCCAAGGCAAATCAGCATCGCCAAGTACGATAAAGTTTGGGTTCTCCAACGTCTCGCGCTCATTGTAAGATAGCGGTTCAAGTTGCGTACTGAGAATTCGTCCGCCCGCTTCTTCTACAATGCATTGTGTAGCAGCGGTATCCCACTCGCCAGTTGGACCTAGACGTAAATAACAGTCCACTGCACCTTCAGCAACAAGGCACGCTTTGAGTGCGGCAGAGCCAAGTGGAATCAAATCGTAATTCCAAGCGCTACTCATGCGGCTCGTGATGCGGTTAATGTCTTGACGACGGCTGATCGCGATAGCAATGTTTTGTCCAGGTTGCTCATGTTTATGAGTGTGGATTTTTACACTTTCAGACATGTCTGGAATCTTCCACGCGCCCTTACCGTTGTATGCATAATACGTAACACCAGAAACCGGACCGTAGACTACGCCCATGGTGGGTTTGTTGTTGTCGATAAGCGCAATAATGGTTGCAAAGTCGCCGCTGCGTGCGATGAACTCTTGTGTGCCATCAAGTGGGTCGACTAACCAGTAGCGTTCCCATTGTGCACGCTGCTCTAAGCTGATATCTGCAGCTTCTTCAGAAAGCACCGGGATATCTGGCGTCAACTCACTTAAACGCTCGGTGATCAGCTTGTGCGCCGCGATATCTGCGCTGGTGACTGGGGTCTCGTCACTTTTAGTGTATGCTTCGTACTGCTTTTTCTCGTAAATATCGAGAATCAATTGTCCTGCGCTGCGAGCAATTTCGATGACTTGCGGAAGCAGGTGAGATAAATCTTTTGTCATTGGCATAAGTAATGGTCCTTTCTCACGATTATGGTCCAGCTCTTCGGCTGTGATTAATTTTGTTTGTGAGTGGTGTTTTGTAAGTGTTTCAGTGCCAACATCAACGCTGTGATGCTTCGTGCTTCACAAAAATCTAAGTGCGTTAATAGTTCTTCCGCTTGCGCTAATGGCCAGCGAACGATTTCTAATGGTTCTGGCTCATCACCTTCTTGTTTCTCTGGGTATAGGTTTTGTCCCAAGAACAGCGTCATTTTGCTCGAGAAGTAAGAAGGCGCAAGGATCACTTGTTTTAAGGGGGTTAGCTCATGAGAACCAAAACCAATTTCTTCTTTTAACTCTCGATCTGCTGCTTCTATCGGTGTTTCTCCAGGGTCGATAAGACCTTTCGGAAAGCCGAGTTCGTAGCGTTCTGTGCCCGCCGCGTATTCACGTACTAGCAGTAAGTCACCTTGCTCAGTGATAGGCACTACCATCACGGCATCGCGACCACTTGGTTTCATGCGCTCGTAAGTACGCAGTTCACCATTAGAGAAGCGAAGGTCGAGGGCTTCCACTGCAAACAGCTTAGATTGTGCGACCGTCTGACAAGAGAGTATCTCTGGTGGGGTCCTTTTCGACATAGCGCTGGCTCCTTAGTGTCGTTTACTCAGCGAGAGAAATGAGATTTCTTAATATATGAGAAGAAAGCTCGAGTTTCTAGCGTGATGATTCAGCTTAACTCAATTGAAAACAAAAATGGGAGGCAAACGCCTCCCATTTCTCGTTGATATGCATCGCTAACAAGCCATGAACGACTTAGTAGTAAGAGTGATCACCACGATCGTGCTCTGTTGCATCGCGAACTGCCGTCAGTTCACCAACGAATTGGTTTAGAAGTTCTTTTTCAATGCCTTCTTTTAGCGTTACATCGACCATTGAACAACCGTTACAACCGCCGCCGAATGCTACGATTGCGATGCCATCGTCTGTGATTTCAACTAGATTTACGTGACCACCGTGACCTGCAAGTTGTGGGTTCACTTGAGTTTGGATTACGTACTCAACACGTTCTACAAGTGGAGCGTCGTCCGCCACTTTACGCATTTTTGCGTTTGGCGCTTTTAGTGTTAGCTGAGAACCCATTTTGTCTGTCACAAAGTCGATTTCAGCGTCTTCTAGAAACGGTAGGCTTAGCTCGTCAACGTAAGCTGAAAAACCGCTGTAAGGGATTTCAGTGTCAGTTCCTTCAATGGCTTCTAGTGGGCAGTAAGACACGCCACACTCTGCGTTTTGTGTTCCTGGGTTCACGACGAAAATACGAATGTTTGTGCCTTCAGGCTGTTGACCTAAAAGGTTGGCGAAATGCGTTTGCGCAGTTTCTGTAATAGTAATATTTGACACGACGAATACCTGAGTAATTTTGTAGGCTATTGCTGCTATTCTACTCCTGTTGGCGCCTCGGTCTAGTCTTTTTGATGCTAAGACATGGCGAAGCGATCTAGATTGAGCCGGGGGCAGGAGTTCTGCAGATGCAGTAAATATCGATGCTTTCTACGCCAACTTCAAGTAGTAAATGACATAATTGTCGGACCGTACTACCTGTTGTAACCACATCATCCACAATCGCGATGTGGGAAAAGTCCACCTCACCTTGTAGGGCAAATGCCCCTTGCAGATTTTGCTCGCGACTGGCTTTTTTGTTTCCTCGCTGCGACTGAGCGCTTTTGACACGTTTAAATACCTTGCTTTCATATCGCACATCTAAATGGCGGGCGAGGTGTTTGGTTAAGATATGGCTCTGATTGAAGCCTCGTTTTATGTAGCGCTGCCAGTGAATGGGTACGCTGGTGATGACGGGTGCAGGCTGCTCAATTCGTTCTGCTAATAGTTGAGTAAGCGCACTCACCTGCCATGCCTCGCCGTGATCTTTAAAGCGCTGTACTTGTTGAGAGAGCGGAAAGTCATAGTCACCTAAGGTATACAAACGCCGCCATGGTGGTGGCTCTTTCAGGCATTCTCCGCACTCTGCGGAGGATTGTGATTCCTCTTCTGTCATTTTTAAACCACAACGTGAGCAGCGTTTGATTGGTGTGAGGTGGTCAAAACAGCTGTCACACCAACGCATTAGGTTGGGCGTTTGGCGGTGAGGTATGGGAAATCGGCATAATCCGCATTGGCTACTGAGTACGCGATGCATGATGTTTTGCCATTGATGAGATAACATACAATCCATCCAAGGTGAGCGAGCCATCAGACTAAAGCTTGGATTGCGTTGTAAGGAATAAGATAAGTGGGAGAGAACGAGAGCATGAGCACGAATTTACACTGGCAGTCATTTGGTCAAGGACCAGATTTGGTGTTGCTTCATGGTTGGGGTATGAATGGTGCGGTATGGCAGCAGACCGTCGAGTCTCTTCAACCTTATTTCCGAGTGCATGTGGTCGATCTTCCGGGATACGGACACAGCGCAGAATCTCACGCTGAAGATTTAGCAAAAATCGCTGACCTTGTTTTGCAAGACGCACCAGAGAAAGCAGTTTGGCTTGGCTGGTCATTAGGTGGCTTGGTGGCAACCCACATTGCACTTAATGCTCCGCAACGTGTGAGCAAGTTAATCACGGTAGCAAGTTCACCAAAATTTGCTGCTGAGCGTCCTTGGCGTGGTATTCAACCTAACGTGTTAACCGCATTCACCGATCAATTGCTGGAAGACTTCTCTGTCACTATTGAGCGTTTTATGGCGCTGCAAGCGATGGGCAGTCCGTCAGCACGCAAAGACGTTAAACAACTCAAACAAGCGGTGCTATCGCGTCCGCAGCCGAACCCTGATTCGTTGTTGGTGGGTTTGAACATTCTTGCCGATGTGGATCTGCGCGATGCGCTGACTTCCCTTTCTATGCCGATGCTGCGCCTTTATGGTCGACTTGATGGCTTAGTGCCAATCAAAGTGGCAAGTGACTTAAGCGAGCAGTTGCCAAGCACTCAGCAGTTTGTTTTCAATCAATCCTCTCATGCGCCGTTCATGACCGAACATGAAGCGTTTTGTCTCCAAGTGAGAGAATTTGCCGCTTAACGGTTAGGCCTGCACATCTAAACGAATAAAACTCCTAAAGCTGATTAAAAATTGGTCGATATAAGTTTTAGCGAACTCTTCTTGTGCGAGGAGTTTGCTGTATTGACGAGTTGGGCGACTCTGAGGAGGGTTCGCAATGATTGTGTCACCGGCTAACGTTAGCGTGCCACTGATCGCCCCATCCGTTAATGTGCAGACGGAACAAGCTGCTCGTGACAATAAAGTCCGAGAACCTGTGACGCCAACAGTCGCACTGGCGAAAACCAATGCGGAGCGCAAAGTAAAAAGTGATGAGAAACGGCGACGCCAATCCTCGTGGGACCCATCGGAGCATCCTGACTACGAAGTGGAACCCGAGGTGGATACCCGTTATCACGAAGAACCGAAAGACACGCTAGAACGTCTTTTCGGTTTGCTAGCGCTCAAGAGTTACAGCGAAGATCAGGGTAAGGGCTACGCGATACGCTTTCGATTACCTAAGCGCATTTTGGATGCTGCGGTCAAAGAGGGATTGATGGAAAAGCGCAGGAAGGTGATTAAGTTTCATTATGGTCACTCGGTCGCGCCCCATACACCGTCAGAAGTGATAGCAGTATTATGACGACTCAATATCCTACTCAAATAAAAACGCTCCGAGCAGATTACCTGACCGGAGCGTTTCTTTTTAGCTATGAAAACGAGCTAGCGGTGAAGCCTAGGCGAGATTACTTTTTCGCTTTAGCAAACGCTGCTGCAAAAGCACCGCCCATCGCGCTGTTAGATGACGAGTCATCACGGCGAGGCTGACGACGTTGCGGTTGGTCATTACGACGCGGTGCTGCTGATGAGCGTTGGCTGCGGTTGTCTTGACCCGGCTCGTCGTTCATACGCATCGATAAACCAATACGCTTACGCTGCACGTCCACTTCCATCACTTTGACTTTTACGATATCGCCTGCTTTCACCACTTCTCGTGGATCAGACACAAAACGATCTGTCAGTGAAGAAATATGCACAAGACCATCTTGGTGAACGCCGATATCAACGAAAGCACCAAAGTTGGCTACGTTAGACACCACGCCTTCTAGAATCATGCCTGGCTCCAAGTCAGATACCGAGTTTACGCCTTCTGCAAACGTCGCCGTTTTGAATTCTGGACGCGGGTCACGACCTGGTTTATCCAGCTCTTTGATGATGTCTGTAATGGTTGGCACACCGAAGTTATCGTCGGTGTAATCGACCGCATGCAGACCTTTTAGGAAGCTTGAATCACCAATCAGTGCTTTAATGTCTTTGTTGTTCTTCTCAGAAATCGCTTTTACCACTGGGTACGCTTCTGGGTGAACCGCAGACGCATCAAGAGGGTTCTTACCATCCATAATACGTAGGAAACCTGCACACTGCTCGAACGCCTTAGGACCCAAGCGAGGCACTTTCTTCAAGGTCGTACGTGCTTCGAAACGACCGTTTTCATCACGGAAGTCGACAATGTTCTGCGCGATGGTGCTCGACAAGCCCGCTACGCGCGTCAGTAGCGCTGCAGAAGCGGTATTCACGTCTACGCCGACCGCGTTTACACAGTCTTCCACAATCGCATCTAGGCGTTTTGCCAACATTGATTGGCTAACATCATGCTGGTACTGACCCACGCCAATTGATTTAGGATCGATTTTCACTAGCTCAGCCAGTGGGTCTTGTAGACGACGAGCAATCGACACCGCACCACGCAGAGACACGTCCATATTTGGGAATTCTTTTGCTGCAAGCTCAGACGCTGAGTAAACCGATGCTCCCGCTTCACTCACGATGATTTTCTGAACTTTCAAGTTGCCACGTTTGATGACGTCGGCGACAAAGCTGTCGGTTTCACGTGAAGCCGTGCCGTTGCCGATCGCAATTAAATCCACATTGTACTTGCGTACCAACTGATCAACGATTTGTGCTGATTTGTCGTATTGCTTTTGTGGTGGGTGAGGGTAGATGGTTTCGGTTGCAAGCACCTTACCAGTCGGATCGACAATAGCGATCTTCGAGCCTGTACGCAGACCCGGATCGAGACCAAGTGTTGCGCGAGGACCTGCCGGTGCTGCCATCAACAAGTCTTTTAGGTTAGTGGCAAATACTTCAATCGCTTCGATTTCTGCGCGCTCTTTCATTGCGCCCATTAGCTCGGTTTCCATGTGCATCGATACTTTGATGCGCCATGCCCAGCTGATCACTTGCTTACGCCACGTATCCGCAGGTGCGCTGCTAAGTGTCACGCCGTAGTGGTCAGCGATAATCGTTTCGCAGTAAGACTGACGCGCGCCTTCTTCCTGTTCTGGATCGGCATTCATTGCCAATGTCAGGAAGCCTTCGTTACGACCACGTAGCATTGCCAGTGCGCGGTGCGATGGTACTTTGCTTAATGGTTCGTTGTGGTTGAAGTAATCTTTAAACTTCTCACCTTCTTGCTCTTTGCCTTCAACGACGCGAGCACCCATTTCCGCATTGCGGTTTAGGTGACCACGGATTTTCTCCAGTAGGTTTGCGTCTTCCGCGATGCGTTCCATGATGATTGCGCGAGCGCCATCCAGTGCGGCTTTGGTGTCTGCCACGCCTTTGTCTGCATCAAGGTATTTGCTTGCTTCGCTTTCTGGCTCAGTTTGCGGATGATTCCAAAGCTGGTCTGCAAGTGGCTCAAGACCCGCTTCAATCGCGATCTGACCTTTGGTGCGACGCTTTGGTTTGTAAGGTAAGTACAAGTCTTCAAGACGAGTTTTGCTGTCTGCCTGAGTGATCTCTTGTTCTAGCTCTGGTGTAAGTTTGCCTTGTTCTTGGATCGACTTCAGGATGGTTTGACGACGATCGTCAAGCTCACGAAGGTAAGACAGACGGCTGTCTAGAGTACGCAGTTGGGTATCATCAAGTCCGCCTGTTACCTCTTTACGGTAACGTGCAATAAATGGGACCGTGTTACCGTCATCGATAAGGGTTACAGCAGCGTTGACTTGCTCAGGGCGAACATTCAGCTCTTGAGCAATCATGCGACAGATAGCTTGGCTCATCCGTGTATTCTCTTTAATTCTGTTTAGGTATTGGTTGTGTATAGAACATTGGGGTCATTCATGGAATTTGCAATGTTTTAAACTAGTCACGCGAAAATTTACCGAGCGCTGGTGGACATCAGTCAGATTTGTGTCAAAACTGTAAGTAAATTGAGAACTTATACATTTGGTTATCGACTAACCCTGTACCTTAGCTCATACGGAAAATAATGATGAAGAAAATGTCTTTGGCTTTGGCGCTCTCTGGTGCCTTATTGGCGACGCCGCTCGCTTGGTCGCAAACACTTTCCGCGACCACTCAAAATCCGATTTACCAACTTGATGATAAAGTCGTATTGGGGCGAGTAGAGAGTGTTTACTACAGCGAAATTCCTGAGCTAAGCGATGTGCCTTTTATCGGTAAGATTGATACCGGTGCAGATACCACCTCAATGCACGCAGAAAACATCCACGTTAGCAGTAGTAATCCTGAATACAAGAGCCTTAAAGATGACAAGCTGATGTGGGCCATCATTGATGATCTTGGCGGCACCAAAGCCAAATGGGATGCCGATAGCTTCGAGCCGTATCAAGTCACCGTGAGCTTCACTATTCATCATCCGTACACAGGTAAAGAAATTAAGATCACTGATGATCTTGAACGCATCAGTGCGATCCGTAGTCGTACCAGTGAAAAACCAATTTTACGTCCGACAGTGAAAATGCCGATGACCATTGCAGGGCACACTGTGGACACCGTGGTCAACCTGACCAAGCGCACTCAATTCTCAGCACCTATCTTGATTGGTAAGACTTACCTCGATAACAACGCGTGGGTGTTTGCTGGTTACGATTACCTGCAAGAGCAACAAAAGGCGCAGATGATCGGCAAGAAAGAAACGGTGGAAGTGGAAGGGGTGCCATACAAGGTAAGCATTTCGACCACCAGTCGTTACACCAACGTACATGCGCTGAACATCAAAGTCAATAAGAAGAAAAAACAAGTTTCTTTCACCCTTGAAGGCGAAAACGGTAAGCGTCACCCAATGACATTGCCACTCGTGCGTATGTTGAAAACCAGCAAGAGTGAGCGCCCTTTGGTTTACCTTCCGGTGCAAGTGAGCGAAACCGAGACGCAACAATGGCTGGTATACCTGCGTGATCGCAGCGGCTTCAGCTCACAAATCCGTCTGGGCAAAGACGTGGCAAGCCAGCACTTCGTGATCGATACCGACAAAGAGAACTTGCTCGGTGGTGTTGAAAAGTCATTTAAGAATGCTCTGAAATCTAAGCCATTGGTTATCTCACCAGAAGAGTCAGTCAACATTGATGGTCATGTACTGCCTGCGTATCCAACTTTCGCGGTGAAAACGCCGCTGTTGCGTGTCGATGGCTTTGAATTGACGGAAAAAGACAAGAAAGAAGTGGTGACCTTCTACCTGCCAAGCGCGAACGGCAAGGAAGAGAAAATCACTAAACGCGTATTGAAGAAGCTCAAAGTGGGGGATTCGGTTCGCCCAGTCGTCGAAGGTGACTTCCTGTTTGGTGATGAAGAGAAGAGTATCGAATTTGCCATCGATGTACTGGAGAAAGACGATCAAGCACAGCCGTTCTTTGTCTTTGGGCATAACATGGCGAAAGGCGGCGTATTGCTAAATACACGTGCAGACCACTTACTAGATGCGCGCCCGTTGTTTAGAGCGGGCCACATTGAGGTGGCGGAAGTGGAAGGCATGTCTTTCCCTGTGAAATTGGATACGGGCGCGGATGTGAGCTCAATTAATGCTCATAACATCAAGCAGTTCGAGAAAGATGGTAAAGACATGGTGAGCTTCACCTACGAGAACGACAGCGGCATGAAGAAAGAATTTACCAAGCCCGTTGTCGACGTGATGCGCATCAAAGCCAAGAAAGGTGAGAAAGCCAACGTACGCCCTGTGGTGGAAATGCACGTTAAGCTGGGCGAACTAGAGAAGAAGATTCGCGTTAACTTGCAAGATCGTAGCCGCTTCCATTACAGCATGATTCTAGGTAAGAACTTCTTGAAGCACGGTGCGATCGTTGCCAGCGATACCAACTACATTGTGACCGAGAAGCCAGACTACGAAGAGTAATCCTCAAGATTGGTACCTTAAAACGCAAAAGCCGCACTAAAAAGTGCGGCTTTCTTTTATCCGGTCGCAGAATCAATGTTCTTCGGCTTGGTAGCGAATGCTGTTGATAAACCATTCTTTGTAGCCTTCCGGCGTTCTTACTGCGAATTCGTCATCGACTTCTTTTTTTAGTAGTGCACGAGCCATTGGGGAATCAATCGAGATATAGCCTTTCGCATCACCATAGATTTCATCGGGACCAACGATGCGGAAATTCTTCACATCGCCCGCTTCATTCTCAATTTCCACCCAAGCACCAAAGAACACTTTGCCTTCTTGCTGAGGTGAGTAATCCACCACTTTGACTTGCTCTAGGCGCTTACGTAAGTATCTGACACGACGGTCAATTTCACGCAGGCGTTTTTTGTTGTACTGATAATCTGCGTTTTCGCTTCGGTCGCCCAAACTTGCTGCCCAAGTAACTTTTTTGGTGACTTCTGGGCGTTCTTCTCGCCATAAAAAGTCGAGTTCGGTTTTTAGGCGATTGTAGCCTTCACGGGTAATTAAATTGGTTTTCATTAGAAGTAAATCAGCCGTTATTGGATTCTGTTGATCATATACCCAAGTAACCTCAAGATGCTAGGTTCAGCGAGAATGACTTGGTTTGTAGACGCGGCGGCGATTTAAAGGTCTAGTGGGCCTAAACCAAGAATCGGCAACAAAGTATACAAGCCAAGACAACTCGCCCTTCGGGAGCGTGTCATTGACCCGACTTCTGCGTCAAACAACTTGGGAAGAGCTGGCTATTACACTGCGTTGTTTTCCTTGACCTCGAATCAATGACAGCGCTCTGAATCCTGTATCTTGATGTCACTTGGGTATAGCAGCCTTGATTTTGTCTGACTGTAAATTGTTGTGGTGAGAAGAAAAATAATGCGAAACGTCGAAATAAATCATCAAAACCGTGGCTAAGATAAAAAGAGTAACAATTTGCACAAGCACGTTTGAAAAAACAGTGATACATTTTTGACTATAGATGCCTCTGAAAGGATGTTTCAATGCAGGAAAATCATAAAATATTAGTGGTTGATGACGATGCTCGTTTGCGTGCTCTTTTGGAGCGTTACCTTTCTGAGCAAGGTTTTCAGGTGAGAAGTGTCGCTAACGGCGAGCAGATGGATCGTCTTCTGACCCGTGAAAACTTCCACCTTATGGTGCTGGATTTAATGTTGCCGGGCGAAGATGGCTTATCGATTTGTCGTCGTCTACGTCACGCCAACAACATGCTGCCTATCCTTATGCTGACGGCGAAAGGCGATGAAGTTGATCGTATCGTTGGTCTTGAAGTAGGTGCAGACGATTACTTACCAAAGCCGTTCAACCCGCGTGAACTGCTAGCTCGTATTAAAGCAGTACTTCGCCGCCAAACGGTTGAACTGCCAGGTGCGCCAAGCACGGAAGAGAAAGTGGTTGAGTTCGGTGACTTCCGTCTGAACCTCGGTACGCGTGAAATGTTCCGTGGTGATGAAGCGATGCCACTGACGTCGGGTGAATTCGCGGTGCTGAAAGCGCTTGTGACCAACGCTCGGGAGCCGATGTCGCGCGATAAGCTGATGAATATGGCTCGTGGTCGTGAATACTCAGCGATGGAGCGTTCTATCGACGTTCAAATCTCGCGTCTACGCCGAATGCTAGAGGATGATCCAAGCAAGCCGCGCTACATCCAAACGGTATGGGGCTTAGGTTACGTGTTCGTCCCAGACGGCAAAGAAGCGTAATTACCTCTAAGGTCTGCCGATAATACTCGGCTGCTCATATTCCACCCTCAAACCCCCTTCCTGTTTGAGGGCTGGAAACTCGCAATTAATGTTGTTCACTAGGAACAGTCCATTAGGAACTCTCCATGCGAATCCGAAGTTCATTTACACAATCCATTCTGCTGTTCATCTCTTTGCTTCTCGCTAGCCAAGTCTTTTCTTACTACGCCGTTTTTAACTACGCGTTGATGCCAAGTTTGCAGCAGTTCAACAAAATTCTCGCTCACGAATTGAATCTAGTGCTCGATGAAGATGGTTTACTCAAGTCCGATGCGCCACTCCGTCATCAACTGCTGGAAAACTTGGGCGTGACGGTACATAGCGTCGATAGCGAGATGATGAATGAGTTCAATCATGCGATGTCGATTGATTTGATGTCGGAAGAGATGACGCAAGAGCTCGGCTCACCAACGGAAGTGCGTTTGCTGCTTGGCAGTGAAAGCTACATTCTGTGGATGCGTATCGATCAGTTGCCGAACTCCATCATCCGTATTCCGCTCTCTGAACTGCAAGAAGAAGATTTTGCTCCGCTGTTCCGTAACAGCTTGATCATGGCGCTTCTGATCATTGCTGGTGGCTGGTTGTTTATCCGTTTGCAAAACCGACCTTTGATTGCGCTAGAAAAAGCCGCAAAAGGAGTAGGTCGAGGTGAAATTCCGCCGCCATTGCCAGAGAAAGGTGCTTCAGAAATCCGCTCTGTAACTCGCGCATTCAACCAGATGTCGAAAGGCATTCAAGAACTGGAAGAAGATCGTGCGCTACTGATGGCAGGCATCAGCCACGACTTACGCACGCCGCTGACGCGTATTCGCCTGGCGACAGAAATGATGTCACCTGAAGACAGTTACTTAGCTGAAGGCATCATCAGTGATACCGAAGAGTGTAACGAGATCATCAGTCAGTTTATGGACTACCTCAAGCCAGTAAATAAAGAGTCGTTTGAGCAGGTGGACATCAATACCATTACCAGCGATGTAGCAACGTCGGAAGGGGGTTATGAAGTCGAAATCGAAACTGACCTCAACCCTACGATGCCAACCGCGAAAGGCAGTTCAATCGCGATTAAACGCGCGGTGAGTAACCTTGTGGTTAATGCTCTGCGTTATGGTAATGGCTGGGTGAAAATCAGTACGGGCGTCACCGCCGACAAACAGTTGGTGTGGGTTTGCGTTGAAGACAATGGTCCAGGCATTGAGCAATCACAAATCGCACGCTTGTTTGAACCTTTTACTCGTGGTGATACTGCTCGTGGCAGTGAAGGGACAGGCTTGGGCTTAGCCATTGTTAAGCGCATCGTCAGTCAACACTCTGGCTCGGTTGTGGTGCGTAACCGCAGTGAAGGCGGGTTAAGCGCGCAAATCAGCTTCCCAACCAAGTAAGCTTTCTTCGCTCAACTGATTCCAATAAAAAAGCCCAACCTATGGCTAGGTTGGGCTCCCCGATCATCCTAGGCAAGGTTAGGATTCTTTTATCTCTTGAGCTACCAGCTCATCTTCCTCTTCCAATTTCTCAGGAAGCAGTAGGTTCAATACGATAGCGGTGATGCCGCCTGCTGCCACACCTGTTGAGAAAATGCTCTTAATAAACTCAGGCATGAATTGCAGAATTTCAGGTTTTTGTGCAATGCCCAAACCCATCGAGAATGACAGTGCCATGATTAGGATTGCGCGGCGATCAAGGTCGACACGAGAGATGATGCGTACGCCCGCTGCAGCAATGGTACCGAACATCACGATAGTCGCGCCGCCCAGAACTGGCTCAGGAATCAGTTGAACAAAGCTTGCCACGCCCGGGAACAGCCCCAAAATTACTAGCATGCCTGAGATGAAGTAACCCACATAACGACTTGCTACACCAGTGAGCATGATGATGCCGTTGTTTTGGCTGAAGGTAGAGTTCGGGAAGCTGTTGAATACCGCAGCAATGGCTGAGTTTAGACCATCTGCCAATACGCCACCTTTGATGCGCTTCATGTAAACCGGACCTTTTACAGGCTCGCCGGAAACTTCAGACGTTGCGGTAATGTCACCAATTGCTTCTAGTGCCGTAATGAAGAAAATCAGAACCAGTGGAATAAACAGCGACCAGTCGAAGCTCAAGCCGTATTGCATTGGGATCGGCAGTGCGATGAGGTCAGTTTCGCCCAGTGTTGAGGTGTCGACCATGCCCATGAAGTACGCCATGACGTAGCCAACCAGCATTGCAATTACAATTGATGCAACACGTAGGTATGGGTTCTTTGAACGGTTAAGAATTACGATCAAGCCAAGTACTGTGCCAGCGAGTGCTAACTTGTCTAGGCTACCGAAAGAGCCATCGCCCATCGCCGCGTAGCCACCGCCCATTGAGACTAAGCCCACTTGGATAAGCGTCAGACCGATAAGCGTCACGACAATGCCAGACACCAATGGCGTGATGATGCGGCGTGCGTGTTCTAGGACGCGAGATAGCAGGATTTCAGCAAAAGACGCTACCAAGATAGTACCGAAAATCGCTGCCATCATGGTGCTAATGTCCGCGCCGCCGGCTTTAAGAGAAAGACCCGCACCAATGATTGGACCAAGGAAGTTGAAGCTGGTGCCTTGCACTGAAAGCAAGCCAGAGCCGATAGGACCAAAGGTACGAATTTGAATAAAGGAAGACACGCCAGATGCAAACAGCGACATGCTGATGATGGTGTTAGTTTGGTCAGCAGGCACACCCAAAGACTGACAAATGATCAGAGAAGGGGTGATAACGGCTACGAACATCGCCAATAAGTGCTGAAGTGCAGCAAAAATGGTCTGCGGTAGTGGTGGACGATCGTTTAACTGATAGACCAGTTCCGAAGTTCGGTTTGAAGTTGTCATGTTTGTCTCGCTAGTCGCAATAATTCTTGCCCCAGAGCTCGCTGAATGGGAGTGCTGGGTGGAGTTGACGTTATGACCTGTGATTGCTGTTAATCAGTGTCAACTCAGGTTGGTTTGATGTGACAAGGTGCACACCATAAATTTTGAGCGCGATTATAGAGGGATTTATTCAAAAAGCAAACGTTTGCTTTAGGCTAAAAAGAAAAGGCGATAACGGAATGGTTATCGCCTTTAAGGTTTTACGTTGGGAGGTTAGTTTTTTAAGTGTTTATCGAAGAACTCACCAATTTGAGTAAGGTACTTGGCTTGGTGCTCATCATTATAAAATCCGTGCCCTTCATCGCCGATCACCATTGTTTTGTGCGGATAATTGATCGCTTTGAGCGCTTCCACTAAGGCGTCAAATTGTTCAATTGGTGCTCGTTCATCTTTGGCTCCGTGGACCAACATAATGTCTGCTTTTAGCTTGTCGACATGATGAACGGGTGACATAGATTGAAGCTCTTTCTTATCACGACCGATCACTTCTTCTAGATAGTTAACGCCTGACTTGCGGTCTTTTACGTCGCCTTCAGTGTAAAGCATTTCAAGGTCATAGACGCCAAAGCTGCCTACTGCACACTGGAATAGATCCGGTTCGACGATGGCACTTTGAAGCGCGCTGTAGCCGCCAAAACTACCGCCAGAAATACAAATACGATCGGCATCGGCAATACCTTGCTTGATGATATGGCGAGTGGCATCAATGATGTCGTATTGAATATTGGTACCCCATTTACGGTATCCAAGTTCTTCAAAATTATCTCCAAAGCCACCACTACCACGGAAGTTGATTTGCAGAACAGCATAGCCCTTTTGAGCTAAGAACTGGTTCTCTGGATTGAATTCCCACCAGTCACGCGGTCCGTGAGGTCCACCGTGCGGGTTCACAATCAAAGGTAGGTCCTTTTCCGCTTTACCCGGTGGAAGTGTTAGCAAGGCATTGATTTCCTGCCCGTCTCTTGCCGTGAAAGCAAATGGACGAACTTCTGCCATTTTTTTCGGGTCGTGCCATTTCTGTGCAGAGAAGAGGTATCGACCTTCGACAGGATCGGTGTTGAATAGGTAATAATCGCCGGGATTACGGTCATTAAATGCCAGAGCAATGAATTTATCGCCATTTTCTGTTTGGCTAAGAATACGGACTTGATGACCTTCAAATGTCGCCAGTAGTTGCTTCAACTGCTTGCTCAGCGGGTGCTTGTCGTCCACGAAGGCATAGGTTGGATAGTCTTTTTCATATTCAATGGCGTACAGTTGCTTGGATTGCTGATCAAGCCAAAAGTTATGTGGTGAAACCTTTTCGCCAGCAACCACTTCTTTGTATTTTCCTGTTTTTAAATCAACATGGTAAATCGCTTGGGGTGAGCCGTCTTTACTTGCTGCGGCATAAATCGAATGGTTGTTTTCGGCGAAGGAAATGGGGGTTAGTTCTTCTAAATTGAGTTTGTCTAATGTCGCGATGGATCGCCACTTGTTGCCGTTGCGATAGAAAGACTTGAGTTTGAGATCATCACCAGAGCCCGTTACAAAGCCGACTTGGTTATCATGGTTAACTAGGAAATAGCTATTTCTGATAGGGGCGGACATCTGCTTGGTCGTGCGACCGTTGTAGATATTGACTTTGTAGACGTCTTTTTCCTCTTCCATGTCAAATGAGCGGTTGTATGGAATCGCAGCAATCAGCATGTGCTTTTCGTCATTTGGCATTGGGTCTAACATGATGCCGAAGGCGCGAGTTGCTTTGCCTCGTTTAGAAACGCTGCTGCCGCTTTGTGGTGGTTGAGGACCGAACAGGTAGGCGGTTTTAGAACCGTCGACATTCGCGGCAACAAATTCACCTGTGGGTGAGGGTTGAGTAAACCAGCCCGTGAAGGTTTCTTTTGAAGCGACAACGCGCTCATTGTTGACCCAGTAATAATCGGCGACTTGCTCGTTGTCTGGGAATCGAAGCATGTTGGTTGGCTTCATTGTTTGTGCGTCGAGAATAACCAGCGCATCTTTACCATCCACTTTGGATTCGACCCCAAGGTATTTACCATCAGGGGAGAGTTTTGGGTTAAAAAAGCTCGATCCTTTAGCGAACAATTTCGCCATATCTGAGGTGTCAGCAAATGCTGAACCACTACTTAGAATACAGGCTGAAGCCAACAGCCTAAGGCAGGTACTCTTCATTTCTACTCCTTGAAACGTATTTATTATCAGAGTGGAGGTTAGCAGTAGTGCTTAACTAACCTAGCCGATAGCACAACGCATCTGTGTGTTGTGTTAATAAAACGTTATTGATTTTACATATTTAAAATCAATAGAATAGGAATTTAGATGTGATTTAGTTATCGAATTGGTGAAAGAAACGTCTTACTACTAAGGCGCAGCCCGTTTACGCCTTAGAATAAATGTCACGCTCGCCTAACCAACGATCAATAATTGCGGTCGCATTTGTCGGGTAGTTGTCATGAATGTAACGTGCAATGCGTTGAACTTCCGGAATTAAGCGCTGATCTCGCACTAAGTCGGCAATTTTAAAATCTGCCAAGCCAGTTTGCTTGGTACCAAGAAGCTCACCCGGTCCACGAATCTCTAAGTCTTTCTGTGCAATCACGAAGCCGTCGTTGCTTTCTCGTAATACGCCTAAACGTTTTTGGGCGGTTTTTGATAGTGGCGAGTGATACAGCAACACACAATGGCTCGCCACTGAACCTCGACCAACACGACCTCTAAGCTGGTGCAACTGAGCTAAACCTAAACGCTCTGGGTTCTCGATGATCATCAGGCTGGAATTGGGTACGTCTACGCCTACTTCAATCACTGTCGTTGCGACCAGTAAATGCAGCTTGTTGTCTTTGAAATCCTGCATCACCGCTTGCTTCTCAGCTGGCTTCATTCGTCCGTGCACGAGACCAATTTTTACGTCAGGCAGTTTACGTTGCAGCTCTTCTGCAGTGTCGGCAGCAGCTTGAGCCTCCAAGACTTCGGACTCATCAATTAAGGTACATACCCAATACGCTTGTTTGCCTTCGTTTAAGCAGGCATTGCGCACTCGTTCGACGATATCATCGCGTTTGGTGTCTGGAATCGCGACGGTCTGGATTGGTGTTCGACCTGGCGGTAACTCATCAATCACCGACGTTTCTAAGTCGGCATAAGCAGTCATGGCTAATGTTCGCGGAATTGGCGTTGCTGTCATGATGAGCTGATGTGGATAAGCGCCTTGTTTTGCGCCTTTCTCGCGTAGCTCTAAGCGCTGGTGGACACCAAAGCGGTGCTGTTCATCAATAATGACCAAAGCAAGATGATGGAACTCAACATGTTCTTGGAAGAGGGCGTGAGTGCCCACGACCATTTGCGCTTCACCACTGGCAATACGCGCCAATTCGGCTTCTTTGGCTTTACCTTTTAATTTGCCCGCCAGCCAACCGACTTGAATGCCCATTTTCTCAAACCAATTAGCGAAGTTAATCGCGTGCTGTTCGGCGAGCAGCTCGGTCGGTGCCATTAAAGCGACTTGATAGCCGTGTTCAATGGCTCTGACGGCAGCAAGCGCAGCAACTAGAGTTTTCCCCGAGCCTACGTCACCTTGAACAAGGCGCATCATTGGGTGCGTTTTTTCTAAGTCAGCTTCAATTTCTTTAACGACTCGTGCTTGAGCATTGGTCGGCGAGAAGGGCAATTGAGCCAGTAGTTGCTTTTTCAGCGAGTCACACGACGCCAAAGGCAATGCAACGTCCTGTTGTCCTTTGCTGCGCACTGCCAACATAGAGAGGTTCTGCGCCAGTAATTCTTCCATGATCAAACGAATTTGAGCTGGGTGTTTACCTTCATCAAACTCATCCAAATTAATGGTTGGAGGCGGTCGATGAATCGTATGCAATGCTTGCGACATGGTGATCTGGTGATTGTACAAGCCAGAAGGCAGCAACTCTTGCACTGCGGCTTTATCGAGGAGTGATAAGGCTTGTTCCGTCAGGTTACGCAAAGTGATTTGACGTAACCCATCGGTGGTTGGATAAACGGGGGTTAAGCTTTGTTCCACATCCGGCTTTTGTTCACTTACATAAAACTTGTAGTCAGGGTGAACAATCTCTAAGCCCATACCACCACGCTTTATTTCACCGTAAGCGTGTACTAACTTACCATTCGAGAAATTGTTCTTCATCGCGGCAGTAAAGTTAAAAAAGCGTAGAGTAATGGTGCCATTGCCGTCGCTGATTTTTACTGTCAGCATTTTGCGTTTGCCGAAAGTAGTATCGACAGCCATGACTTTGCCCTGTACTGCCGCCCAGAGCCCGGCATGCAGCTTGGCTATTGGGTAAATGCGAGTGCGATCTTCGTAACGAAGAGGAAGGTGGAACAGTAGATCTTGAACGCTATGCAAGCCAACTTTGGCGAGTTTTTCTGCGACTTTGGCGCCAACTCCAGACAGAGAGGTTAAAGGAATAGCAGATAACATTTGGGCAGACATAGTGGGCTCAAGAAAATAGTTAACATAGCAGTATGTTAACCACGAAGCTGTGTTTTTGTACAGGGAAAAATACAGCTTCGTGAGGAGTTGAATTTCGCTCCTTCGTCGCTATTCAGGACAACAAAAGTTGATTATTTACTTTGCATCTCTTTCCACCACGATTCGTCAGCCACAATTTGGCCTTCGTCATCAAGTTGTGGATATTCTAGCCCTTTGCGTTTCGCTACTTTTGCTAAGACCGGATGTCCTCGCTCAAACAGAATGCGGTTGATGGTCTCTTTTGGCAGTGCGCTTTCATCACGTTCGTACATACCAGCGGCTTCACGCTGACGCTGCGCTTCATAAAGAATCACAGCACTGGCGACTGAGACATTTAAAGACTGCACCATACCGATCATTGGAATAATGATGTCTTGGTCTGCGAGTTTCTTCGCTTGCTCTGAAGCGCCAATTTTTTCGCTACCCAGAATGATTGCCGTTGGCTTGGTGTAGTCGATCTCACGAAAATCGACCGCGGTGTCCGAAAGGTTGGTGACCAGAACTTGCATGCCTTGTGCTTTGAGCTCGGTAATCGCAGTTTCAATCGAATCGTGAGTATCCACTTCAACCCAGTTGCGTGCCCCTGCTGAGGTGTGGGTCAGTGTGCGCATTTTGTCGGGCCAAATCGCATGAACTTTGTGTAAGCCTGTTGCGTCAGCGGTACGGATCACTGCAGAAACGTTGTTCGGCTTATGAACTTCTTCAAGGCACAGGGTGAGGTCGGTTTGGCGTGCTTTTAACACCTGATGGATGCGGTTGTAACGTTCTAAATTCATAATAAATAGAGATATAAAAAAATCGCCACCCAGAGTGTGGGTGGCGATAGAGTTTAGTTCTTTCTTCGTCTGACTCGAGTCGCCTGTGGCATGGTCTTAATCTTACGCATGATGCCAGCAAGGTGAACACGATCTTTGGTGGTTAGCAGAACGGTAACGGTGTACAAGCGACCGTCGCGTTCTTCGGTTGAAAGACCGTGAATGTTCGAACCGGTTTTCGAAATCACATTGGTCAATTCCGCTAACGCACCTTGGTTATTGAGCATATCGACTTTCAGTTCAGCAATGAACTCTTTGTCGTACTCTTCAGACCAAGCGACTGCCATGTATTTGTCCGGCTCTTTCTGGTATCCGCGAACGTTTGGACACGTTTCACGGTGAACCACAAGACCACGACCTGGCGATACGTGAGCGATAATGTGGTCATCCGGGATAGGGTGACAACAATTTGCGAAAGTCAGTAGCAGACCTTCTGCCCCACGGATTGGCAGTTTCTTGTTAGATTCGTTTGGAATTGAGCTTGTGGTGGTCAATTCATCAGTGTCACCCAATAAGCGACGTGCGATGACGATACTCATCAACTCACCCAAACCAATTGCTGCTAGCAGATCATCGATGCTTTCTAGGCGCAGATCAGTCAGCACTTCTTGGATGTTTTCTGGGTAGATTGAATCAATCGAATGACGACCTAAAGCGTGATTCAGTAGACGACGACCTAAGGTAATCGATTCTTCACGACGCATGGTCTTCAATACTTGACGAATCTTAGTGCGAGCGCGAGAAGTCACGACATAGTTTAACCAAGCCGCGTTTGGACGCGCACCTGGTGCACTGATGATTTCTACTGTCTGACCGTTCTTCAGTGCCTTACTTAGTGGGTAAGGGTTACGGTCAACACGAGCACCAACACAAGAGTTACCGACATCAGTATGTACGGCATAGGCAAAGTCGACAGCCGTTGCGCCTAATGGCAATTCAACGATACGACCTTTTGGTGTGAAGACGTAAATCTCATCTGGGAAAAGATCCGATTTTACGTTTTCAATGAATTCGAATGAGTTACCAGCGCTTTGTTGTAGCTCAAGCAGGCTTTGCATCCAACGCTGAGCTTTCACTTGCGCTGTTGTGCCAGATTTGTCGCCCTTGTCTTTGTATGACCAGTGCGCAGCGACACCTTTGTCCGCCATTTGATCCATATCTTCGGTACGGATCTGAACTTCAACTGGCACGCCATGTGGGCCAACCATAGAAGTATGTAGCGATTGGTAGCCGTTCGCTTTTGGTACCGCAATGTAATCTTTCATACGACCAGGACGTGGCTTATACAAGCTGTGCACTTGGCCTAGAACGCGATAACAAGTATCGGCAGTATCAACAACCACTCGGAAAGCGTAGATATCCATGATGGTGTGGAAACGCTGTTCTTTGGTTTTCATCTTGTTATAGATGGAGAACAGGTTTTTTTCACGACCTAACACGCGCGCATTCAAGCCAACATCTTCGAGTCGACCTTCAATTTCGCTGTGAATACGTTGGATCATCTCTTTACGATTACCACGTGCCGCTCTTACCACTTCTTTTAGAACGCGGTAGCGGTTCGGGTAAAGCGCTTCGAAGCCAAGCTCCTCAAGTTCCGTTTTGATATTGTGAATACCAAGACGGTGAGCCAGCGGCGCGTAGATTTCCAGTGTTTCGCGAGCAATACGGCGTTTTTTGTCGGGGCGCAGGGCACCTAACGTGCGCATGTTGTGCGTACGGTCAGCCAGTTTGATCAGGATAACGCGGATGTCTTGCACCATCGCCAGAACCATCTTACGGAAGTTCTCGGCTTGAGCCTCTTTCCTATCGCGGAATTTGAGTTTGTCCAGTTTAGATACACCATCAACCAGCTCAGCGACGGTATTGCCGAATTTCTCTTCGAGATCTTCTTTTGTAACGTCACAGTCTTCGATGACGTCATGCAGCAAAGCAGCTTGGAGGGTTTCGATATCGAGGCGCATTTCGGCCAAGATTCGAGCCACAGCGACTGGGTGGATGATGTATGGTTCACCGCTTGAGCGGGTTTGCCCTTCATGGGCATCTCTTGCTACCACATAAGATTGACGCAGAGCCTCAATTTGAGGCTCTGTTAGGTATTCTTGGGCAACGTCTTTGAGGCTATCGAATAGATACAAATTATAGGCCCGGGAGGTTGTTGAATTCTAAAGTCAGAATTAACGGTTGTGAGCGATGCTGCTTACTGCCGCTAGCTCTGCCGCTTCTTGCTCTTGCTGTTCTTGACGTTCACGAGCGTCTAGAACTTCTTTAGTAATTAAACCTTCTTCGATTTCGCGTAGAGCGATAACCGTTGGCTTATCGTTCTCTTCTGGCACTAGTGCATCTTTACCGCCAGTTTGCATTTGACGAGCGCGGCGAGCCGCAATCAGTACTAGGTCGAAACGGTTGCCAACTTTTTCAACAGCGTCTTGAACAGTTACGCGTGCCATGAGGACTCCAAATAGTTAACTAAATTTTGAATGACGAGAAAGTATACAGTCTCAGCGTAATATTTACTAGCGATAAGACGTGCAACAACAATGACTTTCTATATAAGCAATATAAGCTTCCTTACCGTAATAAAGAAGCGAAAATTTGTGTTTCAGTGCAGAATTACTCTGCTAGAAGCGCATCAAGCATACCTTTATATTTAGCAGCTTGCTTTTCTTCCTTCAATCTTTCCGCACGTAGGATGGCTTTAAAGTCCATTAATGCAGTATCGAAATCATCGTTTACGATTACGTAATCGTACTCGTTGTAGTGTGAGATTTCAGATTTTGCTTCTGCCATGCGTTTTGCGATCACTTCTTCGCTGTCTTGACCACGAGTGTTTAGACGGCGTTCTAGCTCACCATTTGATGGTGGCAGGATAAAGATGCTTTTCGCTTCTGACATTTGCTCACGGATTTGACGTGCACCTTGCCAGTCGATGTCTAGGAAAACGTCGATGCCTTTGTTTAGCGTTTCTTCAATCCATACGCGTGATGTGCCGTAATAGTTACCAAACACTTCTGCGTATTCTAGGAAGTCGCCTTGTGCAATCAGAGCTTCAAACTCTTCTTTTGCAACGAAATGGTAGTGGATACCGTTTTCTTCGCCAGGGCGCATGCCACGAGTAGTATGAGACACAGACACTTTCATTGCATATGTTGGGTTACGTTCCAACATTGCTGAGATCAAGCTAGATTTACCTGCGCCGCTAGGTGCAGATACGATATAGAGAGTACCTTTGCCCATTGTACTGTTCCACTTTTGGTTGGATTGAGTGAATGCCGAAAGAAGTCTCGACCTTGTTGTCATGCCAACGACGTTTATTCACGAGATTGGTATAACGATAGCACTGGCGTTGATGATTTCTTCATCAAACTGCTTGAGATTGGTGATAAACCCGCCAGAAAAATGGAGGCGAAGAGTATCATGATCTCCCAGATGTTGCTAGCCGATCTTTTGGATCTTTGAGGTGTGGTATGAATTCACCCTCTATATATAGAAGCGAAAAAAGGGGAAGCTTTCACTTCCCCAGGCGTGCGACTGACTCACACTTAATTTTCGGAGCAACCACAACCACTTTGGTTACTACTTTGCAGATGATGAGCGCCTATTAGCCTTGCGACTCTAGGTAGTTGATCCATGGACTCACTACTTGTCTCATCGAATCCGATTGTGCTGCTTTCTTCATTGATTTAAGCGCCTGAGTTGGCTGATTCAATTCAAAGAAAGCCATGCCGCGGATGTATTGCAATTCTGCGGCTTGCGAGCGCGATGCATCAGAGGCAGGCGTCGCAGCAAACTTAGAAGCAGCTTGGTATTGCTTCGCTTGAATCATCAAACGGGCAATTTTTAGCTGGCTTTTTGTCTTAGGAGCCAGTTGATAAGCGGTTTGATAGGTATCAATCGCATTATTAAGCTCTTTCGACTGCTGCCAAAATGACGCTAAACGCTCTAAGTTTTCTTGGTTTGTTTCGATATTACCGTTTGCCATTTCATCTTTTAGAATCTTCGCCGCGCGGTAAGGTATCTCTTGATAAGCAAGGAAGTTGACTAGACGTAAGTACTCTTTCTCTTCTTCAAACAAGCCCAGTTTGTACGCCATTTCTAAAGCAGAAAGTGCATTCTTGTCTTGGTTTAGCTCCATGTAAGTACCAGAAAGTTGCATCCAGTAGCGCTTTTTCTGTGGGTACTTAGTGGTTAGGATCTTAAGAACACTAGCAACGCTCTTCATTTGACCTAGCTCGTAATGAGAAGCCATCAGAAGCATGTACCACGATTCACTTGGATTCTTCGTCATTGCAATCGCTTTTTTAGTTGGTGCGATTGCTTTACGGTAGTCTTCCATTTGAACGTAAGCACTTGCTAGCGTGATGTAAGCGTGTGCTTGTGGTTTTTCTTTCGTTGTTTCAGCTACGGCAAACCACTTTTCCATGGTTTTAACCGATTTCTTAAACTGTTCTTCAGCAAGATATAACTGAGCAAGGCTGTAACGAACTTGTTGTGCAACGGGTACTGGAAGAGCATCCAGAGAAAGCGCTTCTGCAAAGTACTTAGATGCCTTTACATAGTCGTCTCTCATTGAGTACAAGAAGCCCATCTGTTGCAGCAGTACTGCACGGTCATACTTCTTTGAAGTTTTACCGAGTGCCTTGTTCAACCTTTCGATTGCATCAGAGTATTTCTCAGTCGCAATCAGTTCTTGAACTTTGTTAACGACTTTAAATGTTTTATCAGAAAGCTGTGGCGAATCTTTGGCAACAACAGGTGTGCTAAGCACACCCATTGTTAACGCAACAGAAGCCAGCAATGTCTTGAGTAATTTCATATTGTGACTCCCTAGTTGGTGGTGAACTCAATTTCTTGAGCCATGCGCGAGGCCACCGGTTGTCCATCAACCATCTTAGGTTTGAAAGTCCATTTCGATACGGTCTTTCTTGCTGCTTTACCTAAACCAAGTCGACGAGGTGTCTCTTTTACTACCTTGATGTCTTCAACCGCGCCGCGAGCGTTAACGGTGAATTCAATCAATACCACGCCTTTCTCTAGACCTGACTTCGCCGCTTTACGAGGCATTTGAGGTTGGAAAGTCGCCAATGGTACTGGACCACCCGATCCCGCAACTGAACCACCGCCCTGAGAGTAGTGACCAAGTACTGAGCCACCCGTAACATTAACTGGTAGATCAAGTTTCGGCATGTCCATCGGGATTTGATCCATCACCGGTTTGACCGTTGACGTCACCTTCATTTCAGGTGGCGGTGGCGGACGCTTCGGCGGTGGTGGTTTTGGTAGTTCGCGCTTTTTCTCCTGTATTTTTTCGTCCGGTTTAATGCGAATGAATTCAACCATACGTAGATCATCATTCGACACTAGCTCGTGGCGCTCTTTGTTTACTAGCTTGTCCATCCCCCAGAACAATCCGAGGGAGACAATGAGCGCCAGTGCAATTGAGGCCAGATACCGCATAGGCTTAATCCTTATTGGTTGCGGCAATGGAGATGCTTTCTACACCTGCCATCTTAATCTGGTCCATAACCTTCACGACTACACCAGCGTTAGCTTCAGTATCCGCTTGGATAACAACTGCACCATCTGGGCTTTCTGCACGTAGACGTTCGATGTTTGCACGTACGGCGTCTACTTCGATGCGACGTTTATCAACCCAAACGTCACCAGCGGCACCAATGGCAACCATGATGTTACCTTTCTTCACGGTTTGCGCTGAGCTAGCCGTTGGGCGATTTACTTCTAGACCAGCTTCTTTAACGAACGATGTTGTTACGATAAAGAAGATCAACATGATGAAGACGATGTCGAGCATCGGTGTCATATCGATAGCAGCTTCATCACTGCTGTCATTGCTATAGCGTCTCTTCATGACCTATACCTCTAATTCCGTTTACTCAGGCAATGTGCTTTAGCTTGTCTTCAAGCTTCTGCGTGGTGACTTTGGCTAAATGATCAAGACGAGTACTAAAGAACAGTCCTGATAGTGAAGCCACCATTCCCGCTAATGTTGGGATTGTTGCCTTTGAGATCCCCGAGGCCATTGCTCGAGGGCTTCCTGTACCTGTAACCGCTAAGATATCGAATACTTGAATCATGCCGACAACGGTGCCGAGTAGACCAAGTAGGGGACAAAGCGCAATCAGTACTTTAACGATTGGTAGTCCCTTTTTATTCTCAATATCCTGACGAGAAACGATTTCTTGTCGGATCATCTTAGCGTTCCAGCTTTTATGTTCTGAGCGCTCTTCCCAAAAGCCAACGGCTTTTTTCATTGCTTTTGGAGCGACGGCAGCGAAGTAAAACCAACGTTCTAGCAATACTGCCCACAACATGAAGCTGAGGATAAAGATGGCGACGAGTACATCACCACCCATTCCCAAGAAGCGTCTGATTGATTCAAGTTCTCCAACTAACCACCACATAACGCCTCCTTAGCTTTCGGCTTTATGCAGTTTTTCCTGATAGCGAGCGATGAAGCCTGCACTCTGTTCTTCAAGAGTTTGAACCAAACGACGACCTTTACTGTGTACGATGGTGTACAGGAACAGTAGAGGAATTGCGACAACCAGACCAAGCATCGTAGTAACAAGTGCTTCTGAGATACCGCCAGCCATTAGCTTAGGATCACCTGTACCAAATAGTGTGATTGCTTGGAACGTACCGATCATACCCATAACCGTACCCAGTAGACCTAGAAGTGGTGCTACAGAAGCGAACAGTTTGATTGAGCTGATAAAGCGTTCAATGCTCGGTGCGTTACGTAGGATGATTTCGTCCAGTTTCGCTTCAAGATCTTCAAGGTTGTCACCTTTGTGTTCTTGGTAAGCTTGGATAACTTCACCCAGAGGGTTGCCAGGAATAACAGTGTCTGATTTCGCTTGCTTACGCATTTTGCCACCGATAACGAGTAGGCGTAGGTAACAAACGAGTGCGATCAGTGCACCAATTGCACCCATAGCTAGGATTACGTAACCAACGATACCACCTTGGTCAATACGCTCCTGAACGGTAGGGCTTTGTACTAGTAGAGACAGAATCACACCACGAGATGGGTCGATAAATAGTGGTTCGTATGTGCCTTCTGCTGCCTCAAAACCGCCAACTAGGCGAGTGATGTTCTTGCTCGGTTGACGTGATAGCTCTTCGAACTTACCAGTTTGAGGTACGTAAGTTACGTATTTGCCATCTGCGATTGCGTTAAACTCACCCACTAGGGTTACGTCACGTACCGCTTCTTTACCTTCGCCGTATACAACGGTCGCTTGAGCTGTTGTTGTATCACCTGATGCGACTACTTGTTGTAGGATTGTGTGCCAAAACGCTTCAAGTTCTTGCGTAGATGGCAGTTCTTTACTTTCCGCTAGTTTAGAAAGTAGTACGTCACGCTCAGGGAAAAGAACGGCGTTTTGCGAAGCTGCAAATAGACCTTTAAATTCACCCGCATATTGGCGAACCACACCAAACATCTCACCTAAAGTACCTGAACGAACGCGAAGTGTTTCAGTTAGCTCAGTTAGCTGCTTGTCGTTTTCATCAAATGTTGCTTTTAGCTCATCACCAAGTGCTTGTTGGGCAGCTAGCTCGTCACGAGCTTGTTGTAGCAATGCAGCTTGCTTGTCGCGGTTGTTTTTGAACTCAGCTTCACGAGCTTTGTTCTCTTTTGATTCAACAATACTTTCTGATTTTACGTTTTTCAGTAGCTCAGATAGGTTTTTAGGTGCTTCAGCTTGCGCACCAGAAATCATGAATAAGCTCGCTAGCAAACCAGCGGCTAGAGTTTTGAATCCTTTCATTTCTTATTCCTCCCCAGCAAATACAGGCAGTTTGATCAGCGCTGGTGGCGCTTGTTTCTTAGCGATACGAAGGCCTTGCTGTACAGCGATACGGTAGTTTTCAGGTAGTGATTCCCATTGACGGGTTTGTTGATTCCACATGCCTGTTTCACCGCCATCCGGAGATTGGAATAGAAGCGCAGTACGACCAATACGTAGGAAGTCGTAAGTCACGGTTTCACCGTTGCGCTCTAGGCTAGCTTTGTAAGATTCAATGGAGCGAGAGAAGCCTTCTTCGATTTGATACGCTTCCATCACTTTACGGAATTTTTCTGAAGTCGTTACATCTGCACGATCCATTAGGTCACGCAGCTCAGTAACACGTTTGGTGCGCTCTTCTTTTTGAAATGGAAGATCAAGAGTAACGAACTCATCTAGGGCATCGATCATTTTAAGCGTTAGAGGTACAACTTCTGTCGCTGTTTGGTCGATTTGAGCAATCTGGTTGTTTAATGAATCCAACTCGCCTTGTTGCGATTGAACCATACGATTGATTTGCTCGTTGTAGACTTTCATGCTGTCGATTTGGCGAAGCAAGCCTTTGTATTCAGCTAGCATGCTTTCCGCGCTTTCAGCATATCCGTCGATTTTTTGTTGAGAAACTTGTGCAGAGGTGTTGGTTTTTGCTTGAGTAGAAATTACCGAACCTGAATCTGCCGCTATAGAACCAGCACTTACAGACAGCAGTGCAGCGGTAATAGCACTCACGCCAAATCTCTTTAACGTCATAGTAGCATCCTTGTCAGTGTATAAAGTCAGTCGATAAGGGCGCGGGAAAGCCCCGCGCCAAAAAGGTTTTTAGAAGCCGTATTCAAGTTGTAGGTAGTAGAAACGGCCTGTGTTGTCGTGGAATGCGAAGTGGTAGCCTTCTGCTTCATTGTAGAATGGCGCCAATTCGTCAGTTACGTTACGGATACCAACAGCAATCGTTGCATTTTCGATACCTGTGTACGCAAGCTGTGTATCCCAAGTTGTTAGAGCGTCAACTTCAGAGTGCTCTGCAGTCTCGTAACGAGTGTCGTAAGAGTGCGTGTAGTTCACGATGTTTGTGAATGCGAAGTCTTCGTAGCCGTAACCAAGCGTTGCTTTACCTTTGAAGCGAGGACCACCGAAGTAAGTACCAATGTAATCTTCTAGGTTGCCGTCTGAGTCACTTTGCTTGTACTCAATGTTGTAAGTACCAGCTAGTTTCACTAGGAAGTCACCGTAGCTATCAGTTGATAGGTCGTACTTCACTTCACTATCGATACCGCTTACTTGTTGCTTAGCAACGTTCACGTACTCATCTAGGATGTAGTCGATATCACCGTTCGCTTTACGAACAACATTAGGGCTGTTTTCGTCGATAAGCTTCTGTGCACCTAGTGTGTCGATCTTGTCATCGTTCACAATGTAGAAGTAATCAACTTTTACAGAGAGGTCTTCAAGCGGCTCGATTACAGTACCGATGTTGAATGACTGTGCTGTTTCCGCATCTAGGTCTTTGTTACCTTGGCTAACAACGCGGTATTGACCACGAGTGTCAGTTTGCGGGTCGTAAAGTGTTTGGTAGCTTGTAGATGCACCCGCGTTAACTTCTGGTAGAGTCGGTGCTTTGAAGCCGTGGCTGTATGATGCACGGAATAGCACTTCATCCATTGGTTGGTAACGAACTGCCACTTTCGGGCTGAATGCTGAACCAAAGTCGCTGTAGTGCTCTGCACGACCAGCAAGTTGTACTTCCACTTCTTCGATAACCGGTGCAACAAGTTCTACGTAACCTGCAAATACAGTACGGTCACCATCAGAGCTTGTGCCACCACTACCAACGATTTGGTTTGCTTCAACACTTGCGTCTGGCGTATCAGAACCTGCTTCGTAACGGAACTCACCACCCACAGCAACGTATGCGTCACCGCCTGATAACTCGAATACTGGGAAAGAAGCACCAGCATTGATGAAGCCAAGTTTAGATTCACCCTTACGTTTTGTTTCAACGCGAGCACCGTCTAGTGATGATGATGGGTTGTTCGTAACGAATGGGTTGTAAGCACCGCTGTCGATCGCCGCTTGGTAGCCTGCGATTGTTAGGTAGTTCTTACCTACGTTTTCGGTTTCTGTGTAGTGGTAACCAGCATCAGCTGTCCAGTCTACGTCAGTATCAAACCAGTTTGCGTAACCTTCTGCACCTGCCACAACGCGGATAGAATCTGTTGTGATTTCGTTGATACGGTTACCAGCTTCAAGAATACGGTGACGCATAGTGACGTCTTCACCGTACGTGTTGTTCGGGTTGTCTTTCGAGATAGTCACGTTTTGGAAGTCTGGCGTCGGTGCCGAGATAGTTGTTGACTCAACTCGGTTTAAACTTAACTCCGCAAACAGGTTGGTATCTTCGTTTAGTTGGTGGTTAAGGCTAGTTAGGAAGTTGTAACGATCACTTTCTGGGATCATTGCAATTTCTTCGTTGTAGTTGTAGTTACATTCTGCGCTACCACCAGTACATAGTGATTCCCATGTACCATCTTCTTTGTAAACACGACCTGGTGTACCTGCAGAGCTACGCCAGTCATAACCACCTTGAGAAGAGTGGTCAGCAGTTTTCGTGTTTGGACGATCTTTCATCATGATGTTGCCTTTTTGGACAACGTTTAGAGACGCCATGATGTTTGTTGCGTCATTGAATGTTTTACCGCCAGTTAGCGTAACATCTAGGTCTTCACCATCGCTGTAAGATGTTTGACCACCGTTTAGGCGAACATCAAAGCCTTCGTAGTCACGCTTAAGGATTACGTTTACTACACCACCGATAGCATCTGAACCGTAGATTGCTGATGCGCCATCTTTAAGAACGTCGATACGCTCAACAGCTGAAAGTGGGATTGAGTTTAGGTCAACGAAAGTGTCGTTTAGGTTTTGTGCAAACGCGTAGTTTGCTACACGGCGACCGTTAAGTAGAACTAGAGTACGGCTCGCACCAAGACCACGAAGAGAAACACCAGAAGTACCTGCAGCAAAACTGTTAGTAAATGAGCTGCCGTAGCTGCCTGCACCATTCTGTGTTAGTCCACGTAGAACATCATCTACGCTTACAGCACCCATCTTAGCGATGTCATCTGCTGTATATACGTCTACTGGGTTTGGACCTTCCATGTCCGTAGTGGAGATACGTGAACCTGTTACCTTCATCTTCTGAAGTTGTTCAACTTGCTGCTCTTCTGCCTGTGCTGCTAGAGGTGCCACTGCTGCGGTTCCCAGTGCAAGGCTGATCGCAACAGATAAAGCGGTTGTGTTTTTATACATCCTTGTTGCTCCGATTATTATTATTTCCTATGTCTGGCCATATAACGACCAATTGTGACGTTAATATTTCGTTAACGTTCGGAACATGTATACCTGAGATGAAAAAAGGAAGTCAAACCAGTGGTAAACAGAGATAAAGAAATGTAAAAAAGATGTAAAAAACCAAAAGTGACCTAAATCACAGAATAATTTACTGCATGACGTTTATAAATCGAGATCAAATCTTAATAAAACACCGTATTTTGTGTTTCTTGTAAACACTAATGACTTATATCGCCTATGGATTTTAAGTGGGCGATTAGCACTGAAAATGGATGTATATCTAGAGAATAATTCTGATCTATGCTTTTTACGGAATGGTAGGTATGTTAACTCGCTCGCACTGGATGGTATCAGAATATGATACCCACCGTTATCAAAGGGCTCACTCGTATTTTTGGGTCAAATATCGCTTAGGTGGTTTTGTCTATTTATTCTGGATATCTGCATGTTTATATAGGCTTTTGGCTCTAAAGTGCCTAGATTGATATTCTGTATGAATTGTTTTTGTGGTTTTTTATAATTATTTACAAAAACATTTCTGTTTTTCGACATCGGAAGAAGTTTGTCATGTTTTGGATTCAAACACTTGAAGCTTGCTCGGATTCAAGATAAATATGACGCTGAAATTATTGCAGTAGTGGAAAAAACTGACTTTTGAAACTCAGGGAGTGTGTTTCAACAGCTTTAGTTACTACGGGATAGAAATGCACCATTTTGGGCCGGATCTTTCCTCTCCAACCCCGCCTAATAATGGACAGTAGACAAGGAGCAAGTTGTATATGCTGTCGTACTTTTTACGTCGATTGGCGTTGGTGATTCCAACGTTTCTCGGAATTACCATTCTTATCTTTGCTATCACGCGATTCGTACCTGGTGGTCCGGTTGAGCGCATGCTTTCTCAAATGCAAGCGCAAGGTGATGGTGCCGCATCAATGACTTCTGCGGGTGGTAACACCGCTCTTTCCGATGACCAAATCGCGGAGCTTAATGCTTTCTACGGTTTAGATAAGCCAGTTATGGAAGCGTACGTTGAATGGCTGAGCCGCTTAGTGACGTTGGACCTAGGTGAGTCAACACGTTACTACGAGCCTGTATCAGACATGATTGCGGAGCGTCTACCTGTCTCCTTATTCTATGGTGGGATGACCTTCTTTATCAGTTACTTTATCTCTATCCCACTTGGTTACTATAAAGCGTTGAAGCACGGTTCCGTGTTTGACTCCGCGTCTTCTATTCTTATTTTCGTTGGTTACGCCTTGCCTGGGTATGTGGTAGGTGTCCTCCTTATTACCTTGTTCAGTTATCACCTAGAGTGGTTCCCGATGGGAGGCTTCGTTGGTGATGATTTTGATGACTATGAGACCTTTTTTGAGCGAGCGAAAGACATTATGTGGCACGCGGTGCTGCCTTTGATCTGTTATCTCATCGGTGATTTTGCAACGTTGACGATGACGATGAAGAACAACCTAATGGAAAACCTATCATCTGATTACATTCGTACTGCCATTGCGAAAGGTTTGCCATTTAAGAAAGCGGTACGTAAGCACGCACTACGCAATAGCTTAATTCCTATCGCCTCTCACTTCGGTAACTCTCTGTTGTTCTTTATGACAGGTGCATTCCTTATTGAAGTAATTTTCAACATTGATGGCATCGGTCTGCTTGGCTATGAGTCCATCATGGAGCGCGATTATCCTGTAGTAATGGGCATCGTAGCTATCAACGCGGTATTACTGCTGATCGGTAATATCATTTCAGATATCTGTGTTGCTTTAGTCGACCCACGTGTGAAGTTTGGAGCGTAATATGATTAAAGTTAGCCCGTTAACTCAAAAGAAAATCCGCCACTTTAAAGAAATCAAACGTGGTTACTGGTCATTTGTGATCTTATCGACCATGTTGATCCTTTCTCTATTTGCTGAGTTGTTGATCAACAGTAAAGCGCTTGTCGTCAAATACGACGGTAGCTTTTACTTTCCTGTGGTGAGTGATGTGCGTTTAGGCAGCGAGTTTGGTCAAGCGTCTTCCAGTGAAGCGGATTACCGCGAGCTGCAAAAAGTCTTCGAAGCGGAAGGTGGTGATAACTTCGTTATTCTGCCGATTGTGCCGTGGAACCCGTACGAGCAAGATTTTAGTGGTGACTTCCCGCCAACGGCTCCAGATGCTGAGAGTAAACACTACCTTGGTACGGACGTGATTGGCCGAGACATCTTAGCTCGATTGGTTTACGGCTTTCGAACGGCGATGGGGTTTGCCTTGCTGACAATGGCAATCTCGTATGCGATTGGTACTGCTGTTGGCTGTGCGATGGGCTTTTGGGGCGGTAAGTTTGACCTGTTTGTTCAACGTTTGATCGAAGTGTGGTCTATGGTGCCGTTTTTGTACGTCATCATGATTTTAGTTTCGATAGTTCAGCCCACGTTCACCTTATTCGTTGCCATCAACGTACTCTTTGGATGGATGGGGATGACGTGGTACATGCGTACCATGACTTATAAAGAATCAGCTCGTGAATACGTGATGGCTGCGCGCGCACTTGGTGCATCCACTGGACGTATTCTATTCAACCACATCTTGCCAAATACCATGGTTATGATTGTGACTCTTGCACCATTTACTATCGCTGCAAACATCACTGCACTGACGGCACTGGATTACCTAGGCCTTGGTTTGATGCCTCCAACGCCAAGTTGGGGTGAGTTGTTGCAACAAGGTAAGTCGAACCTAGACTCGCCATGGATCGTTGCATCAGTAGTGAGCTCGATTGTTCTGGTACTGGTTATGGTGACCTTTATCGGTGAAGCGATTCGAGCAGCATTCGACCCGAAAAAATTCACACGCTATGTTTAAGCATGCACTGTGAGCAAAACATAAAAAAGGGAAGTTTTATGAAAAAAATAATTTTAGCGTCCACGCTAAGCGCCCTAAGTTTTGGTGCGATGTCAGCGACGCTTCCGACTGACTTAAACTGGCAAACGAACTGGGATGAGCCGCAATATGGCTCTCCTGAAGCAAAGCGTGGTGGGACTTACCGCACTTATATGTCGAGCTTTCCCCAGACTCTACGCAGTGTTGGTCCTGATGCTAACTCTGGCTTACGCTCTTTCATCTTGGATGAAACTCCAGGGTTGGTGGTTCGCCACCCAGATACGCTTGAATTCATCCCAGAGCTAGCCAATGAGTGGGCATTAGCGGGTGACAATAAAACGGTTTATTTCAAACTGAACCCACAAGCTAAATGGTCGGATGGCAAGCCAGTCACGGCAGACGACTTTGTTTTTATGCTTAAGTTTTACCGCTCGAAAGACATTTTAGAGCCTTGGTACAACGACTATTACAACAAAACGGTTGCTGATGTTATCAAATTTGACGATCACACCTTCGCCGTGAAGGCTGCGAAAGAGCTCAACCCAGAAGAGTTGTTATTGAGAATGGGGGCGCTACGTCCTCGTCCTGCTCATTTCTATGCGAATCCGAAGAAAGACGCGAACGGTGACGGCATTCATGATGATTTTGTGCGCTACTACAACTTTAAAAGTGAACCAACGACCAGTGCTTATTACTTGGCGGATATCAAAAAAGGTAAAAGCGTTACCTTTAAGCATGTAGGAGAGGACTGGTGGGGTTACACCAACAAGTACTACGAGAATCGCTATAACGTCGACAAAATTCGTATCACGGTTATCCGCGATAGTGATATTGCGATGAAGCACTTTGAAAAAGGTAAGTTGGACGCATTTGCGTTGGTTTTACCAAGTCTATGGCATGATAAATCCAATACTGCCCCTTACCAAAAGGGTTACATTGAGAAGTTCTGGGGTTATAACCAATATCCCGTTGGTGCAGGTGGCGTGTGGATAAACACTGCTATGCCTCTACTTAATGATTTAAACATTCGCAAAGGGATCACTTACGCGACAGATTTCGACGGCATGATTGAGAATGTTATGCGTGGAGACTACAGCCGTAAACCCAACCCAACAGGCTTTGGGCATGGTAAGTACACTTTACCAGATGTGAAAGCGCCCAAGTTTGAACCAGAAAAAGCGGCGGCAGCGTTCGAAGCTGCAGGCTTCGATAAGATTGGTTCCGATGGTATTCGCGTGAATGATAAAGGTCAGCGTTTGAGCTTTGAATTGACGTACTCCTCTCCAGTTCATACACCGCGTATTGCTTTCTTACGTGAACAGGCAAAATTGGCAGGGTTGGACATTGAGCTGAAGCTGATTGATGGTTCATCGATGTTTAAGTATGTACGTGAGAAAAAACACGAACTTGCTTTCTTTGATATGGGTACTTCGGAAATCCCAACTTACTGGGAATACTTCCATTCCGTGAACGCCAACAAACCGCAAACGAACTCATTCACTAACTACAGCACGCCAGAGTTAGATGAAAAGATCATTGCGTATCGCTTTAACATGGACATGGATAAGAAGATCCAACTAGGTCATGAGATTCAGCGAGACATTATTGATGCGCACGTGATTGTTTCTGGCTACATGGTTCCTTACGTTCGTTATGGACACTGGCGTTGGTTGAAATTGCCAGAGAAACCAATGAATCGAATGACAGAAGCGTTGTTTAGTGGCGGAATTATCGGTGATGGCACGTATTGGATCGACAAAGACGTGAAGAAAGAAACCCAGAAAGCGATGAAGTCGGGTAAAACCTTTGAACCTGTTGTTGTCGTTGATGACACGTATAAGCTGTAAGGATGTGTTATGGAAAACGATGTAATCCTGAGTGTTAAAGACCTTGAGGTTGAGTTCACTACTGATGATGGTCCGGTAAAAGTGCTGCATGGTGTGAATTTTGATGTTCGCGCTGGTCGTACGCTGGGTCTAGTAGGTGAATCCGGTAGTGGTAAGAGTGTTACCTCCATGTCTATCATGGGGCTGTTGCCAAAACCTTATGGCAATATCGTCAATGGTGAGATTGACTACCGTGGTACTAATTTAGTTACCTTACCAGCAGAAGAGATGTATGCCATGCGTGGTGACCGCATCTCAATCATCTTTCAAGACCCAATGACAGCGTTGAATCCAGTTCATTCAATCGGTCGTCAGCTTTGTGAAGTGCTAGAGCTGCATCGACCTGAACTTGGTAAGAAAGAGCGTGAAGCTTACGCGATAGAAATGTTGGCGAAAGTGAAAATCCCGATGCCGGAAAAACGCTTGAATGAGTACCCGCATAATCTATCGGGTGGTATGCGTCAGCGTGTGATGATTGCGATGGCGTTGGCGTGTAAACCAGACATTCTTATCTGTGATGAGCCAACTACGGCATTGGATGTAACGGTACAGGCGTCTATTCTTGAACTAATGAATGAACTTCAAGAAGAAACGGGTATGGCGATGATCTTCATTACTCATGACCTTGGTGTTGTTGCGGAAGTGTGCGATGACGTGGCAGTCATGTATGGCGGTCGTATTGTCGAAAAAGCTGAAATTTTCGAACTGTTTGACAACCCGCAACACCCGTACACAGAGCGTTTGATGGGCTTGATGCCAAGTTTAGATAATGAACCTAAGCAGATGATCGACATTAAACCGATTGATGCCAGTATGTTTGCTAGCTAACTGGTGCAAAGTGAACAAGTCATAAAAGAGGATGTTATGGCAAAAGAAGTATTAAGAATTGAAAATCTTAAGCAGCACTTTGTATCTGGTAAAGGACTGTTTAAGAAGGGATATACCATTAAAGCTGTTGATGGTGTGTCGTTGTCAGTAGGTCAGGGCGAGACCCTTGGGCTCGTTGGTGAGTCTGGTTGTGGAAAAAGCACACTAGGTCGTACGATCCTAAAGCTGTACGAACCGACAGAAGGTAAGATTTTCTTTGAAGGTAAAGACATTACTAAGTTTTCCGTCAAAGAAATGCGTTCGTTACGTAAGGACATGCAGATTGTCTTTCAGGACCCAATGGAGTCACTCAATCAACGTCATACGATTGGTATGATTCTCGAAGAGCCGTATGTGATTCATAAGATTGGTACATCTGCAGAGCGAAAACAGTGGGTGAAGGAGTTGCTTGTAAAAGTCGGTTTACCTGAAACCGCTGTAAACCGTTATCCACACGAATTTTCTGGCGGTCAACGTCAGCGTATCGGTATTGCTCGTGCCATTGCGTTAAAACCTAAATTGCTCATCTGTGATGAGTCGGTCTCTGCATTGGATGTGTCTGTTCAGGCGCAGATCTTGAACTTGTTACTGCAACTTCAGCAAGAAATGAACCTTGCAATCATCTTTATCTCTCATGATTTGTCTGTGGTGAAACATGTGTCTGATAAAGTGGCGGTGATGTATTTTGGTAAAGTAGTGGAAGCAGGTAAGGCGAAGGAAATCTACGCAAACCCTCAAAATGATTACACCAAGAAACTCTTGTCCGCGATTCCGATTACACACCCGAAATATCGCAAGAAAAAGCGTTTAGCAGAAAAAAAGCAGCAAGTGGCGTAACGCCATCCGCTGAGTAAAATCATCATCGAAAAACGCTCCACTTGGTTGGAGCGTTTTTATTATGTGTGTTTTTTCTCGCTGAGAGAGAGCACGTCTTCAGCTTCTTGAAAAGAGCGTGCTACACTGCAAACTTATTCCTTTGATTTGTTTGGATAGTTGGCTATGCCGTCGCATTTACCTAAATCATTCAGTCGTCCATTTCTGAAAATCTTTCATGTGCTTGAAGCCGTGCTTCTGGTCGCCATTACTTTGGCAACTGTGTGGGCGATGGTGGAAGAGTTTATTCACATTTATGTACAAAAGCGTGTATCGCTCGATGACATCTTATTGATGTTTATCTATTTGGAAGTGCTCGCCATGGTCGGGCAGTTCGTGATGAATGGTAAGATACCCGTTCGTTACCCAATTTATATTGCCATGATGGCCATTGCTCGCTACATCACGCTTGGTATGAAAGAGCTCGACTCCGTGATGATAGTATGGCTCTCTTTAGCTGCGTTTATTCTGGCCGCGGCAACCTTGGTTATTCGAGTTGGTCACCATTATTGGCCGTATATAGATAATCAAACCGCCGAAAAAGACGAATGATGTTAAGCCTCGCTCAGTGCGAGGCTTTATTTTTGCGTGAAGGGAAATCACATCCAAATGGCTTGGGGGGTAAAAAAGTGTAAAGTCATCTCAAGCCATCTTGTTTCTTGCTCTATTGATGAGTATCTTCACACTAACCTTTTCTTTTTTCTGCCTGTTTGATGAGATATTGTGATGCTAGCGAAAAGCACATCGACAATTTACTTTCTGCTGAGTGTCTTGATTGCTTTTGCGCTTTCAAGCGGTATCGCTCGTGCAGAAATACCATCAACGGCGAATCACATTGCGATGGCTGATTCTCTGCATATTAGCTACTGTAATTTGACCTTTGGCTCGGTAGAAAAGAACGAGTCAGGTTGTTGTGAACCGGGCGGAGCATGCTTTGAAAAGCAGTGTTGTTCTCATGGTCACGCATCGGGTACGGCTGTTGTTGAAACTCAGCCAAGATCTTATGAAGCACCTTACAGAGATGAACTGGCGATAAGCAAAATCGCGCTCTATACCAGTGCAGACATGCACTCTCACTTTCGTCCTCCGATAGCTTAATTCCTATCTCGCAGCATTTCGCTGCCAACAATTTTACTGCACGTAATGTCGTGCGAATTTGTTACGCGTGTAAATAGCTTTCTATTTGCACCATCCTGTGATGGGAATGAAAAATGAAAACCAATCTAATTGCTCGTACTGAGCACCTTGCTGCGTGCCTACCAAACCTTGTTATCAACCGACAAGCGGGAGGTCGCCATGACGCATAAGCATCTACCAATTATCTTGTTTGTGTCTGTGTGCTTGATTTGGGGCACCACGTGGTTTGCGATGGAAGTGGCGGTGCAAACTATTCCGCCCATCTTTGCTACCGGTCTGCGCTTCCTGATCGCTGCGCCGCTATTAATCATGTTGGCGAAACACCTCAAACAACCTTTGTTCTTCCCTAAAGGGAAAGTGTTCTGGATGTTTGTGGTCGCGATTTTCTATTTCGCGATTCCGTTTACCTTGATGATTTTTGGTGAACAATATATTTCATCAGGCCTTGCCTCGATCATCTTCGCCAACATGCCGATTGCGGTGATGGTGACATCAAGCCTGTTCCTTGGACTTAGGTTGCGTAAATCTCAGATTGCTGGTCTTTTAGTCGCGGTGTTGAGCTTAGTTTTGATTCTAGCGAAAGAGATGAGTTTGGGTGGAGAGGATTACCTGCTGGGCTTTCTCGCTTTAGGTGGGGCGGTCGCGATTCATTCGGTGATGTATGTGTTTGTTGAAAAGTTCTGTAAAGGCATTCCAGTGCTGACTTACAACGCCTTTCCAAGCTTTGTTGCCTCAGCGTTGCTCTTTATCACCTCACTGATTGTCGAACAGCCGGCTCTTTCTCAGTTCTCGATGGATTCGATTACTGCTGTGATTTATCTCGGTATGTTTGCTAGCGTCGGTGGCATCGTGGCGTACTTTAAGCTTGGACAAGTGTCTACGCCGTTTACCGCCTCGATTTGTTTCCTGTTCTTCCCGTTGATAGCGCTGAGCCTTTCAACATGGATTGCGGGTAACAGTTTGTCGTTGGTTTCTGTCGCTCTGCTGCTGCCATTACTGGGCGGTATTTTTGTGACTAAAGCTGAGCCTACTTTCTGGCAGCGTTTTCGCCTCAAGTCTGCAGAGCAAAAGCCTGTGCTATGTGAGCATTGTATGAAGAACATCAACGCTTAACACCGACTAAACACCATGAAAAAGCCCCATTTGATTGGGGCTTTTGACGTAATGCTATTTACCTTGCTCGTTACGCAGATACATGATGGCAACCATGCTAAAGCCAATAAATTGCCATAGATATTGTCCATCACTTGCACCTGTAATGGTTTGGGTGAAAGCCATACAACCCGTTACGAACAGAGATGCAAAAGCCGCATAGAGTAGCCACGGACGTTCTTTACCTGCCATAAATTCGCCTGCCAGTACCGAGCGAATCACCAATAAAAACGGTAAGCATTGCAAAGCAATGAGAATCGGGAACATAAAGTCGAACGTTGGGCTCAGCAGTGCATGACCAACTTGGCTCTTATCCCACGTTCCAACGATATAACCTTTCCAGCCAGCCCAAGTATCACCTGCATAGGCGGTATCAGGCGTGATGATGCCAAGTAGCACACCCATCACTTTATCGATAAAGCCATTTTTGAACCAAAAGACGAACAGAAAGATCTGGGTTGGAATGATCTGAAAAGCAAACTTCTTCAACATGTGTGTATCCCAAGAAATGAATGATTTGGTTTACAAGTATGTGGAAGGTGCGTTTTTTACGCTTGATGCAAGGCAAGCGAGTTGAACTCCAAACAAAAATCAAACATCCAGAATACCCATCAGCATTGAGGAGGCTGACTTTACAATAGGCGAGAGCAGCGATTTTTCACTTCGCTTTATTTGAGGCTATTCTGCTGTTTGGAATAGGTTTGCTTTTTGTGAAGATTCAATAAGATCAAACAGTTGGCCGTTATGCTCTTTTTTCATCTCAGTATAGCGTTGGTAATTGTATTGCGAGCCTTTCGGGTTATCTGCGAGTTTGTCAGCCACGCTGAGTAAGTAAAAACTGATTGGGCTTGGCGTGCTTTCTGCTGCATAAAACAAGTAGGGGAAGGCTTGATTCGGGTGCTGGTTGATAAGTAAAGCAAGCCCCAAAGTGAGGTTGGCAATATCACAGCGTGGGTTCAGTTCGAACGCCTGCTTAGCTGAGTGAAGCGCCTGTTCGCGATCTTCTTGTTTGTGCTCGCGTAAGTAAGCTAAAGATTCAGAGTAAGACAACAAAGCGCTGACCAAATAGCTGTCTCGCCCTTGTTGTTGAATCGCATTAAGCTGCTGAGCAATATCCGAAAAAGCAGGACCACCTTTACCTTGATAGAAAAGAGAAATCCCTTCAGAGATCACTTTCCAATCGTCATAGTTACTGATGGAAGTCACGCGATGGCTAGCCACTTCGTAATCGGGGCTCATTGGTGCAATGATGGCTTTGATTTCTAAAATTACATCGCCGATAGCATCGAAGAAGTTATCTTGGTTAAACGTCTTCTCTACCTTTTGGCTCTGGTTGGGTTGATGGTTGTTTTGCACCAAGACGCTAAGCACATAATTGCTATCTACTTTCTTAATCCAGCTTTTGAGCTCAACACCGTGGTTGGCAAGAGACTGCTTACTTTGTTGGGATAACTGAGAATAGTGATAACCGGATAGGTTTTTGGCTGAATTTAGCCCATAGAAGAGATAGTTATATACGCTTTCTGCCATTTCAAAGTTGCTGGTGGAATCAAGCGTAATATCATGAATATAAACGGGCACTACGTCACTTTGTTGTGCTGTTATCACCGTTGTGTCATCAGTGGTGTCACCATTTTGTACTGCCCAAGCCACAATAAGCCCAACCGTTAGGATTGCCGCTACAGCTAAAACCATACGCTTATTTTTAGGCTTGGCGGTACGAGTAAGAGGAGTAGATTCTTCAGGGATTGGAGAGTGCTTTATGCTTGGCTCAGTCACTTCGATATCAAATAAGTAACCTTGCTTAGGAATGGTCTGAATGATGCGATATGGACGAGTTTTGTCCTGAAGCTGACTTCGCAGTAGACTAATCACTTGTCTCACCAAGTTGTCGGAAACCTGCTTTCTTTGCCAGACATCATCGGCGATTTGCTGGGTACTCAGTACTTTCCCACGGTTCTCGATAAAGTAGCTCAGCAGTTTTGCTTGCAATGGTTCTAAATGAATCTCCTCATTATCAATCATCAACTGATTTTTATCAGGATAGAAAGAAATAGGGGAGTCATGTTGCAGGATGAAGCAATGCGAGCGAGTCATAGCGATTCAATGGTTTAGAAGTAACCACACAAGACTATTGGTTTTATAAATAGGAAGCAAGTTCAGCATCAGCAAATAAAAAGCCCCGCAGTGCGAGGCTTTTTGATATCTCATCAAGGTCTTTTATTACTCGATGTTCTGGATCTGTTCGCGCATTTGCTCAATCAGAACTTTAAGTTCAACACCTGATGCGGTGATGTCTGTGCTGATAGATTTTGACGCTAGTGTGTTCGATTCACGGTTGAACTCTTGCATCATGAAGTCTAGACGACGACCGACTGCGCCACCTTTTTTCAAGATGTTTGTGGTCTCTTTCACGTGAGAGTCAAGACGGTCTAGCTCTTCTGCTACGTCTGATTTTTGCGCCAGAAGGATAAGTTCTTGTTCAACGCGAGATGGGTCTAGCTCTACTTTTGCATCTTCAAACTTCGAGAACAGACGCTCACGTTGCCACTCTAGGATTTCTGGCATGCGTGCGCGAACTTTTACAACTTCTGCAGTGATCGCTTCTAGGCGTTGCTCGATAAGCGCTTTCATATTGTCGCCTTCACGACCACGCGCGTCGATGAACTCGTTGATTGCTTCGTCAAAAGCAGCAAGCAGTTCTTTGTTTACTTCATCCATGTTTTGCTCTGGTGTTTCCATCACACCTGGCCATTGCATTACTTGGAATGGGTTAATGCGGCTTAGCTCGCCAGTCATGTGCATCACTTGCTCAGCGGCTTTGATCACTTGGTTTGCCAGTGCTTCATTGATGCTTAGTTCAGCTTTTGCTGCTGGGTTAGCTTCAAAACGCAGGCTACATTCTACTTTGCCGCGTGCTAGGCGCTTACGAAAACGCTCGCGCAGTACTGGCTCAAGAGCACGGAACTGCTCTGGCATACGGAAATAAGTTTCTAGGTAGCGTTGGTTTACACTGCGGATTTCCCACACTGCGCTACCCCAATCGCCTTTCACTTCTTTACGCGCGTACGCTGTCATACTGTAAATCATTGAATTTTCCTGTCTTCTAATTTGCTGAAAATTACCCCGCAATAGTAGCACAGCCAGATGGCAGTGGCTTTGCTATTCTGAGTCGAGATTGTCCAGATAGCTTTATTTAATCGATTCCGTTATAATCTGCGCCCAACCAAATCGTCTTCTCCTCATTACTTAAGGTAGATGCCCATGCGTCCAAACGATCGCAAGGCGGACCAAGTTCGCCCAATCAAAATTACTCGTAACTACACAGCTTACGCTGAAGGCTCAGTGTTAGTTGAATTTGGTAACACCAAAGTGTTGTGTAATGCGACCGTTGAAGAATCTGTGCCTCGTTGGCTAAAAGGTCAAGGTAAAGGCTGGGTAACGGCTGAATACGGCATGCTACCTCGTGCAACTCACTCGCGTACTCGTCGTGAAGCGGCAAACGGTAAGCAAGGTGGTCGTACGATGGAAATCCAACGCTTGATCGCACGTAGCCTGCGCGCTGTGGTTGATCTACAAGCGATGGGTGAGTTCATGATCACGGTTGACTGTGATGTTATCCAAGCAGACGGCGGTACTCGCACTGCATCTATCAGCGGCGCAAGCGTTGCAATGGCAGACGCGTTTCAACACCTAGTGGATAGCGGCAAGCTAAAAGCAAACCCAATGAAAGGTCACGTAGCGGCAGTTTCAGTTGGTTTGCTAGGCGATGATGTTCTGTGTGACCTTGAGTACGTTGAAGATTCAGCGGCAGACACAGACATGAACGTTGTGATGACAGAAGAAGGCAAGATGATTGAAATTCAGGGCACCGCAGAAGGTGAACCGTTTAGTCATGAGCAACTGATGGCTCTGTTAGAGTCGGCGAAAGTCGGCATTACGGAAATTGTCGCAGCGCAGAAGGCGGCGTTAGCCAATTGATTTAGATAGCTCCCATTATGGGGGCTATTTTTTTATCTCGACAATAGAGAAATGAATGGTTGTCGAGAAGATCCACAAGAAACCAAGGACATAGAGAGAAAATAATGAAAGCATACCAGCGTGAATTTATTGAGTTTGCACTTGAGAAAGAAGTTCTTAAGTTTGGTGAGTTTACTTTGAAATCTGGCCGTAAAAGCCCGTACTTCTTTAACGCTGGTCTTTTCAATACTGGTCGTGACCTAGCGCGTCTTGGTCGTTTTTATGCCGCAGCGCTTGCGGATTCAGGCATTGAGTTTGATGTGCTGTTTGGTCCAGCGTACAAAGGTATTCCAATCGCCACGACAACAGCAGTAGCGCTAGCGGATCACCACGATATCGACACGCCTTACTGCTTCAACCGTAAAGAAGCGAAAGACCACGGCGAAGGCGGTAATCTTGTAGGCTCGGCGCTTGAAGGTCGTATTATGCTAGTGGATGACGTAATCACAGCAGGTACTGCGATTCGTGAATCGATGGAAATCATTCAAGCAAATGGCGCAGACCTTGCTGGTGTGTTGGTTGCGATTGACCGCCAAGAAAAAGGCAAAGGTGAGCTGTCTGCGATTCAAGAAGTGGAGCGTGACTTTGGTTGTGCAATCATCTCAATCGTTAGCCTGACTGACCTTGTGACTTTCCTTGAAGAGAAAGGTACAGACAAAGAACATCTAGAAGCAGTCAAAGCGTACCGCGCAGAATACGGCATTTAATTCTGAATTTGGAAAGCGAGATTTCCTATCGCGTTTGCTCCTCACTGTAGGAAATGACGTTAATGAGATTGTTCATTGTTCATCGTCATTTTCAAGAGGAAGAACGATGAATTGGGAGTCTGGTTTGACCTGAAAGAAAAAGGGGCTGGTGGTTATCCATCAGCCCCTTTTTAATCTGTCGACGTCACCTATTTGTAGCGAATACCTTTCGGCGTGCTTTCGTCAGGCATTGTTTTATAGCGTTTGTGTAGCCACATCCATTGCTCTGGTGCGCGCAGAATCACTTCTTCTACAAAGGTGTTCATATAAGCCGCTGCTGCGACTTCATCCTTTTTCGGATAGTCGGCTTCAATGCACTTATCAGCAATGATTTCATACTTGCCATCTTTATTGCGGAAACCAGAACCCGGAATAATCGAGCACTTAGATGTGTAAGCCAAAATACTAGTGCCAGTTGTGGTGCATGCATCTTCGACCGCAAAGAACGGCACAAATACAGATTTGTTGCGGCCGTAATCGTGGTCTGGCAGGTAGAACAAGCGCTCACCGCTGCGTAGGACGCGAATCATCTGCTTAACGTCTTTACGGTCAATCAGTTTGTTGCCGTTATGTGTGCGCCCCCAATACTGGATGAAGTTGTACGCAGGGTTGTCATGTGGACGGAACGCACCGTACCCAGCCACGCCAAGAACCGCAAAAGCGCGTGCTGTGATCTCAAGGTTAAGAGCATGAACACAGCACAGTAGGACACCTTTGCCTTCTGCGGCTTTTTCACGAAGTGCGACTAGGTCTTTCTCAATGATCAGCGTTTTGAAACGCCACGTTGGCCAAAACCAAGTGATGCCCGTTTCAATTAACGCCATACCGGTGTTTTTGAAGTTCTCTTCAACAATATGTTGAATCTCTTCTGCTGGCTTATCTGGAAATGCCAACTCTAGGTTACGCGTTGCAACATGCACACGCTTTTTACCATAGCGCATGCCGATGTGACCGAGCGTACGACCTAACGATAGCAGCATGCGGTATGGAAGAATATTAACTACGATAGCCAAAAAGCCAAAGCCGAGCCAAACGCCCCAGTTGCGAGGGTGGAGAAGGGAAAGAGAAAACTCCGGCTTAGTGAATTTGTCTTTACTCATAATCTCTACTTAATTTGTGCGCTAAGAAGTGCCCAGTACTCGTCAAAGTTTGCCGTTGGTTGGTATTTGAAGTCACTGCGAACAAAGCGGTTCAAGCTACCTTCAACTTGCCCTAGGATCTGAGCGGCTAAAATGCGCTCTTCAACGGGGAAAGATTTACCTTCACGGATCTTACGTTCACGCAGGATTTGACGAAGTTGCGTTTCGATGCGCTCAAACAACTGGTTGATGCGATCGCGTAGGCGCTCATTTTCAAACATTAGAGCATGACCAGAAAGAATGCGTGTCAAACCTGGGTTACGTTCTGAGAATGCCAAGATAAGATGCATAACCAAGCGAATGCGTTCTAGCGTGTCTTTCTCATCATCCAAAATACGGTTGATACGTGTCATGAGTGCTTCTTCAATGAACTCAATCAAGCCTTCAAACATGCGAGCTTTACTTGGGAAGTGACGGTAAAGTGCTGCTTCTGAAACACCGACTTGCTTAGCCAATTTTGCCGTAGTAATGCGTGAAGCGCCTTCTGTAGATTCAAGCATCTGTGCGAGAGCTTGCAAGATTTCTTCACGACGATTGGATTTTTTACTGCCGGCCATTAGTTACTTCCTTTCAAAATACAAAGTTGAGCGGAGGGGATTATAAGACGCTATTTGGCATCAAACTAGACTAGCGAGGGTGTAATGGGAGCTTTAACACCCTCAGTTGTCATGTTTGTACCAAATTTGTGCCAGTTTTCGATGAAAACGAAAGGGTTATTACATTAAATCATGCATCTTTTCTAAGATTTTGAAGCTCAATGCTTCTTTTGATTCCAATGCTAACGCCAGTTCGCCTTGCGACCAGAACAGGGTGATGGCGTTGTCGTTACTGTTAAAGCCTTGACCTTCAACTGATACATCGTTCGCACAAATCATGTCGAGGTTCTTCTTCACCAGTTTGCCACGAGCGTAAGTAGCGACATCGTTGGTTTCGGCTGCGAAGCCAACCGTGAATGGACGTTGCTCAGTCATATTGGCAACGGTCGCTACGATATCAGGGTTTTTCACCATATTGATGGTCATCTGGTCGTTGTTTTCAGTCTTTTTTAACTTTTGAGACGCTACATTTTCTGGGCGGTAATCCGCCACTGCCGCACAGCTAATGAAAGCATCGTGGTTAGGCGCGTGAGTTGTCACAGCAGCATGCATCTCTTGAGCACTCGCAACGTTGATACGCTCAACACCTGCTGGCGTATTCAAGCTTACAGGTCCGCTGATAAGCGTTACTTTGGCTCCCAACTGTGCTGCGGCATTCGCTAATGCAAAGCCCATTTTTCCTGAGCTGTGGTTAGAGATGTATCGCACTGGGTCAATCGCTTCACGAGTTGGACCCGCGGTGATCAGTACTGATTTTCCTGCTAACAGTTTTGGTTGGAAGAACTGTTCACACAAACCGACAAGTTGCATTGGCTCTAGCATACGACCAGGACCAATGTCACCACATGCTTGTTCACCTGCCGCAGGTCCCCAGATATGCATACCACGGCGTGCCAGTGTTGCGATATTTTCTTGGGTTGCGACGTTACGGTACATCTGCTGATTCATTGCTGGTGAAACAGCGATAGGAGAATCTGTCGCAAGTACTAACGTGGTGAGCAAATCATTGCCCATGCCTGCCGACATACGTGCAATCAAATCTGCAGTTGCAGGTGCAAGAAGAACCAAATCTGCCCATTTTGCCAGTTCAATATGACCCATTGATGCTTCTGCCGCAGGGTCTAACAAGCTGTCCGACACCGGACGCCCAGAGACTGCCTGCATGGTTAAGGGAGTAATGAACTCCTTCGCCGCTTTGGTCATCACTACTTGAACTTGTGCGCCTCTTTCTATTAGGCGACGGGTTAGCTCCGCACATTTATACGCGGCAATACCGCCACTGATGCCGAGTAGAATTTTCTTTCCTGCTAGTGTTTGCATGTGAGATCTCCAATTTTTCTGGCGACGAGTTTAGCACAACTGAATCTCTCACCGCCCACGCAAATCTAATCAGAAGCTAATCCATATCAAACTACCGAATATTAATTGCTGAGCCTTATATAAAACTTTTGCTTACTTCACAGACAATCTCTGTCTGCTCTGCAAGATAGAAAGGGAAAAATAACAATAATGAGGTAGTGGAATAAGATGGTGTTGAAAAGTCGAAGTAAATTGCTGCTGGTGACTCTGATCCCTTTGTTGTTGATCACCACATTGATCTCGGTGGTGTATTACATCAATGGTTGTAATAGCTTAGAAGCGGAATTAGCTCGAGATAGACAAGAGCTGATTGATACACGTAAAAAAGAGCTGCAAGCCTACATGATGATGGGTGTTACAGCGATAAAGCCGCTTTACGATACGGACGTAAACGGCAATAACAAAGAAGCGGCAAAAGAAATTCTCAAAGCAATGCGTTTTGAAAGCGACGGTTATTTCTTTGCTTATGATTCGAAAGGGGTCAACACGCTGCATGCGATTAAGCCATCCCTAGAAGGTAAAAACCTTATCGGCTTGAAAGATGAAAATGGCGTAGCAGTGATTGGCGGACTGATTGATGCATCTAAGAACGGAGATGGTTTCCTTTATTTCTCTTGGCATAAACCAACTATTGATGCGCAAGCTCCAAAATTAGGTTATGCCGAATACTTGTCTAAGTGGGACTGGGTGCTTGGTACGGGCATCTATATTGATGATATTGATCAGCAAGTGGCAATGCAGCGTGAACTGCGTACACAAGAGTTGAATGAACATACGATCTCAGCGGTAACAATCTCGGTTATCGGGCTCATTATTACTAGCATACTTACCAGCATCATCGTCTCCAAAGGTATTCTTCCGTTGCAACACATTGCCGCTTCTTTACAAGACGTGGCTGCCGGTGGCGGCGACTTGACGGCTCGTCTGAAAATTGAAAGTAAAGATGAAGTCGGTGAGGTGGCATCGGCATTTAATGAGTTTATGGATAAGCTTCATCCGCTAATGCAGGACATTCAGCGCTCTGCCAATACAGTACAAAGCGTCTCTGGACAATTGGATCAGCAAACGTCTCAAGCCAGTGCTCAAATGCAAAACCACTGCCTCGAAACTGATAAGGTGGTAACTGCAGTAACACAAATGAGCATGACGGCAAAAGAGGTCGCAAGTAACACTAATGCTACTGCTCAGGCGATTGACGATGCGAACGAACAAGTGACCGAGGCGCAGCGCGAAGTCGATCAAGCGATTGATGGCATTAGCAAGCTGGTCGATGAAGTGAACAGTACTTCTGATGCGATTGCAGAACTGAGCCAACAAACTGAGCAGATTACTAAGGTGCTCGATGTTATTGGTGAAATTGCCGAGCAGACCAACTTACTCGCATTGAATGCTGCGATTGAAGCTGCACGTGCTGGAGAGCAAGGGCGAGGTTTTGCTGTGGTGGCTGATGAGGTTCGCTCGTTAGCCAGTCGAACGCAAAACAGCACCCATGAAATTGGCGATATGCTCAAGCAACTACAAACTGGTGTTTCGAGAGCGGTGACCACTATGTCGGCTAGCCAAGAGCGCGGCGCGAAGACCGTTGAAGAGTCGTCAATGATTCAGCAATCGCTGTCCGGCGTGCACCATTCTATCGGAACAATTCGAGATATGGGCATTCAAACCGCTTCTGCGGCTGAAGAGCAAAGTGCTGTTGCTGAAGACATCAACCAGAATCTAGTGGCGATTCAGCAAATCGTGAATCGTATTAATGACACACTTCAGCATGCGGAAGGCATCAGTACTCAGTTGTCACAGTCAGGATCTGAAATTCACGATCTGGTTGGAAATTTCAAGCTTTGATGGATCACTTGATTACATAGAAAAGCAGTGGCTAACGAAAAAAGCGAAAGTCAGGTTCGATTTTCGCTTTTTATTTTGTGCAATAGGCGCTCACTCATCAATCGAGCCGACTAATGACACTGAAAACCTTGCCTAACGAGTCCATGCCAAGAGAGAAATTGCTGCAACGCGGTCCGCAAGCGCTATCGGATGCGGAGTTACTTGCAATTTTCCTACGTACAGGCACGCAAGGCATGAACGTGATAGAGCTTTCTGACTTTCTTATTCAAGACTTTGGATCACTGCGCCAGTTGTTTTCGGCTTCAGAGAAAGAGTTTTGCCAGCATAAAGGGTTAGGGCAAGCCAAGTATGTGCAGTTGCAAGCTGTTTTGGAAATGACACAACGCTATTTAGCCGAGACATTAAAGCGTGGTGATGCGTTAACCAGTCCAGAACAAACCAAACTTTACCTTTCCTCTATATTAAGAGACCGTCAAAGAGAGGCTTTTTACATTCTTTTCTTAGATAACCAGCATCGAGTGATAAAAGATGAGATTTTATTTGAAGGCACACTCGATGCGGCGTCAGTATATCCAAGAGAAGTGGTCAAACGCGCCTTGCACCACAATGCCGCTGCGTTAATTCTGGCACACAACCATCCATCTGGTGTAGCGGAGCCGAGCCAAGCAGACAGAAGGATTACGCGGCGTTTAGTTGATGCATTAGCACTGGTGGATATTCGGATTTTGGACCATTTCGTTATCGGAGATGGGGAAAGCGTCTCTTTTGCCGAAAGAGGTTGGATATAACTGTGCGTTTTTTAGGTTGTTAGTTGCTAAAAATCTGCTATCATCCTCGCCACTAAATTTTTAACTGAATTCAGCTTGGACTGCTAGAAAAAACCTGCTGTCTAAAAAAAGATCACGAAAACCTGTAAAAAGGATCTGTTCGGGTCTTGAGCAATGCATATCAAGTTAGTATAATGCGCGACCTTTGATAGCCTTGTATGGATTTTCCATAGCGGTTCTTAACCTCTAACTTCTTTCCAAGAAATAGAGAGGTTCGGCCACCAAGGTTGATATCGAGCTGAAACGATTTTGGAGAAGACATTCATGTCACGAGTATGCCAAGTAACTGGTAAGCGTCCAGTAACGGGTAACAACCGTTCACACGCACGAAATGCTACTAAGCGTCGTTTTCTGCCGAACCTACAAACTCATCGTTTCTGGGTAGAGAGCGAAAAACGTTTTGTTAAACTACGCCTATCTGCAAAAGGTATGCGTATCATCGACAAGAAGGGTATTGATACTGTTCTTGCTGATATGCGTGCACGTGGCGAAAACGTTTAAGAGGAAATAGGCAATGGCAAAGAAAGGCGTTCGTGAGAAAATCCGTCTAGTATCTTCAGCAGGTACAGGCCACTTCTACACAACTGATAAGAACAAGCGTAACATGCCAGGCAAATTTGAGATCAAGAAATTTGATCCAGTTGTACGCCAGCACGTTATGTACAAAGAAGCGAAAATCAAATAATTGATTTTGTCTCTTTGACGATTTAAAAAACCCAGCTCTCGAGCTGGGTTTTTTATTATTTGCTGTAGTTATAGGAGTAAAGTAAGTATGCATTTAGGGTTACAAGCCTTGAAGTTTGTTGCATTAATTATCTTAGCTGTGATGTTTAGTGCCGCACTGGGTTATGAAATAAAAGCGGACTGTCTTATCTTAATGTCGATTACGATTGCTTTTCTTAAAGCTCATCGTATTGGTCACTGGGTATATGCCTTGTTAGCTGTGACTGCGACTTTCTATATTCCTGTTTCTTGGAATTATGGTCATCCTAATTTGACCATCATTTCTTCACTGATTGAGACCAACCCTTCAGAAGCGCTTGAGTTCTTTAATGACTTGGAGCTCAAAACGTTGGCAGTCGTGGCACTTTTCGCTGCAGCGTCCTTTTATCTGTTCAAATGGGTACCACAACTTAAAGGTCGTAAAACATCAGTGTTCTGTCTGATCTTGTTTTCGTTCTTACTCTTAGATAAGCCTATTCGCACCATTAAAGACCGTAATGTTGATAGCGACTACACGCATGCATTGCTCTCTTACATGCGTTACCCACCAGTTCGATTTATCTTTGATTGGTTTGATTCGTACAACATGTACCATCAATACAATGCAGAGATCATGGCTCAACGTGAAATCCCAGCCTCTTGGCAAATTACTAAAACACCGAGCGAGGCTAAGAACACCATTTTTGTGATTGGTGAAAGCGTACGAAAAGACTACATGAATGCGTATGGTCTGCCGATGGAAAACACGCCGTTTATGTCGACGGCCAAAGGGCAGCTTTGGACAAACTTTTTGTCCCCAGGTCCGAACACGTTCACTTCGGTAATGCGCTACGTCACAATGAATGATGGTCTTGATATTGAGCTGAATAACAACATCAACACCTTAGCGCAAATGGCTGGTGTGGAAACCTATTGGATTTCTAACCAGGGTCGAATGGGAGAATTCGATACCGGGATCAGTTCAATTGCTAACTATGCTGAGCATGTTTCCTTTACACGCAGCGGTAGCTTTAGAGACTCGAACGTTTATGACAGCACACTGCTGCCAAGCATTCAAAAAGCGCTGTCGAGTGACGATAAATCAAAATTGATTGTGATCCACTTAATTGGCTCACACCCAGGTTTCTGTGATCGTGTGGAAGGTGATGTTGAGTTTGACTTCAATGGCAGCAAGATCTCTTGTTACATTGAGTCGATAAAGCAAACAGACACAATGCTAGAGAAAATTAACCAACTTGCTGGGAAGCAGTCGCTGCCATACAACTTGATTTATGTTTCCGATCACGGACTTGGGCATCGCAATAGTGGTGAAAACTTGCGTCATGATCCATCGGTAAAACAATCTTACGAAGTGCCTTTGTTTGTCATTGGTTCGGACTTCAATGAACGAAAAGTAGTTGATTATCCACGTAATGGCTTCACAATGATCAAAGCAATCTCTGAATTGATGGGTGTCTCCAGTCAGAGGTTGGATGCGTTACCTTCTTTCTTCTCTTCACATGCGGATGTGCCGGAAGTGAATAATGGAGAAGGTAAATTGGTTCCGCTAAGTGCGTTAAAAGATGATCCGATTCAATCATAGTTTAATGTAGATTCTCTAAATAGCAGCAGCTTGGTTAAGCTGCTGCTGATTTACGCGATGAGGTGAATTATGTCTAAAAAGGTGCACCGCCGCCGTCGTTGGAACAATATTCTAATCTTAGGCATCATCGTGTTCATGGTGATCCTTAATGCGCCAACTTGGATCAAAACCTACCTTATCGATGAACAAGTGGATCCGTATCCAAACTTGTTGCGCTCCGATCATGATGTCAGTGCCATTTACTATGCTGGTTGGGAATTAGACAAGCAAAATGGACAGTGGCAATCCAACATTAAAGCCAATATCCCCGTACAAGAAATAGTGACTCGCTGGCAATCACTTGAAGGCACAGAACTCAACTCTCAGCAGTATGAACAGTTAAAGCCTCGTCTTTCATCGCCGGAAAGCATCGAAGTCTGGTATCAAGGTTTGGAAGAGCCACAACGTATCACCTTTTACCGCCTTGACGATTTTTGGCTATTTAAAAATTGGCAAGACAAGTGGATCGCCATTTCTGTTGATGGTAACTACATCATGCCTAAGTAAAAGTTGCGTAATAACCTTTCGCTGAAACTGTGTTTGTCATGCTGCTTTTCTATTATGCTAAGCGCTCACTAATGTTGTTTCTGACGCTGTTAAGGAGAGTCAAATGCCTGAATTACCAGAAGTTGAAGTAAGCCGAATGGGGATCAGCCCTCATATGATTGGGCAGACGATCAAGGCATTTGTTTTTCGTACTCCGAAGCTACGTTGGGATATTCCTCAAGAGCTTAAGCTTTTGGAAGGGCAGGTTATTCGTAATATTCGTCGTCGTGCCAAGTACTTATTGATTGATACTGACCAAGGTACAGCGATTGTTCACCTTGGCATGTCTGGCTCATTGCGTGTACTCGACGCTGATTTCCCTGCGGCAAAGCACGATCATGTTGACCTTAAACTCACCAATGGCAAAGTGCTACGCTACAACGACCCGCGTCGTTTTGGTGCTTGGCTTTGGAGCGCTCCTAATGAGTCTCACACCGTGTTAGATCATATGGGACCTGAGCCTTTAACCGAGGAGTTCAACGCTGAATATATGGCAGACAAAGCCAAAGGTAAGCGTGTTGCGGTTAAACAGTTCATTATGGACAATAAAGTGGTGGTTGGCGTTGGGAATATCTACGCCAATGAGTCTTTATTTAAAACCCGCATTCACCCAACTCGCCCAGCAGGAAAACTAACTAAGAAAGAGTGGCGATTACTGGTGGAGAACATCAAAGCTACGTTAGAAATCGCGATTCAGCAAGGTGGAACTACACTTAAAGACTTCGCCCAAGCGGACGGCAAACCTGGTTACTTTGCACAAGAGTTATTAGTTTACGGAAAAGCCGGAGAGCCATGTCCAGAATGCGGTGAAGTGCTCCAAGAGCAGAAAATAGGGCAACGTAATACCTTCTTTTGCAATGTGTGTCAGCAGTAGAAATAAGATCGTCTCAGGTGTATTTCTATCAAGCAGTTGTAATCGCCGACCTTTCCTTCAATAATTCATACAGTTTTGAATAAATCAGTACATCCTATGAAAGTCATTTACCCAGGAACATTTGACCCAGTTACCAATGGTCACTTAAATCTTATCGAGCGCACCCATGAAATGTTCGATGAAGTCGTTATCGGAGTCGCAGCAAGCCCTTCAAAGAATACGATGTTCACATTGGAAGAACGCGTTGCTTTGATGGAAGAGGTAGTGGCGCATTTACCTGGTGTAACAGTGAAAGGCTTTTCTGGGTTACTGGTGGATTTTGCTCGTCAAGAGCAGGCTAAAGTATTGATTCGTGGGTTAAGAACGACGGTCGATTTTGAGTATGAATTTGGCTTGACCAACATGTATCGCAAGTTATTGCCTGGGATTGAGAGTGTATTTTTGACCCCTGAAGAAGAGTTTGCTTTTTTATCGTCGACCATCGTACGTGAGGTTGCCATCCATGGTGGCAGTATTGAGCAATTTGTTCCTGCGGCAGTGGCTAAGGCTATCGAGAAGAAAGTAAATGAAAGACAGTAAGTTTCCTTATTATTTCTCAAACGCTCTCTCGATGCTGATCCCTCGTTTTGTCTATCGAGAGCAAGCAAAACGTTTACTTTCGACTCTGACTGAAGCGGAGAAGCAGTACTGTCTTGAGCGAGTGAATTATTACAACAAGTGTGAACAGTTGTTTTCGGTCGATAGCCGAGAGCAGAGTTACGCTAAGATTGGTGAGTTCAAAAAAACAAAAGGTTGGACTTATTTTTTCGATACGCGCCAAGTTATACGCTATTTCCCATCTGAGTTTACGTTTAACTACATCAATGGTGATGTGACGCATATTCCTAATGTGCCGAGCTTTATTAAAAGTCGTCCTATCCATGGTGACAATCAGAATTCTATCGTTTTAAAGCTGAATCAAATTCGTCACTTTAAATTTGTGGATGACGAAATGAGCTACCGAGATAAGAAAGACATGGTAGCGTGGCGAGGCGTCGGTTTTCAGCCTCACCGTCAAACGGTAATTCATGCTTTCTACGATCATCCGCAGTGCAATATTGGTCAGACTCGACCACAAGAAGGACAGCCTTGGGAAAAAGGCTTTATGAGTATTGAGGAGCAGCTTCAATACAAGTTCTTGTTGTGTATTGAAGGCAATGATGTTGCAACCAACCTGAAGTGGGCAATGTCCTCGAACTCATTGGTTATTATGTCAAAGCCTAAGTACGAAACATGGTTTATGGAAGGTAAGCTAGAAGCTGGCATCCACTATGTTGAAGTGAAGGATGATTATTCGGATTTGCCTGAAAAGATGGACTATTACTTAGCGAATGAGCAAGAAGCATTAGCGATCATTGAGAATGCGCACCAATGGGTTGAGCAGTTTAAAGATAAACGTAAAGAGCGTTTGATCTCATTGATGGTTGCCGATAAGTACTTCACCTTATCTCAACAACAATAAAAAAGGGGCGAAACGCCCCTTTCATATTTTTATAAGCTTCTAAAGTTTTTACGCTTCTAGAAATTGGTCAACACCGTTTTCGCAACGCTTAAGTTTGTTTTTAATGGTGTTATCTAAGATCTCATCGTTTTGACCCAATGACGCACGAGAGTTTTCTACGTGATATAAGTGGTAACCCACACCGGCGAATTTTAGGTAAAGACGTGACTTGTTTGAGTTAAGCATGCGATGAACAAATTCGCTGTCTTCACGTCCCCAACCGACAAAATCTTGGTTGAAGCCATTCACCTCGATAACATCTTGTCGCCAAAACGCCATATTACAGCCGCGAGTCGCCTTATCGTTGTTGCGTTCGTATGAGAACCAGTTCGATAGCAGTGAGTTCGTGATACAGTTCTTGCGGTTGCGGATCCCTTTGCTAAATACAGAAGGAACCAATCCGTTTTCCATAATTTCACGGCTGCACGCTTCGTCAGTCAGAACTCGACCACCTTGAACAAACCAATTTGGTTTTGCCACGCGTTTGTGGGACTCAATAAAGGTTTGTGACAATACCATGTCGCCATCGATCATGATTAGGTAATCGCCTGATGCTTTAGCGATTGCACGGTTTCGACTCATAGAAAGCTGGAAGCCATTGTCTTCATGCCAACTGTGTACCAGTGGAACCGGAAAACCTTCACGCATTTGGTCAATCATTGCTTTGGTATCTTCACGAGAACCATCATCTGCCACAATAACTTCATCAGGCAAAACGGTTTGGCGCTTTACACTTTCTAACACGGATTTTAAGGCTTCTTTCCAGTTATAAGTGGTAATAATTAAAGTCGTTTTCATTGTTTTTTCGCCTGTTCGCGTAAGTATAAGTCGATGTATTTAACGAAGGTAGAATGCATGCTTAACCACGCAAGGATGAAGCCATGCTTACCATCAAGAAAACCACGCTTAAGAATGTACATCTTCAAAAAACTGGCTAATGCATGGATGATTGCCGTGCTGAGACCAGATTTTTTCCTGCCTTCTCGCTCGTCTGTCCAAGCTTTGAGGTAACCTGTGGTTTTGTTGATGTAATGATGGAGGTGTTCGTACGTATAGTGGTGTAATCTGCCATCCAGTTTCTTGATTGAAAAGCCTTTATCTTCGACTTTTTCATGCACTAAAGCATCATTGTAGTGGGTATAACTGGTGCGGTAGAGACGAACGATCCAATCTGGTGACCACCCTGAGTGGTAGATAAACTTACCAAACGCGGCACTCAGACGATTCACTTTGTACAGTGTGTTTGGCTCGTCATTCTCAACGGCTTTTAAAATGCTTTCTTTCAGCTCTGGCGTGACTTGTTCGTCGGCATCCAACCAAAGCACATAATCTGCGGTTACGTATTGCTGAGCAAGTTGGCGCTGTTTGCCAAATCCTGGCCACTCCAAGTTGGTGTAAAACTTGTCGGTATATTGTCTGGCGATTTCTTCAGTGCGATCAGTACTGCCTGAATCAAGAAGGACAATCTCATCAGCCCAATCTTTCACTGTGTCTAGACAAGCTTGTAGGTGCTTCTCTTCATTTTTCACGATTAAGGCAACGGCTAAAGTGGGTTTAGACAAGTTGGTTTCCTTCTTAAACAATCTTATATAGGGGGAGTTTACTGATATTGGGGATACAAATCTTCTACGACTTGATCAAACATAACCATGACACGATCACTCGTGATACGGTTCATCGCTTTTTCATCTTTTGCTCGCGTTCGCCAGCTTAGCTCTTGGCTGGTTTTTCCAGTCTCTGCAAAAATGGTCTCTTCATACACTGAAACGGCGTATTTCAAATAGTTATAAGGACCAACACGGACAGGGTTATGGTGAGCATACAAGCCAATAATCGGGGTTTGCATTGCACTTGCCATATGAGCAGGACCAGTATCTGGTGCAATCACCATCTCAACCTTATCAATCAGTGCTAGCATTTGCATGATGGAGCTTTCGCCTACTAAGTTTAAGCAAGGCTCTGTAAGTAAAGATTGAATGCGCTCAGCTAAGTCGACCTCTACTTTCGCTGGGCTACCCGCTAAGATGACATTCCAGCCTTTCTCTCGCGCATGGTTGATAACATCAACATAACCTTCTGCGTTCCAGTTCTTATAAGCTTTGCTTGCCCCCGGGACCAACAATAGATTCGGCTTATCAGCTTGGCGCTGAGTTTTCGAGAGTTTAGTTTCTGAGACCTTAGTTTCTGCCCAGAGAGCATCTTGCTCTGAGTACGACAATGACCAAGTAAGTTCTGACTGAGGCACACCAATTTGATGGGCAAACGCCATTAAACCATCCGCAACATGCAAAGATCTTGGTGAAGGAACTTTGACATTGGTGAACAAAGTTTGAAAGTCTTGGCTACGGTCAGAAGAGAACCCAAGTTTGTACTTCGCTTTAATACCTAACGTCGCCACGCTCGCTCGAATGGCATATTGCATATGAAGCAAAGCATCGAACTTGCGTCCTTTGAGCTGCTTCCACAATGACTTATAACCATCAAGACCTGCTTTTTTATCAAAAACAATCACTTCAACACCATCTATCGCTTGCAGCAATTGAGCTTCAAGCTTGCCAGTAATCCAAGTGATATGGGTATCAGGCCATTGTTTTTGAATCGCTTGAACCGTCGCGATGGTATTACAAACGTCGCCGATGGCGGATAAACGCAATATACAGAGTGAAGAAGGGGCAGAAGTGAACATAGTTATTGTCTGATAAGATAAATAGATGCAGGTAAATTATGCAGACATCCCCAATAAATGTAAAATACACCGCTTCTATAATGAGTACTGACGAGCCCCTCTTAATGTCAAAGACAAAACAACACCAATCATTGAACTCAGGTAAACCTGGAAACACGGGTTTGACGCGCGTCATCAAAGCGGCTGGATATTCTGCAAAAGGGCTGAAAGCAGCGTTTAAACATGAAGCAGCCATCAGGCAAGAATTAGCCATGCTGGTACTTGCGATTGCATTGGTGTGTGTATTTGATTTAAGTGTTGTAGAACGCATTCTCATGTTAGGCGTTGTAGTGTTAGTGTTTATCGTTGAACTGATTAACTCTGCCATTGAAGCCGTTGTTGATAGAATTGGTGTCGAGCATCATGAACTGAGTGGGCGAGCAAAAGACATTGGCTCAGCCGCAGTGATGGTTGCGCTATTTTTTGCTGGCTTTACATGGCTGTATATTCTTATCAGCCACTACTTTTAATAAAACCTAACGGCAACTTTCGACATGACTCAGAGTTATCAACAAGGCAATAGCATGGTGTGGTTTGATGATGAAATCATCACTGACCTAAGCCAAGCGTTGTTTGATGCCCAATATTGGCAAGAGCAAGATAAAGTGGTGGGTAGCGCATCCGGACGTGGAACCACATGGTTTGTTCAACTTGAGACTATGCAAGCTGCTTTGCGTCATTACCGCCGTGGTGGTTTATTTGGCAAGTTGGTTGAAGATCACTATTGGTTTACTGGATGGGAGCAGACTCGTAGCCTACAAGAGTTTAACCTACTCAGAGTGCTGATTGAGTCTGGTGTGAATGTCCCTCGACCGATTGCTGCGCGCGCAGTTAAAACTGGCTTAACTTACCAAGCGGATCTTTTGAGCGAAAGAATTCCCAATGCCAAAGACTTGGTCAGTATTTTGCAAGAAAACCCATTACCGGAAGCGATGTACCAGAAGGTAGGGCAAGAAATTGCCAAGATGCACAACGTCAACGTGAACCATACCGATCTGAACATTCACAACATCTTAATTGATGAGCAAGAAAAGGTATGGATCATCGATTTTGATAAATGCTCTCAGCAACCGGATGGTGATTGGAAGCAAGGCAACTTAGAGCGTTTGAAGCGCTCGTTTCTGAAAGAGCTGAACAAACGTCAAATACATTGGCAAGAAAGCGACTTCGCTGTGCTTGAAAAGGCGTACTCTTTAAGTCGTTAGGTGCCAACGACGAACAATCAAAAATTTAGACTTGGCTATCTTATTAAGGTAAGCCAAGTGGCGTAGTTTAAGCGCACATTTAACTACAATTAAACAAGATTTCTCGTGCTTTACGTGAGCACAATATTAAGCAGGTAACGTTCATAATGAAAATACTAGTAACTGGTGGTGCTGGTTTTATTGGCTCTGCAGTCATAAGACACATCATTCGTGATACCCAAGATACCGTCATTAACCTAGATAAATTGACTTACGCTGGCAATTTAGAGTCCTTAGCGGAAGTATCGGATAGTGAACGTTACCATTTTGAGCATGTTGATATCTGTCAACGTGACGAGCTTGATCGCGTATTTGCAAAGCATCAACCTGATCTCGTGATGCACCTTGCGGCTGAATCTCACGTAGACCGTTCCATTGATGGACCTGCGGCATTTATTGAAACCAATGTCATGGGGACGTATCACCTTCTTGAATCGGCTCGTCAATATTGGTCGACACTGGATGAGACTCGCAAAGCCGCTTTCCGTTTCCATCATATTTCTACCGACGAAGTGTATGGTGACCTAGAAGGTACGGATGATTTGTTTACTGAAACTACATCCTATGCGCCAAGTAGCCCGTACTCCGCTTCTAAAGCGTCCAGCGATCATCTTGTTCGAGCGTGGCAACGCACTTACGGTTTTCCTACGTTGGTGACCAACTGCTCGAACAACTATGGACCTTACCATTTCCCAGAGAAACTGATCCCACTGATGATTTTGAATGCCTTGGATGGCAAGCCGTTGCCTGTGTACGGTGATGGTATGCAAATCCGTGATTGGTTGTTCGTCGAAGATCATGCTCGCGCACTCTACAAAGTCGTGACAGAAGGTGAAATTGGCGAGACATACAACATCGGTGGTCACAATGAAAAAGCGAATATTGAAGTCGTGAAAACCATTTGCTCGCTACTTGAAGAATTTCGACCAAACAAACCTGCAGGTGTTGAATCTTATGAATCGTTGATCACGTATGTGAAAGATCGACCAGGTCATGATGTACGCTATGCAATTGATGCAACAAAAATTGCTCGAGAGCTGAACTGGACGCCTGAAGAAACATTTGAAAGTGGCATTCGAAAAACCGTTGAATGGTATCTAAACAACCAGCAATGGTGGCAACGTGTGCTTGATGGCTCATACACTCTTGAACGATTAGGAGCGGGTGAATAATGAAAGGTATTATTCTTGCTGGTGGTTCTGGTACGCGTTTATACCCAATCACACGAGGCGTTTCTAAGCAGTTACTGCCTGTATACGATAAGCCAATGATCTACTACCCACTGTCAGTACTTATGCTTGCTGGTATTCGTGAGATTTTGGTGATTACCACTCCTGAAGACCAAGAAGGTTTTCAGCGCTTGCTTGGTGATGGCTCTGACTTTGGTATCGAACTGCAATACGCAATCCAACCCACGCCAGATGGTCTAGCTCAAGCATTCATTATTGGTGAAGAGTTTATCGGTGATGACTCTGTGTGTTTGGTTCTAGGCGACAATATCTTTTATGGGCAGGGTTTTTCGCCAAAACTTCAGCAAGCAGCGGCTTTAAGTGAAGGAGCAACTGTTTTTGGTTATAAAGTAAAAGATGCTGAGCGTTTTGGTGTCGTTGAATTTGATGATCAAATGCGAGCTCTTTCAATTGAAGAAAAGCCAGTTGAACCGAAATCAAACTATGCGGTGACAGGCTTATATTTTTACGACAATGATGTCGTTAAAATCGCAAAGACCATTGAGCCTTCTCACCGAGGAGAGCTTGAGATTACAAGTATCAACCAAGCTTATCTAGAGAAAGGAAAGTTAACCGTCGATATTTTAGGGCGAGGCTTTGCGTGGTTAGATACCGGGACACATGGCAGTTTGCTTGAAGCTTCGCACTTTGTTGAAACGATCGAAAAACGTCAAGGCTATAAAGTGGCATGTCTTGAAGAAATTGCCTATCGCCATGGGTGGTTAACGAAAGAGCAAATCCAGAAAGCGGGTAAAGCGTTGTCCAAAAATGATTATGGGCGCTACCTTCTAGAGTTATTGGAAGAATAAATGTCTAATATACAGCTGATTTCTTTCCAAAAAATGGGTGATGAGCGAGGCTCTTTGATCTCATTAGAGCAAAATAAAAACATTCCGTTTGATATCAAGCGTATTTACTACATTTTTGATACTCAAAGTGGGTTATCAAGAGGTTTTCACGCTCACTACGATTTAGAGCAAGTCGCAATTTGTATGAAAGGTAGTGTTACGTTCTTGATTGATGACGGAACAACGAAGGAGCGGGTGACGTTATCTTCTCCGGATGTCGGTCTGCATATCAAAGGGCTTAAATGGCGAGAGATGCACGACTTTTCAGAAGATTGTGTGTTGATGGTTGTTGCAAGCGACTTCTATGATGAAGCCGATTATATTCGAAATTATAGTGATTTTTTGTTAGCAGTTGAAAACGTTAACAATATTAGAGTTTCAGATTGATTTTAACAGTGTTTAAACCAGGTCATTTTCGATGAGAGTTACAAGATATTCAGATGAGTTTAAGAGCGATTGGGATTTATACTTATCTAAATGTAGAAATAAACACTTCATGTTTAATAGAGATTACATGGAGTATCACAAGGATAGATTCAATGATCATTCATTGATGATATTTGATGATAAAAATAGAATTATATCTTTGCTTCCAGCAAATGAATCTGGCACTACTATTTTCACTCATCAAGGCTTAACTTTTGGTGGTTTTTTGAGTTGTGGGTTAATGACAACGGAGAAAATGTTGGAAGTTTTTTCTGTCGTTCTCGAGTACTACAAGTCTCAAGGAATGGATAAGTTAATCTACAAAAAGATGCCATACATATATTCAGATAATGCTTGTGAAGAAGATTTGTACGCACTTTTTAGAATCAATGCTGAGTTATACCGAAGAGATGTAAGTTCAACTATCTTTATGAGCAACAGGTTGCCATACCATAGAAGTCGTAGCTTCAAAAAAGCAATCAAAAATGGTGTAACCATTAAAGAAGTTGGTAGCTTTGATGCATACTGGAAGTTGCTAAATGATGTATTGTCGAAACAACATGGTGTAAATCCAGTTCATACTTTGGATGAAATTACCCATCTTGGTTCTATTTTTAAAGATAATATTAAATGTTACTTAGCTTATCATGAAGATGAAGTTCTGGCTGGTTCAGTCGTATTTGAGAATGAAAATATCGTTCACTGTCAATATCTTGCATCAAATGATCTAGGACGAAAACTAGGTGCGTTGGATTTGGTTATTCATCACTTGATTACTGAAGTGTATCCAGAAAAAAGCTATTTTGATTTTGGTAACTCCAACGAAGACAATGGTAAGTATTTAAATACAGGTCTTATTTTTCAAAAAGAAGCTTTTGGTGCAAGAGCTGTTGTTCATGACTTTTATGAGATTAATATAAATGGTTAATTTTCTCGACCTTAAAACACTAAACGATGAATATAAGCAAGAGCTTAAAGAGGCTTGCAACAGGGTCATCGATTCTGGTTGGTATATTCTTGGTTCTGAGACGGAAAGTTTTGAAAGTGAATTTGCGAAGTTCTGTGGTGTTAAGCACTGTATTGGAGTAGCAAATGGGCTTGATGCATTAACTTTAACCTTGAAAGCATGGCGAGAGCTAGGAAAAATCAAGGATGGTGATGAAGTTATCGTTCCAGCAAATACATATATTGCCTCTGTTCTAGCAATTACTGAAGCTCGACTAACTCCTGTATTTGTTGAACCGGATGAGAAGACTCACAATATCTGCCCACTTGCAATTGAAGCAGCGATTACGGATAAGACCAAAGTTATTTTGCCAGTCCACTTATATGGTCAATTAGCGGATATGCCAGTAATTCTTGATATCGCTAAAAAGTACGACTTACTCGTGTTAGAAGATAGTGCTCAATCTCATGGTGCAAGCTTAGAAGATACTCGATCTGGAGCATTTGGTGATGCATCCGGTTTTAGCTTTTATCCAGGAAAAAATCTAGGAGCATTAGGTGATGGTGGTGCTATCACAACCAATGACGATACGCTTGCAGATACCTTGAAAGCTCTAAGAAACTATGGCTCTCATGTTAAGTATCAAAACATCTATCCTGGGCAAAATAGCCGCCTTGATGAAATCCAAGCAGCGATGCTCCGGGTTAAGTTGAAATATTTGGAAAAACAAACGCAAGCAAGACGTAATCTAGCTGAGTTTTATTTGTCAAATATGACGAATCCTCTCATCGAATTACCATTAATCGATGAACCAGAATCTCATGTTTGGCACTTGTTCGTTATACGAACGAAATACCGCGATGAGTTAGTAGCTCACCTTGCGGATAACGGAATTCAAACGCAAGTACATTACCCTATAGCACCTCATAAGCAGCAGGCGTACAAACAATACAACCATCTTGTTTTGCCTATTACTGAGAAATTGCAGACCGAAGTATTATCATTGCCGATGTCTCCGTGTTTGACTGACGAAGAAAAAGCACTTGTTGTCGATGCAATCAATAGCTTTCAAATCGATTGATGAGGAAAGGTAATGTGAAGATTCTAGATGATGTTGTTTATGTATTATTTTGCTATAAGCAAGAAGAGTATATAAGAGAGAGTCTAAGATCGATATTCAACCAAACAGCTTGGCCAGGCTTGGTTTTAGTATTAGATGATTGCTCTCCCGATAAGAGTCACGATCTTATACTTCAAGAGATCGATGCTGCGCCAGAAGGCTTGAATGTCGAATATCGACACAATGAGAAAAATATTGGTCTTGTTAGCCAAATTAATTCCCTGAGAGGAAAGTTTTCCGAAAAGCTGATAATTGTTCAAGCTGGTGACGACATTGCTTATCCGGAGAGAGTAGAGCAAACATACTCTGCTTGGGTCAACAATAATAAACCGTCTTTGATTATTGGTGGCTTTGAGAAAATCTCTGAGTGTGGCGAAGTTATCGAAAGCTTTAAATCAGAAGGCGTTTCTATTAAACCGTACTCCCTAGACAACATAATCAATAGAAAGTGCATAGTTAATGGTTGTTGTGCCGCGTATAGCGCAGAAATTTTGGACTTGTTTGAGCCGTATGATTTTGGTTTGATAAACGAAGACAGAATTAATGTCATTCGAGCTTTTCTTTTAAATGGAACCCATTATGAACACAAGCTATGGTTGAAGTACCGAGTCGGTGGGGTTTCTGATTTTAGTAAGACAACATACGAAGATAAGTATAGAAATATAGTTGTCAATGCTGAAAGAGAACTGAAAGACCTCGAAATGAATTTAGTCGATGTTAACAGTAAGCCAAATGCACAAGTAGTAAGCGCAATAGAAAAAAGAGTGAAGATAGCTAAGTTTATGATGGGAATTCCATACAATAAGTCAAAGCTATATATATATACTCTGACTTACCTTTTGAAAACTGGTGATTTTCACAATGCATTTAAAGTGTTGCGAAGAATGAAGTAGCCCCTAATTGGGGCTATCCATTAGTTTTTCTTTTATGTGAGATATTATTTTTTGAGTTGGTGTCTTGTCAGCAAAGTGAACCAAAATATCATTTTCTAAAAATGTATTATCAACTTTTGCTGTTCCATCAATAACTTCACTTATAAATTGATTGATATCCTTTTCAGAATGACCTTTTGTACAACAATCGTAGGCTTTGTTACCAAACGCATTTTGATAATTTCGAATGTCTTCACTAAGAGATAAGTATAATACAGGTTTTTTAACATAGAGATACTCTGCCAAGAAAGAGCCACTATCATGAATCATTGCATCTGAAGATTTAAATAGATCGTAATAATCCCCTTCTTCCAGTTGACAGTGCTGGGAGTTTTTCCAGTAATCATAATATTCGTCGGTTTTTTCTTTGCCCCAATCAGTATGATGGTACAGTTTTTCTTTTAATAATGGGTGTGGTTTAAAAGCCCATTGAATATCATCTTTGTGCTTTTCAGAAAGCTCTTTAATAACATCAGAAAACTTGATGAAAGTACTATATGGAAGTTCAGGTGTGTCGATAGTGTGATGTGGAGCAAAGATAACTTTTCGTTTTGTATTCTCTTGTTGCTTCCAAGGGCTCTCGTTAGGCTGGTTATCTTCAAGCAAAGGCTCCATGGAAGGGTAACCTGTCACAATGACGTTTTTTCCTTTTTGAATAGCGTATTCTTTGAATATATCCATGTCATCGAAGTGAGGTGCATAGATAGCCCACATCATATTGTGAAAATCTTGATTGTACTGTGATTTATAATTATTGTATTTAGATACTTGGTGGGCGTAAGGAATATAAACTGATAGGTATTTACTATATGCTTTTGCGTAGTATTCTTTTTTAGTTAGTTTATGAGGGTTAGAGAAAAATATAAGATCAATACCTAATGAATCTATATCTACCCAGTTCGAACTATTTTCATCATAAGAACTTACGACAGGATATCCTTTCTTTTCAAAAAAGCTAACATTCGTTTTTATATCTTCGATCGCTTGATTATCTTCAATATTATTTACAGGGCAGATGAAAATAAATGGTTCGAAATAATCATCTTCTAACATTGCTTTGAAAACTGGGTCACTTTTCCATACACTATGATGTAAAACAAAAAATCCAACTTTGATCTTGTCTTTTCTCTTTATTCTTTTGACCCGTTGGTTGTCTTGGATAATCTTTTTTTGATACTTAATCTGTTTTTTTAGCGTCTTGAAAAGTGTTTTTAATGACATGTTGTGAACCTTGAAGTCTTTTACCGCAGAAAGCAGCCCCATTCTATAACCTTGAGTCGTTCTAGTGTAAACTATGGAGCAATATTTAGGCTCTAGCCGAGATGGTGGGATCATAGAGGATGATGGCATCTCGGTACAGCCAAATCTACCTCAATTTGAAGTAAGGCATAACATGTGCGGTATTTTTATCTCTAATGAACCTCAAGTAACGCAAGAGCATAGTAAGATCATTGAAGATTGCTTGCGTTTTAGAGGGCCTGATTGTTCTTCTGGTTTAGTAGAGCACTCTGGCTGGAAAGCTTATCACTCTCGACTCTCTATCATTGAACTTGGCTCAGGCAGTAACCAGCCAGTCATTGATGGAAAGGGTGGAATGTTAGTTTTTAATGGTGAGATTCTTAACTACAAAGAGTTAGGTTTTAAGTACTTTGAACGAGAGTATACGAGTGATACTACGCTTTTAAGTGATCTTATCGTTTCAGGTAAGCTTCTAGAGAATGAACTAGATGGTTTTTTTGCATTTGTATATGTCAACCCTGAAGGTACTCTCCAACATGCATGTAGAGACAAGTTTGGTGTAAAACCACTTTTTTACTTTGAATCAGATGATGGCATATCTTTTTCTTCGGAACCTAATGTTCTCAAAGAGCTCTTTGACTTACCTGTTAACCCTCAAGCAGTTGAAGAATATCATGCTGCTCGAGCTCCCATTTTCAGTGGCTCATATTTTGACGGTGTTTCTGTTGTTGAACCGGGCTCATGTTTTGTTAACGGATGCTATTTTGAAAGCTTAGATTATTTTCAAAAGTACACAGAAGTATCGCAAGATGAACTGGAAAGGCATGTCAAAGATGGTATCAACAGCCGACTGGTTGCTGATGCCAAAGTCGGTCTTTTGATGAGCAGAGGGATCGACAGTAATCTAATACATCAACTCTCTGATATCGAAAAGCTATACACAATTGGTTTTAAAGGCGATGAGGATATTACTTTTCTTAAGTCTCAAAATATTCCCAACCTTACTATCTATGAATGTGACCCCGCTGAGTACAAACAGTGTTTTGACGAGCTAATCGCTTTACGTGGTGAGCCAATGTCAGTGCCAAATGAAGTCCTTTTATACAGGATCTCAAAAGTTGCCGCTTCAGATGGCGTGAAAGTACTTCTCTCTGGTGAAGGTGCTGATGAGTTCTTTGGTGGTTATGACAGAGTGTTCAATTGGGCAGCAACTTGTGATTCGTTTGATCTTGATACATTCTTGAATTTCTATTGCTACAAAGTGCCAGATAAAGGCACAAAAACTTACAAGCACTTTTCGATGTTATTTGATGAGCTAGAGCATCTTTCTCCATTTGAGAAGGTTCGCTACTTCTTTATCAAGTATCACATGCCAGTGCTTTTCAGGCGCTTAGATTTCGCATTAATGGCTGCGGGAATTGAAGGTCGAGATCCGATTGCCAACCATCACGTATTTGAGGCAGCAATTAAATTTAGTGCTAGTCAATTGATGAATGGTTCCTTAGGTAAGTTACCGTTACGTGGTTTGATCGCACCATTAAAAGGTGATGAGTTTGCCTATGAGAAAAAAGTTGGTTTTCCAGTTGATCTAACAAAAGTATTTGATAACCCGCGATCGTTATCATCATATGAATTGTGGTTTGAAGAAAATTTAAAGGTTCTATTGAAATGATTATTGGTTACACGAGCGGTGTTTTCGACCTCTTCCATGTTGGTCACGTTAACCTTCTGCGTAATGCTAAAGCTATGTGCGATAAACTAGTCGTAGGTGTTACAGTGGATGAACTGGTTTCTTATAAAGGAAAACAATCAGTAATCCCTTACCATGAGCGTATTGAAGTTGTACGCTCTTGCAAATATGTTGATGTTGCTATTCCTCAAAAGAACATGGACAAAGCTGCGGCTGCGAAAAAGAACCACGCAAGCTACTTATTCGTAGGTGATGACTGGTATGAAACGCCAAAATGGCAAGAGCATGAGAAAGATTTAGAAGCTGTTGGGTGTAAGGTAATTTACTTTCCGTACACGGAAGGTACATCGAGCACTTTAATCAACGAAACTTTAGTTTCTCTACGAAGCGATCAGACAGAAGAGTAATTCTGACCTAATCAGCTTCGTTGTTATGTAAAAGCCAGCAATTATGCTGGCTTTTTTAGAGCTAGATTGTCACGTGCTTAATCGTCCGGGCTAATGCCCCCTGATTTTTAACGGCATATTCGTAGGCATTTTGACCATAAACATGTTGTGATTGTGGTTCAGAAATAAGATGTGTCAGGTGATTCCCAATGCCAGCAGAATCTTTGGATACTAACATCCCATTTGCCTGTATCAGATCATTTACTATGTCTTTAAAGTTGAAATAGCTAGGGCCGGTGATGACGACTTTTTTTAGTATTGCAGGCTCCAATACATTGTGTCCACCAACCTTATCTCCAACCAAGCTGCCACCCATAAAGCAGATATCTGCAGCCCCTAACAATAGAAGCATTTCTCCCATTGTATCGCCGAGATAGACTTGAGTTGAATTAGCCACGTTCTCTTGTGTGGTTCTACGTACGGTTTCAAAGCCTTGCTGTTGACAGAGATCGTACATATCATCAAAACGTTCTGGGTGACGAGGTACAAGGATCAAAAGTGCATCTGGGTGTGACTCTAACACTCTTTTATGTGCTGCCAAGACTTGTTCGTCTTCGCCCTTATGAGTACTTGCTGCAATCCACACAGGGCGATTTTGACCTAGCTCTTGCCTTAGTATTTTGCTCTTTTCTTTCACATCACCCGAGATTTGAATATCAAACTTAATAGAGCCAGTGACTTTCAGTTTGTTTTTATCAACCCCCAGTCGTTCAAAACGGTTTGCGTCTGACTCTGTCTGACAAAGAACCTGAGTTAGGCATGGCAACATCAGGTTAAACAAAGGCTGAATTTTGGCGTAGTTGCTACATGATTTTTCCGATAAGCGGGCATTGACCACGCTGATAGGAATACCGGTTTTATGGACCTCGTTTAACGTATTTGGCCACAGCTCCGTTTCGATGATCAGCATTTTCTTCGGTTGTGTTGTCTTCAGGAAGCGTTTTACCGCAAAGGCGAAGTCAATTGGCATATAGCGGTGCTCAACTAAATCACCCAGCTTAGCAATCTGTTCCGCTCCGGTACTCGTCGTGGTCGTAACCAGAATAGGCTGCTCAGGGTTTTGCTCTTTAAGCGCCTTAATAAAAGGCGTAGCAGCAATGCTTTCGCCGACAGAGACTGCATGTATCCAAATCGGCTTTTCGTCGCTTGTTAATTTCGGAGTAATACCAAAGTGCTCTTTCCAACGTTGACCAAATTTGGGTTTGTTTGGCTTACTTTTGTATAAGCCAAACAATAGGAAAGGCGATGCGATTGTGAGCAAGAGAGTATAGAGAATACGAATTAACATGAGCCAACAGCGATCGCTTCTAGTTTTTGAATACTATCCAAAACTTGCTTTGGCGATAACTCAGTTAAGCACTTCAAATGCTTAAACTGACACTCGCGCTTAAAGCATGGACGGCAGTCAATGTCCGTATGAACAATCTCTACCTTCTCTGCAAGTGGTGGCGTGTATTTCGGTGAGGTGGAGCCATAGACCGCCACGACATTACAGCCAACGGCCGCTGCCACGTGCATCAGACCTGAGTCGTTCGCAACAACGGTCTGGCAAGCCGCCAGAAGATCAACCGCTTCAATCAGGCTTGTTTGCCCTGCTAGAACGTGAATCTGATGCTGATGTTCTTGAGGTACTAATTGCTTGATGTTGTTGCAGGTTTCGAGATCTTTTTGAGAGCCAAACAGCCATACCTGATGCCCTGATTTCGCCATTTGAATTGCCACTTCTGCATAGTGCGCTTCGGGCCATTTTTTCGCGGGACCGAATTCCGCTCCTGGGCATAGACCAACAACAGGAGATTCTTGGTTGAGATTAAACTTAGAAATCGTAGCGCTTTGTTCTTGTTTATCTATAAACAGGCTAGGGCGAGGCAATGTTTCTAAGCCGCCCAGAGAAGAAGAGTCGATCATCTCCGCTTGTGAATAGGCTAATGCAACATAGCGCTCAACCATAAACTGGAAAGATTTCATATTTGGACGCAAGTCATTGAGTAGACCGTAGCGCATTTCACCTTTCCAACCAGTGCGAAGTGGGATATTAGCAAACCAAGGAATCAGTGCTGACTTTGCAGACTTCGGTAGGATGTAGGCGCGGTCGTACTGTTTTTCTCGTAATGATTTACCAATTTCTCGACGACCCAATAAGTTGAACTCACCATGACCAATAGGCATTTCAATGGCTTGGTGGATCTCTGGCATGCGCTCAAGAATTGGTTTACACCAACCTGGTGCAATTACATCAATTTGGCTTTCTGGATGAAGTTGCTTTAAAACGATGTACAGTGACTGTGACATCACCATATCACCAACCCAAGATGGTCCGATGATGAGTATTTTCATGCTTTGTTCTTCCAGTACATAAACTTAAGAATGGATTCGTAGGTTCTGAAGAGTTCTGCGTAGATCTTATTAGGTACGGTCATCTTCGACTTGTCTTTTCTTTTAGCGCCAATCGTTGAAGCGATTTGAGCTCTAGTGAAAAGATCTGGGGCAACACTGTAAGTCTGAACATTATGACGCCATGGTTTTTCCATGTAGTCATCTACCGGTTCGATAAACTCTTGAGCATGCTTAACAAACTTAGAGGCTGCTTTCGGTGTGACAATATAAGCGGTGGTACCACAAGTCCCAGCAGAGTAGCCTCCTAGCATATGACTATCATCAATCGGTATGATCGGAGTGAATGCACGCTTCTGAGTGGCAGACAGCTTGATATAGTCATAAGTAGAAGTCAGCGGAAGGGTATGCGTGAGTACTTGCTTTAATCCTTCTACAGGGTCGACGTTATCTTCTAAGATAATGATCGGTTCATCGAGCTCAGTACAGCGGACCCACAACTCGTAATGGCTTGAGAAGCAGGCGACTTCACTGGTTTTTAATTGATACCCTTTACGACGCTGAGTAATGGTTGGACGGCTTTTTTCTGAATGAAGAAAACCGTCAATAGATCCATCTACGGCATCAAAAAATTCAAACTCAATGCCCTGTTGTTTTAACTTTTCTTCAATACGTTCTCGGCGATCTAGTGATCGAGCCAAGCTTACGACAAATACTTTCACTGCACTTTCCAGTCGCTGTTATATCTTGGTTTAAACAAATTGTAATAGTTATTGCCATCTTCTTGGGAGTGTAAAAGCTGCAACACCCACATGTATTGTTCAGGCTTATTTGCTACAAAGTACTCAATCGCTTGGTTACAAGTGCGAGCATCTTGTTCTTCGCCCTTGTCTAATTCAAACGCCGGTAAGATTTCGATATCAAACGTACCATCTTCTGTATTCATAGAAGCAAACATAGGTAACACTTTAGCGCGTGATAGTTTGGCAATTTTACCTAAGCCTGGGAGCGTTGCTTTTCTGGTTGCAAAGAAATCGACAAAAACGCTGTGTTCAGGACCATGATCCTGATCGGGTAAGTAATAGCCAATGTAACCGTCACGAACTGATTTCAAAAACGGCTTAACACCACCAGAGCGTTCATAAACGCGACCACCATATTGCACACGTTGTTCGTGCATTAGCCAATCTGCCACTTCATTTTTCTGCTTTTTTGCCATCGCAGAGACGGGCATTCCCATCGAAGCAAGTAACACCGCAGGAATATCAATTGCCCATGAGTGCGGAACCATCAAAATGACTTTCTCATCATTGTCGATGTGTTTTTGAAGGATGTCTAAACCTCGGATCTGGCAACGCTTCTGTAACCATTTAGATGAACGTAAGCTAAGTAAGCTGAAACGGAAAAAGAACAATGCTGCGGTATAAAGCGTTTTTTCAATCAGTGCTTCGCGCTCTTCAAATGATTTCTCTGGGAAGCACAGCTCAAAGTTGACTCGAGCTCGGTGAGCCGGACCTTTGTGCGATTTAGCCAGTTTCTTCGCGATGGTTTTTGCTAGCCATTTTTGAACCCCTAAAGGTAGTAAAGCAAGCGGCAAAGAAAGGACAACGCCTATCCACGTACCCCAATACTTCGGCGCTAAAAAGTGGCGCTCAAATTCAGGGTTATAAGCTTTAGGATCGAAATCATCACGTTGATTAGTCATGAAGTTTTAAGTACCTATATTTTTGAAGAAAGGCGATTGGGGGTCTGTAGAAATGATACTAGTAATCGTATCAGAGTAAAGGTGGTAGAGAGTTAACTACCACCTTTGAAGGGAATTAACGGTTTTGAATCGCTAGGTATTCAGCAACACCTTCAGCTACCGTTTTGAATTCTACATCACAACCAGCTGCACGAAGCTTAGTTAGATCCGCTTGAGTGAATTCTTGGTAAGCGCCTTTTAGGTGATCAGGGAACGGAATGGTTTGGATTTCACCTTTGTTGTGGTGTTTGACCACTGCTTTTGCCACTTCTTCAAAAGATTCTGCACGACCAGTACCGCAGTTGAAGATGCCAGAAACACCATTTTCTAGGAACCAAAGGTTTACTTTGCACACATCACCAACGTAAACGAAGTCGCGTTTGAATGATTCGCTGCCTGCAAATAATTTAGGGTTTTCACCTGCATTGATTTGGTTATTTAGGTGGAAGGCTACCGATGCCATGCTACCTTTGTGATCTTCACGCGGACCATACACATTGAAGTAGCGGAAACCAGTGATTTGAGAAAGCTGTTCACCATGCTCTTGGGCATCTTGCCATAAGCGACGCACATAGTTATCAAATTGCTGCTTTGAGTAACCGTATACATTAAGTGCGCCTTCGTATTCACGTTCTTCAACAAACGTTTCTGTTTCGCCGTATGTTGCTGCTGATGACGCGTACAGGAATGGAATTTCACGATCTAGACAGTAATGAAGCAACTCTTTTGAGTACTCATAGTTGTTTAGCATCATGTATTTGCCGTCCCACTCGGTTGTCGCAGAACAAGCACCCTCATGGAAGATGGCTTCGATAGGACCGAAGTCGTCACCTGCCATGATTTGAGTAAGGAAGTCATCACGATCCATGTAATCTGTGATATCAAGATCAACTAAGTTTTTAAACTTCTTGCCATTTTTTAGGTTGTCGACAACCAGAATATCGTTAATACCTGCTTCGTTCAGTGCTTTAACAATGTTGCTGCCGATCATGCCAGCACCACCAGTTACGATGATCATAAGACTTCCACCATAGATTAAAATTTTCTCAGGAATTCTAGCAAGAAACAGAAATTAGCGCTATTGGAAGGAAAAGAAAGGTATAGAGCGCTTGGGTATAAACAAAAGGGAGCCGAAGCTCCCTTAAATAGTGTTGTTATTCAGCGTTTGACGCGTTTGGTCTTTGGTACCAAGGGTTGCGCTCGTCTGTTAATTGAATAAGTTCGTATTTTCTATTTAGCTTCTGACCACCATCACGAGTGATTGGTTGCCAAGAGAAGTTTGCTCTATTGTTACTTGGTTTCACTGTCATGATATCGTATGGAATCGAAATGTAGAGACCTTTAGTAAAACTGCCTTCACCAAACTCTTCTGCAGTTAAATTCGTAAACGAAGCGTAAGCACCGGCGATTACGCCACTGTCAAACTGCTTAGCTATGTTTATTTGAGTACCGACGTCACCACCGAGGAACTGCCCCACATCTACTTGTACCATCAAATTGGATAGAAAATCCCATTGGGGGTAGTAATACGCAGAAACGAAACCTGTGAAGCCTTTATCAATAACTTGGAAAGGATCTCCGTATTCTGGAACATACTGCCACTTTTCATCGTACACACCGAAGTAACTTTGCGGGTCGCGTTGAGAGATCAAGTTAACATCCGCACCGATCGCCCAGTTTGCGCCTTTCGGTCGGTACAAGAATTCGGTACCCACACCCGCGAACATACTTTCTAGATAACCAGCGTAGAACTGTTGGTCCATGGTATCTGAGTACTCTTTGAACCAAGTTAATTGAAGATTCTGCATAGTTACAGGATATTCATCTCTATAGGCCCTAAACATCGTGCGTACACGAGGTATCGTCGTGCCATCCGGCGGAGTGACGTAGTTAAACTTGTCGTAGTTGTTGTACCAATCCCAATAAAGAGCACCGCCTATTTCTAAGTCATCTGTCAGCCAATAAGAGGCTTCACCTTTAAGTCCCACACTAAAGAAGTAAAATGTTTCAGCAGCACCCAGTGTTTGAACCAGTTGCGGGGAAAAACCATAATCGAAACGCTCAAAACCGTCGTAGATAGGATTACCTTGTGGTTTTTCATTTCCTTTTGAAGTTGCATCTTCAATGCTAGGAGTGAGGTAGTTTACTTCAGTGAAGTCTCGGAATTTCTCTTTCGAGATAGCCGTTTGATCACCGATTAATCCACCACTACGTTCATTAATAGTAAAGGTATCAATGTTGTTTGGCATTTCGTTGTAAAGGATTGCCGCCGCTTTTTCATGAGCTTCGTTGCGATCACGATACTTTTTCTGTTCGCCAACAATCGAGACGGTATTGTCTTCAACATAGAGTTGGGTATTTTGGTAGCCAGCAATTTTATCCAGCTCCTCGGTAACACGTTCCCAATCTACATCAGACAGTTGCTCTGGTTGTTTGTCTTCAACTTCTGGAGTTGGAGCATCACGCCAGAAAGACGGCATATCATTGAAGTTTGTGTAAAGGCTTACGCCTGCAACTAACGTATCACCGCGCTCGTAGCTCAAACGAAAATCTGCCATATGTCCTAAACGATACAAAACACCAAAGTTCCAAGGTGTATGAGGTGTCATGTCTACACCACCGCGTACCACAGGGAAATCTTCGCTGTAATCGTTACTGTCGTATTCAAGCTTAAAGCGCAGTGGTGCGTGCAAAGTTTGATACTCGACACCACCAAAGAGTGCTGCAGGACCTTTGAACCAACGTTCAAAATCCACACTTCCGCCGTTATTTTTGAAATCTGAAGGACGTTCACAGAAACTATCGGACAGCTTACAAGCTGGGTTGCTGATGTTGTCGCGCGTACCTAAGTAGCCCCAGCCCATACCTAAAGTGAAATCAAAGGTACCGAGGTTTGGGTTAGAGTAACGTTTTGTTGCAGCAACAAACTCACCATCAAAAAGACCGGTACCAGCAAAGTCGCGCACACCCACAGACAACTCTGGTAAGTACTCTGACTCTTGCATAAGTCGAACTTTAAAATCGATGCCTTTGTCAGTGTATTTGGTATCACCCGAGAAGCTTGGATCATCACTATAAAAGAGATCATTCACCATGGTGTAGCGAATGGTTGTCTCTAACCATGGCATCACTTGTAGTGTGACATTATAGAAAAGGTACTCATCGCTGCCAGTAACAGCAAAGTTAAACTCGCCTTCTGGTGCCATACGACCTGTAGGCATTTGCATTAAGCCTACACCACCAAAGTCCATTTGTGATGGCTGCAATGGTGGTACTTCGAAAGGCATGTCTTGAGCCCACACCAACGCTGGACCCATTAGAGAAAGGGATAAACTGGTTCTGATCAGATTCATGTTTAGTTCTTCGATGAGGTTGGTTTACGTTGGGCAAGCAGAGCGACAATGTCTTTATCCATTTGTGATTTTTCGAACTTATCAAATGGGATGTACACAATGGTAAGTGGTGGTAAGTAATATTGAGTGGTTAGCCAACTGCCATGGTGGGGATGAACGACCTTGCCATCTGGGTAAATCAGGATTGGCGGATAAGCAAGCTTGCCAATATCACTTGAACGTAGATTTTTGATCTGTTCATGCAGAGCGATACCCACTTGGTTTTCTACCGCGTAGACTTTTTCTAAGTTACCCACATACAACACTTTCTCTTTGCGTTTTGGTGCACTTAACGCAAGTTGACCTTGTAAAAGAGGGTTATCAAATTTATCCAGACGGATGCGATCAACATCAATGGCCGACAGCACGCGAGGTGCAAACTGGCTTTGTTGGATAAACTTGTAAAATGGGTGCGCAACTAAATTATGTTGAATCATTTGGTTCAACACCGAATTCTTTAAGGCAGTACTTTCTTGCACTGCTGTTTCGGAATTATCAAATAGAGTCACAGCTAAAGGGTATTGCAGGGTGACTTGTTGTTCTTGTGCATGCTTAAGTAGGCTCTCTAATCGTGCCGCTTGTTGGAACTGCAATGCTTTGCCCGTTCCGACAAGTTCAACATTAAGCGGTGAAGAGGGGGGATTTTGAGCTTGAACGGTAGTAGGTGTCGCCAGAATCGTTGCCGTTAAACTTAGGCTTAATAAAGATAGCAGTCGCTTATTCATGATTTGCTGTACCCTTTCAGAATCGTCAATTCAACAGGCACCATGTTTGGACCTAAGTGTTGACGTGTTTTTACAACTTCTCCTTTACCGTTTACCCAGTATTGGTTCTCTACACTTTTTTCTAAGCTGGTAAACGTTACAACCTCTGTATAAACATCAGTAGAGGTAGATGAAATAGGGGTGATGACGGTTTCTTTACCTTGACGAGAACGCTGGACTTTAGCCGGGAATCCATAACGGTATTTGTCAGCCCAATCGTAAGAAAGAGAATATTGTGCAGAGGGCGCTGAGTAGGCCGGAACGTTGCCATAAATGCCTGCTAGATTGGTGGTTTGCAAGCCAACAGTTTTAACGATATGACCGTTTTCTGTTACCACCATTGCCTTGTCTGCACTTACCCACTTTAACTGGGTATTGCCAGTTAGTGGGTTTTGCTCAGCAAAGGCCAACACTACGAAGACCTGTTTTTGGTCACCAATTTTTAAGTAAGCACTGGCATAAGGAACTGCTTCAATTTCTTGTGGAGTTAGCTCGACATCGATGTAGTTGCCATAAGCTTCTTGGACTGTCGCGGATACATCATTAAATTTTTGTGTACAGCCGAAGATTGAGCTCAGTAAAGGTAGGGCAATAAGTAAGCGCATCCATTTTAGCGATAGAAAGGTGTTCATCATTCCCTCATTACAAATAAAATCGCCCTGAGAAATCAGGGCGATATATAAGTCAAGCTAGGCTTGCTTATTTTTTAACACTAGTAGTCGTAGTTGTAGTTGAGTCACTATCTGACGCTGCAACTGCTACTACAGTTACTGCTGCTGCTGCACCTACTGCTACTGCAGTTGTGCCAGTTGCAGATGCTGCAGCTGTACCAGTAGTACCAGCTTCAGTCGCTGCAAATGCAGTTGATGCGCTTAGAGCCATAAGAATAGCTAGAGCCGTGTTCTTCATTATTAATCCTTGTATTTCAGATTTTAAAACATCGATGTTTGGTCTGTTTATCACACACCATTTCTCATTTTAGTTAAAAAACAATCAGCATGTAAATAGTTTCCTATGGGAATTTACCTAACGTTAAAGAAAGCTCGTGGAAGAATTGAGGGTTGTTTAGGTGTGATTATTGTATTTATAAAAATGCGTATTCTACTACTTAAGTTCGAATCACCTCAGAGTTCACGCAAACGTTCACGATTTTTATTCAACACGACCCTTTGTATGTCTTGTTTTAAGTCGCTGACAGCCAATGCTTTTATCATCTTTGAGAATTTGCTAACCATAAACAGAACTCTGAGAAGTCCCTCCCTCTTGCCGTTTTGCGCTAATCCATGCATAATTTGCCAGCTTTTGTGTAGCGTTTATCAAGACTGTTTTTTTGAACGGTTAGTCACAAAAGTGAGGCTTAAAAAGAATACTTATATCAATAGACCGAATGAATCGGGAATCAGCGAACAGTGGCTAACGCGTAATGCCGCCGGGCGGTAGCGTGGAAACGCACAAACGAAATTGACAAAAGTTAACAGACATTTACTGCGCGCGTCATTCATAATGTGCAGCGGTCAGTCGACACCCAAGGAACACTTACGTGATTAATAAACGACCATGGCTAGGGGCGTTGAGTGCAATCAGCTTAGGCTTGTGCTCATTTTCTGCCTCAGCAGATTTTTATGCTGGTGCGTTAGTCAGTTACTCTAACGCTGAATTTCATCATTCCTCTTCTTCAGTAACCGAGGGAAACCCTTTCCTTCTTCAAGCGCAAGCTGGTTACTTTTTCAATGATTACCTCGCTTTTGAAGCGCGTTACGGAACCTCTGTACAACGAGACAGCGGACTGGCAGTAGACAGCCTCGCGAGTGGTTTTATCAAGTTGAATATGCCTGTCTCCGAACGTATCGCACTTTACGGACTTGCCGGTTATTCGAGCGTTCAGATCGACCAACAAAATGTAGGCTCAAATAGAGATCAAGGTTTCAGCTTTGGTTTAGGGATGCATTACGCTTTAGACAAGCAGAATGCGGTTGTCTTTGAGTTTGTTGACAGTACATCTGAAGATCAGGTTCGTTTGAACGCACTTACTCTTGGCTTCCAACACCGATTTTAATTAAAGACCTAGCGCCTAGTTTTGTGGCTAGGATTTTTAACTCCTGACTTTAAATAGCGAATTATCATGCTCAAAGGATATTTCTCGATAGGGGCTTGCATTCTGGCAAGCCTATTTGCGCCGCTTACTAATGCGCAGACTCCAACCCCAGAACAAATTCAGATGTTTCAGAACTTGCCTGCTGATCAGCAACAAGCACTGGCGAGTAAGTATGGTATCTCTATTCCATCCGGCGCTTCTTCTCAACCAAGTAGTTACCAAAATCCTCAATTGGTTGAACAACGTCCGCTTGCTAGCAGCGCGGCTGAGGAAAAAGTCGATGGCTCAGAAAAAGGCCAACAAGGTCTAAAGCGTTTTGGTTTAGATTTATTCGCAGGTTCTCCAACGACGTTTGCGCCAATCAGTGATGTGCCTGTTCCGGCTGACTACACGGTAGGAGCTGGTGATGAAATCGTTATCCAACTGTTTGGTAAAGAGAACACGACTCATCGCCTTCGCGTTAATCGTGCTGGTATCATTAATTTCCCCTCTCTTGGTCCTGTTCAAGTGGCCGGCATGACATTCTCTGATGTGCGTGATTCTCTAAATCAGCGTGTAAAAGAGCAAATGATCGGAGTTCGCAGTGATATTTCGTTGGGCGAAATGCGCACCATGCAAGTTTTTGTAATGGGTGATGCGTACAAGCCTGGCGCTTACACGGTGAGCGCCCTAACTACGATCTCTCAAGCGATTTACTACAGTGGCGGCTTTGGTGAAAGTGGTGCCCTCCGTAACGTTCAACTTAAGCGTAATGGTCAGGTGATTCGTAAGCTTGATATGTACGACCTGTTACTTAAAGGTGATGCACGTAACGACATCCGCTTGTTACCGGGAGACGTGGTCTTCATCGGTGCATTGGGTAACACGATTTCAATTGGTGGTGAAGTAAATCGCCCTGCAATCTATGAAATCAAACCAGGTGAAACCTACAAGCAAGCCATTCAAATGGCGGGTGGTTTTACGGCTAATGCTTATAGTGACCAAATCGAAGTGAAGCGTTACGCTGCGAAAGGTGCTCGCAATGCATTAACACTGAACTTTAGTCAGTCACATGACCACCAAACCAAAGTCAAAGATGGTGATGCGGTTAATGTGCTTAAGAAAAATGAAGAATTGACTCGTTACGTACAAATTGAAGGTGATGTTCGCCATCCAGGCTTTATAGAGTGGAAGAGCGGTCTAAGAATTGCTGATTTGTTCCAATCTGTTGACACCTCGTTTAATTCTACTGCAGATGTAAGCTATGCCGTTGTCGTGCGTGAGATTAACTCTCAACGCGATATCGAGGTGTACCAAGTTAACCTTGCAAATGCGATTCTTTCTCCAACGAGTAAAGATAACTTGAAGCTAAACTCTCGCGATCGAGTTTTGGTATTTAACCGCTTCAATAATGAAGATTTAGATACATTAGCGGATCAAGAGACAGTTACCAAAGCGAAAACCTTAGAGCAGGCTCAACTTCAAGCACAACAAGAGCAGCTGAAAGAGCAAGAAGTTATGAGCTCATCAGTGGCTGTTTCTTCTGCTACGTCTGTAGAAAAAAAATCCAAACAGCCAAAGATTGTGTTCCGTGGCAAAGAAATCACTAAAGACGATTTTGAGGCATTAAAACAAAACACACGAAGAACCTTGCTTGCTCCTGTATTGCTGCAACTTCAACAGCAATCGCGTCTGGGGTTAGCTCCGCAAATTGCCGAAGTCTTTGGTGAGGTAAAACATCCAGGGCGCTACCCAATCACCCCACGTATGACGATTTCTACCTTAATTGAAGCAGCGGGTGGCTTAACTTATAACGCATTTACCATCAACGCCGAATTAGCTCGTACAATAATTAACAGTAAAGATGAGCGAGCTTCTATTGATGTTGAACGTATTGATTTGCGCCAGGCCATCAAGGGTAGCACCGATGACGATGCCATTATTGTTGGCAGAGACCGCTTAAATATCCTCGAGAAGCCAAACGTCAAGCTGCAAAGCACAGTAACACTACAAGGTGAAGTCCGCTTCCCTGGTACTTATACCGTCCGTCAGGGCGAAACCTTAGGTGAACTATTAGAACGTGCTGGTGGTCTTACCGAATTTGCACATCCGCAAGGAGCTATCTTCACTCGTGAAGCATTACGCCTTCAAGAGCAAAAGCTACTAAACCAATATGCTGCTGATATGCGAGCAGAAACGGCCAAGAAAACCTTCCGTGCTGATAGTAATATGGGTTCGGTGATCTCTGACCCAGATAAAACACTGAAGTTTGTTGAAGAAGCAAGTCGTAGCAAAGCTCTTGGTCGTATGGTAGTGCAGCTTAATCGTATTCTTAAGGACGAGCGTTCTGCGGACTTTATGTTAGAAGATGGTGACTTCCTATTTGTGCCAACCTTCCGCAATACTGTTTCGATTATGGGTGAAGTTCAAGTTCCTATTACATATCTACTGGATAACAAACTAGATGTGGATGATTACTTGAACAAAGCCGGTGGCGCGAAAAAACAAGCAGACGAAGACCGTATCTTCGTAGTGCGTGCAGACGGTTCAGTATACAAACCAACGTCAGGTTACTGGTTCGGCAATAACCATGAAGAACTAAAAGCGGGCGACACCATTGTAGTGCCAATCGATACTGACTACCGCGATGCATTAAGTACCTGGACTGCAGCTACGCAAATCCTTTACCAAACAGGTGTAGCGATCAACGCGTTGAAGTAAGGAACAACAAGGTTATTCCGATCAGCTTAAAGCAAGATTAGAAATGCAATAATAGTAAGAGCTTATGTAATGATTGAAGTTACATAAGCTCAGTTTTATGAACATTATTAATCAAAACGGCAAATACTACTCTGAACACCAATAGTGGCATTATTCAGCCGTAGCCCGTCATTCCAGCGAGCCGAAGCGAGACTAAGAATCTTGTCACAGCGCGGTTATGTTTTGAAAGTCGGAGAACAATCTATCAAACTTCACCAATCTCTGAGTCACATATAACGAACCTCAGAGCTTAGGATTAAAGACCAATGGAAGCACAAAAAGAACCTACCCCAAATTATCTACCATATCCACCCCAATCCCAATCCAGTGATGATGAAATCGATTTGCGCGAATTGTTCAAAGCTCTATGGAAAGGCAAATGGATAATTATCGCAGTAACATTTATTTTTGCTATTGCCTCTGTTCTTTACACTCTGAGCCTACCAAATATCTACAAAGCAGATGCTTTGCTAGCTCCCGCAGAAAGCTCAAACGGAGGTGGCTTATCAAAAATGGCAGGTCAACTGGGGGGGCTGGCTGCTTTAGCGGGAGTGAATCTTGGGGGAAATGAGTCTTCACAAACAGACTTAGCTCTAGAGGTAATGAAGTCTCGTCAGTTTATTAGTCAATTTGTTAATAAGCATGATTTAATAGTCCCACTCATGGCAGTGAAAAATTGGGACTTAGACAATAATAAATTAGTTATTGATAAAGAAGTATATAATGTCGAGAGTGGTACATGGTTACGTAAACCCGATGGCTTACGTGGAGAAGTACCTACAGAACAAGAAGTTTATGAGGTATTTAGTAACAATGTTTTTAGTATAAATAAGGATAAAGAAAGCGGTTTATACAAATTAACCGTAAAATATTATTCTCCTTATGTTGCTCAGCAATGGGTTAACTGGCTAATTGCTGACATAAATCAAGTGATGCGTGAACGTGCTATCTCTGATGCATCGCAGAACTTAACTTACTTAAATACTCAGCTGAAGAAAACCGCAGTAGCGGACATGCAAAGTACTTTTTATAAATTAATTGAAGAGCAAACTAAGAGTTTAATGCTAGCTGAGGTTCAAGAAGAGTTTATTTTCAAAGTTGTAGACCCCGCAGTTGCTCCAGAGCTAAAATATGGACCAAAGCGCGCATTAATATGCATTGTGATTACCTTAATTGGTTTATTATTAAGTATATTCTCTCTAGTTGTGAAATATGCACTTCGTCCTAAAATGTAAGTGAGAAATAGTAAGTTTTCATCTTTATGAAAATAAAAATGGGAAATAAAAATTACCTTAATCATATAGCGTGTCTAATAAGTCTATTTAGTAAATTTTGCCTTAAAATTAGACCATGAATTTTAATTCTCTACATGTTTAATTGAGACCTATAATGAACTCTATAAAGAAATTCAATACATTTAGTGTTAATGCTCGTTGTAATCATATTGTTGAAGTAAGAAATGAAAAAGTACTAGAAGATATTAAGAGTCTTATTGGTGATTCGAATTATACAATCCTAGGAAGAGGGAGTAATATTTTATTCTTAGGCAACTATAATGGGGTTATACTATTAAATAAGTTGAAAGGTATCGAGGTTGTATATGAATGTTCAGAATACCTTGAAGTTAAAGCCTATTCTGGGGAAGATTGGGAAAGTGTAATTGACTTTTTTTTCCAAAGAAAAGTTTATGGCTTAGAAAATTTAACGTCTATTCCAGGAAGTGTTGGTGGAGCAATAGTGCAAAACATAGGAGCGTATGGGCGTGAGATCTCAGAGTTTTGTTCAGAAGTTACCTATTATGATCTAGGCTCAAAAGAAGTAATAACCTTAAAAGGTAATGAGTGTCAATTTGGTTATCGAAAGTCATTTTTTAACCAAAGTAAAAAGGCAGGTTTATTTATAATTTCAGCAACTCTTCGAGTTAAAAAAAATTGGCAGCCAAGCCTAGATCATTTAGCGTTTTCAAAAGTAAATAAAGATGCAATATCAGCCGAAAAAATAAAAGAATTAGTAGCAGAAATAAGAAGTGAGAAAATACCTGACTTTAACGTTTTAGGTAACGCTGGAAGCTTTTTTAAAAATCCAATTATTAACAAAATTAAATTAAATGAACTTCGAGCTTGTTATGAAAAAGTACCTTTTTATCCAACTAGTGATGGTAACTATAAAATTGCTGCTGCTTGGTTGATTGATCAAGCTGGCTTAAAAGGTAGAGAATGTGGTTGCGCTCGAGTTTATGAAAAACAACCGTTAATTATTGTCACGCAAGGTGAACATATTGATGGTTTTGATATCAAAAGTCTGTCTGAAATAGTAGTCAATGAAGTAGACAATAAATTTGGAGTTCGACTCGAACCAGAAGTTAAATTTATAGGTGAGTTAGAGTGAGAAAAATAATTATTGTTACATATCAAGGGTATTTTGGGCAAGGTTTAAACCTTGAAAATAGCTTAAATATAGATAAATTAAAAGAAGGTTTAAAGTATCAAGGGTTTTCTGTTGATGAAATAGAAATACATAATCTTCTAGGTGACTATCAGTTAGAAAAAGAAGCTATATATTGGATTACAAGTCATCAAAATAAAAGCGTTAAACACTACTTAAATGATATTGTATTTGGGCTTTTTCATGATTTTGATGGTGAAATGATAACAAGTTTGACTAATTATTTGAGTCATGAAAATAAAGGGCTACAGTCTTTATTGTATAATAAAGGTAAGAATATTTCTCTAGTCAGACAACAATATTTAGATAACACTCCCAAAAATCTTTCTTATCCTAAAGTCATAAAAACTATTGATGGTGCAGGTAGTCGAGGTGTTGGTTTAGTAAACTGCAATGATGACATCAAAAAATTTTTGGAAAAAAAACATAATTTTTCTATAACAATTCAAGGTTTTGTTCAAAATATTAAATTTTTGATCAAGAGGTTTACAGGGATAAAATATAATAAAGAATATGAATTATATAACAAAACTAGAGGTGGTTTTGTACTTCAAGAATTTGTTAAAGGCTTGGAGTATGATATTAAGGCACTAGTTTTCTATGACAGATGTTATTTTCTAAAAAGAACTATTAGAAGCAATGACTTTCGAGCTAGTGGTAGTGGGAAGTTTGAATTTATCGCGCCACCTAAAGAGTTGATAGAAAAAGTGTTGAATATTAGGAAGTCACTAAATAGCCCTTTTGCTTCACTTGATATGGTACTTGATGGTAATGAATACAAATGTATCGAATACCAAACAACACATTTTGGTCCTTATACTCAGATAAATGCTGAGTTCTACTTTAGTATTTACGAAAACAGTATTGCTAAAATAAAAAAAACTAATGATCTAGAATCAGATTATGTATACGCTATAAATGAATATTTGAGGAATAAATGAAATATTACAAAATAAAAAAAAGTAACTTAGTTGGTGGTGAAGTAAAAATTTCTGGTGCAAAGAATGCCATTTTACCTCTCATTTGCATGTCAATTCTATCAAACCAAAGAATTGACTATAAAAACGTGCCCAATGTTGCTGATGTTAACACTTTGCGTCAGTTACTATCTAATTTAGGTGCGTCTAGCAGTTCTGTTGAGGGAGGAAACCTCAGTATAGATACTACTGGCTTAACAAATACTCGAGCTGTATATGATGTCGTTAGAAAAATGAGAGCTTCAGTTTTAGTTATGGGGCCACTACTAGCTCGATTTGGTCATTGTGAAGTAAGCCTTCCTGGAGGTTGCGCTATCGGTACTAGACCCATAGATCTTCATTTAAAAGCTATGGAGTGTTTAGGTGCTTCTGTAGAAATTAAGAACGGTTATGTTGAAGTTTCTGCCCCAAATGGACTGCAAGGCGGAACTATCGTATTTGACAAGGTTACTGTAACAGGATCTGAGAATGCGATTATGGCTGCCGCCTTAGCAAAAGGTGAGTCACATTTAGTTAACGTGGCTAAAGAACCTGAAGTTGTCCAGTTGTGTGAAGTGTTAAACGAATCTGGCGTTAAAATTTCCGGTATTGGTACTGAAGATTTACGTATTCAAGGAACTGGCGGAAAACTACTAGAAATTTCAAATGTTGAAGTTATTCCTGATAGGATTGAAGCAGGAACGTTCCTTTGCTTGGGAGCAATTAGTAATAAACCTGTAACTGTGTGCAATGTCAATCCAGCGCATTTAGAGGCGGTCATAGATAAGCTCAAAGAAATGGGTTGTTGTATTACAATCAAAGATTCGAGCATTACAATTGAACCCTGTGACTCTCTAAAAGCTATAGATATTGTTACTACTGAATATCCAGGTTTCCCTACTGATATGCAAGCACAATTTATGGCTCTAACAACTCAAGCAAAAGGTGTTAGTACTATAAAAGAAACCTTGTTTGAAAACAGATTTATGCATGTGGCTGAGTTAAATCGAATGGGAGCAAATATTAAATTTACAGGTAACACTGCGATGGTTAACGGAGGTACTTTATTAAATGGCGCCGATGTTATGGCTACTGATTTGAGAGCTAGCGCTACATTAATTATTGCGGCATTAATTTCTGGAGAAGATACCAATATACATAGAATCTACCACTTGGAAAGAGGATACGATGATATTGTTAAAAAACTATTCGCTATCGGTGTTGATGTAGAGGTGTATGAAGAGTAAGTTTAAGAAAAACATTATGAGCACATTGGTTTTCAATGTGCTCGTTATGTTAGTGTTATTTTTCCAAGGCGTATTTACAGCAAAAACACTAGGAGCAGAAGGTAAAGGTGAGTTAGCATATATAATAAACGTTCTAAATATAATATTTCTGATATGTGGTTTTGGTGTTAGGCAAACAACATCATTTTTATTGAGAAATAGACCAAAATTAAAAAGTGAAATATGGAGTGCTCATTATTGCTTTCTGTATTTTTCTATTTTCCTAGGCTTGGTTATATTCTGTATTTTCTCTTTTTTTAAAATTGATTCTTATTATTGGTTAGGGGTGGTTATTCCCATTTCAATATACACTAACTTTAAAACTTCAGTGTTTTTGTTAGACAACAATATAAACGGAATAAATTTAAGTAAGTTTATAATATCAGTAATTCCATTTTCTATCTTTGCTATATTATTTATATTAGGTTTTGATGTTTCGGTTTATTATTATCTAATATCTTATACTTTTGCTCATATACTTAATTTAATTTACGTAACGTACTGTACTGAACCTAATTATTATCTTTTCAAGGTGTCAGATAATCTTCGTGCTAAGAATACTGTCTTTTTCAAAGCTTTTATCAGGCACTGTTTTTTATTCGGTATGCCTTTAGTACTTTTTACTTTAAACTTTAAATTAGATTACTTTTTTGTTGAATATTTCCTCGGACCTTCCTCATTGGGAATTTACTCAGTGTCCACTAGTTTAGCAGAATTGACTTGGGCAATACCTACAGTTTTATCTTTTGTTATTTTTTCAGAAGGCTTAAGTAAAAAAGGAAGTCATGCGTTTAAAATAGAAATTGAGAAAAAAGCAAAGCTTTTATCATTAGTTCTAATTCCTGCATTTATACTTTATAGTTTTATCTTATGGAAAGCGATCCCACTAATATATGGTAATGAATTTACCTTGTCAGTAATCCCTTCGATTTTTTTATTACCTGGAGCTTTGTGTATAATTATTTTTAACATTCTCCATGGTGAAGCATCCTCAAGGGGAAGGTCTGGTGATTGCATTTTACCTCTGATATTTGGTCTAATATTAAATGCAATTTTAAATATAATACTTGTTCCATATTTGGGAGTAATTGGAGCTTCAGTATCTTCAAGCTTATCTTACTTTTTTGCATTCATGCTCTATTATAGAAGGTATAGAAAGGAATAATAATGAACATTATCGGTGATGTATTTCTTGATAAGGCATATTCTTCTAATTTTGAATTTGATAAATTTGTCTTCAATCTTGAGTACCCAATTACAGAGAATTTGAGTGATCCCGCTCTAAATAAAGTTAATCTATATAGTGCAGAATCATATATTAAAGAAACTTTCAACAAAATGCCGTGTGGAGTGTTTTTAGCTAATAATCATATATTTGATTTTGGTATTATTGGCGCAAAGTCTACAATTGACTATCTAGAGAAAAATAAGATTAAATATTGTGGTATAGGAAATAAAGCAAACAATTTCAATAACCCAATGATTTTGGAGGATTGTTCTGAAAACTTGATTGAGTTTTACAACTACTGTTGTCTTAGCACTAATCCTAGTCGAGGGAGTAGTGAGATTGATGTTTCTATTTTCAATCTTAAAAAAGTACAAGAAGACTTAAGAGATTCTATTGAACATAGTATATTAAAGGTAGTTTCCATTCATTGGGGAGATGAGGAAATTAAGTATGCTAGCGATGATATGAAACTCAACGCTAGAGCATTAATTGATTCAGGTGCGGATATCATAATCGGTCATCATGCTCACGTTATTCAAGAAACAGAAATATATAAAGGAAAATATATTTTTTATGGTATTGGAAATGCGATCTTTCCGGATTTAAGCGTAAAATCTTATTATACAGAAAGTAAGAATTTTTCTATATTTGAGAAGAAACAATCTCAGAAAAATCGGGAAGGGTATTTGGTGCAAGTAAATGGTGACCAGATTAATGTTATGAAAAGCTACTTTCATAATAATTCATATAATATAAAACTTAAAGTGAATAAATTTATAAGCCCCAGTGTTATAAGTTTTGACTCTTATAGAAAATTTTTTCGTAGATATATTATGATTAAAAACTTCCTTAGATCACCAAAATTACCAGATAGAAAACGACTTGTTAGATTTTTAAAAGGTTTGGATTAGTTAATGAAGTATACGTTTGTAATAAATTCTCTTGCTATTGGAGGTGCGGAGAAGAATTGTATAGCTTTAGTTAATCAGTTTGTAGAGCAGAATCTAGATGTTGAATTACTTGTTCTTACGCAAGATATCAAAATAAAGTTGTCTGAAGTAAGATGCAAAGTGGTTATCTTTGAAAATAGAAGAGTACTTTTTTCACTTTTTGATTTGTTCCGCTATATTTTTAAAAACAGAAACAGAGTTATACTATCGTTTAATCATTTAATATCTATTATGCTCTTGCCTATTAGTAAATTATTCGGTGTAAATGTTATTACGAGAAATATAAATAATCTATCCAAATATTACTCAGATAGGACAGGGCTAGAATTAAAACTAACCAAGACGCTTTATCGGTATTGTGGGAAAATAATTTGCCAATCTGAAGGAATGAAAAATGACCTAATACAAAACTTCAGAATTAAAACTGAAAATACACGGGTTATAAATAACCCATGCTTAATTGAAAAAATTGACTTGTCAAATATGGTTATGAAAAAATGTGATAATATAAAACCTTTCATATTTTTAGGAAGACTTTCGGAACAGAAAAACCTATTTGATTTATTATATATTTTTCAGAGCTATGTTCATCGTGGTGGTCAAAGGAAATTGGAAATCTATGGTGATGGTTATTTAAAAGAGGACATAAAAAGTCTTATTATAGAATTAGGCTTGGAAGATGCTGTTTCTATGAAAGGCAATGTTGAGAATGTTATCTCTAGCATTGATAAAGCTGCTGGACTATTATTATGCTCGTTATACGAAGGCTTTCCTAATGTGTTAGTTGAGTCTATATGTAGAGGGTGTCCTATTATTTCTTATGATTGTGACTTTGGACCAAGAGAGATAATTATACCATCAATAAATGGTCTGCTTGTCCCTCATTTAAACAAAAGTTCTTTTGTAGACGCAATGTTTGAATTTGAAAAGATAGATTGGAAAAAGAAGAATATTATTGATAGTGGTGAAAGATTTAGTATCTCAAGTATCACAGATAAGTATATTGAAGAGTTAAGCAATGTCTAAGGCTATATGTATTCTAATTCCAAGATTTAAAAAGACTGGACCGGTTGAGGTAGCAACTATTCTAGCCAAAGAGTTTGTTGATGCAGGAAATGAGGTGCATCTTGTATCTGTATATGATGAAAATAACGCTAAGCTCAACATTAAAGAAGAAAAAATTAAAGTTAAGATTCTAAAAAGCATTTTTAAAGTAAAAGAACTTCGTGAATATATCAAGAAAGAGAAAATAACGGTTATTCATTCACATTGTATGATTCCTGACTTTTTAAATATGATGCTCCCAAGTGATTTGATTAGAATTAGCACTTCACATAACTTTCCTCAATTAGATTATTGTTATGAATATGGGGAAATAAAAGGGAAAATTATGGCTTGGTTGCATTTATTTGCATTTAGTCATTTGAATAATGTGGTTGGTTGTTCAGAATCTGTTTCCATCAATTTATTAGAGTTGGGGTTAAAGAATATATCAACAATTAATAATGGGGTTCGAATAAAGCAGGATATTAAAGATAAAAAAATAGGTGACAAAAATAAAGCATTAACGTTTGTTTATTGTGGTCGCCTTATCGAGAGAAAAAACCCAGTTTTGGCCTATAAGCTTTTTCAAATGATTGCAAATGCTAATGATGAATTTTTGGTTTGCGGTGATGGAGAACTTATGCAGGAAATGAAAGCTATAGAACAAAGAGATCAACGAGTTAAAATTTTGGGATTCATTGACTCTCCTGCTGATATACTTGAAAAAAGTGATATTTTTATATCGTTATCATACGCGGAAGGTTATCCGATGTCAGTTTTAGAAGCGTTATCCTTTGGTTGTAATGTTATAATTTCGGATATCCCACCACATTTAGAAATAAAAGAAAAACACTCTAAATCTAATTGTATAAGAATAGTGAAATTGGAAAATATAGGAAATTATGAATTTGAACGTAATGTTTTTCCTATTAATAATGACATTCTTTCCGAAATATCTTCAGTCACGATGGCTAAAAATTATCTGAAAATAATGAATTAACAGGTTTTTAATGAAAATACTCAGCCTAATTACGACACTTGGACATGGTCGAGGTGGTCATTTTTATGACTACGTAATCACTAACGAGCAACTAGTTGAAGATGGTCATAATGTTAGAGCCGTGGAGATCGGGTTAAATCGCTCTCCTATTATACATGATGCAAATTTAAAAAAGAGCTTTATTTATTTCAATGGAATAAATATGATCTCTATGTTGTTTAAACTTGCAGTGATAATTAGAGAGTTTAAACCAGATGTGATCCAGTCTTATGATCTTCCTTCATTTTCTGCAGCTAACTTTATTTCGATTGTTTTCAAAGTACCTGTTGCTTTCACTAAGTGCGGTGGACCGAACCCTGAAGGAAAGTCGTTTTTTCCTAGGCTGAACAACGTTATTACTTATAGTATTGAAAATTATAACTACTTCGATTGTAATAAACTATGTATACCCGGTAGATCAAAAAAAATATACACCAATTACGAGCTCTGCAATAGTATTGAAAAAAGTATCCAAGAATCTTATGGGGATTGTCTTAAAATTTTAAGAATATCAAGAATTGATGAACATTATGAAGATGTTTTTTATAAATCTATTAAGTATGTAAATAAACTTTATGAGAATGGAATAGCCGTAAAGCTTTTAATTGTTGGCGTTATTCAGTCGGAGGGTTTATTTGAAAAACTAAAAGAATATGATAAAAATAATGTTGTTTTTTGGCTTACTGATGACGTCTACACTGTAAATGCTTCCCAGTTAATTCACGTCGCTGATTTAGTTTTAGCAACTGGGCGAGGGGTTATGGAAGCAGCTAGTATTTCTAAACCCATTATGGTTTTTGATACTATGCAAGAGGATCCTATTCCATTAAATAAAGAAAACTTCCATGATTACTTTAGTACTAATTTTTCTCCTCGTTCCTTTAGTAGTAAAGCTAACGAAGTTGATTCGACAAGATTTTGTATGGAAATTAGCACAGATACAGTCTTGTCAAATAAATACAAGGAAGAAATTGAGTCATTATACTTTGAGTATTTTGATATATCTAAAGCAACACCTGTTTTGGTGAGTTTTTTAGAAAATTGTAAAAAAACTCCTGTGAGACTTCTAGGGAATAATATTCTACATCTACTAGTTACAATTCGATATTTAACAAGAATTAGGAAGTAAAGTTGAACAAGCTTGTATCGTTGATAATTTCTATAACTCTTATTTTTTGTTTTTTGGTTTATGACTTAAAAAACTCATCATTATATTTTTTCTGGATACTAGGTGGAAGTGTTATAGCTGTTTATCTTTTAAGAGAGATGCTTCGAATGAAACTAGCAAGATCTACATTGAAGCTAGTTTTATATAATACTGCTTGGTTGTTTTGGTGTCTTTTCTCTCTTAATAAGGTTATCGATCAACACGCATTTTGGTCATTTTTTATTATTACCCTATTTTATACCATTTTATGTTGTATAATAGTTCCACATATTATTTCAACACCTAACTATATTATACGGAAATCTCTTGTCTCGATTATTATGTGTTGGCTAGTGTTTTCCTTTTTAGGTTTGGTTTTCTTTGTTTTAACTGGTTCTGAAGGTGATTTTTCATCATTTTATTCTAATCGTAATGTATTCTCTTATGCATGCCTTTGTATAATTTTTGCAATGATGTTTTATCAAGAGTTCTCTGAATCTAGATTTAAGCTTGATAAAAAAATATATTTTGTGATTTTGGCTGTTCTCATTTTTTTTATTGTGATAACAAAATCAATGAAAGCTCTTTTCTCCTTGGCAATAATTTACTTTATAATTAACTCTAAGCTTTCAATAAGGAACTTATTTAAGTTCATATTTTTAGCGTTAACTTTATTTGTGTTAGTTTTTGGTTTCGAGAATCCAATTTCTGAGCGAGTCTTTACCTTCATTTATGCGTTTACAAATCCATCTACGTTAGGAGTAAGTGAAAGTTCTTATATTCGATTGAATCTTATCTTAGACGGTTTGTTGGTTATTAAAGATAATCCAATATTTGGTGTCGGTTTTAATCAATCTCAATTCTATCTTTTTCCTGACTATAATATTCTTCTTTTTGAACGAGGAGAGAAAGAGGCTATTGTTGGTCAATATAGCCATAATAATTATATAGAGGTTGCACTTAATGGAGGAATTCCTGCATTGATAATATATTATTTACCTTTGATATCTTCAGTTTATTATTTAATAAAACGTCGAGGGTTGATTACATCTCGGCAATTTAGGATGATCTTGGCAGCTATTTTTGTTAAAGTATTTTATGATTATGGAATGGTGAGTTATAAAGAATTTTTTAATATATTGTTTATAACATTTATCTATTATTTTTGTCTTGTTTTTACGAAAAGAAATATTGTTTTGGAGAGTAAATAAATGAAAGTTTCGTATCTTATGTCTCTCTATTCCAAGGAGAACCCTAAATACTTAAATGATGCCTTGTTAAGCTTAAGTTTACAGACTTATATTATTGACGAAATAGTATTAGTAATTGATGGTCCAATAACCAATGAATTGGAAAGTGTAATTTCAAAATGGAATGAGGCATTACCATTCAAGTTGTTAAGGTTAGACAAGAATGTTGGTTTAGCTCAGGCTCTTAATAAAGGCTTAGAGGTTTGTTCCAATGAGTTAGTTTTTAGAATGGATACGGATGATGTATCAGAGCCCAATCGGACTGAGTGCCAAGTTCGCTTTATGCTGGAATCTAATGTAGATATACTCGGATCGCAGGCTGTAGATATTGATGAAAACAGCAATTATATTAAAGATAGACAAGTTCCGTTTGATCACGAAACGATATCAAAATTAATTTGGTGTTGCCCAATGATTCATCCAAGTGTTTGTTTTTGGAAGTCAAGTATTAAATCCATCGGCAGTTATGCTATAGATTGTCCTCATCGACAAGATGATTACGAACTTTGGATTAGAGCTGAAAGCTTAGGTCTCAAGTTTGCCAACCTGCCACAGCGGTTAATTAAATACCGAACAGTTAAAGGATACAGAAGTAAAAATAGTTTTATGGTCGGTGTTAATAGATTTAAGTTGGGGTTACCTGCTTTGATTAAAAACGATCTGCGTCTAGTATCAATATTGTCACTTTCTTATCCGATGATTCGTTCAGTTTTGCCAGATTTTTTGTTAGATAAATTTGAAAATTGGGTGTCTTTATTTGATCCTAGAACTAAAAAGTATGAAAAATAGGCGGTTAAATAATGATATTAATTACAGGGGCAAATGGTTTTGTTGGGAGTGCTCTGCTAAGTAGATTAAATGCAAACTCTATACATGTCTTAGGTAGAAAGCTTCCTAGGGACTTTCTAGCTGATAGATTTTATAAGCAAGAGATTAACCGTTTTGAGGATTATTCAAGGGCTTTAAGTAATGGGGTAGAAACTGTTATTCACTTAGCTGCACGTGTTCACGTTATGGATGATAAAGTTACCAATCCGTTAGAAGAGTATCGTAATACAAACGTTTACGGGACTATGAACTTAGCTCGACAAGCGGTAAAGGCGGGTGTTAAGCGCTTCATTTTCTTAAGTTCTATCAAGGTAAATGGTGAGTCTACTGAGAGAGAAATGCCTTTTTGCTCATTCAGCGATTACTGCCCTGAGGATTATTATGGGCTTTCAAAGGCTGAAGCGGAGCAGGAATTATTTAAACTTGCGAAAGAGACAGGATTGGAGGTAGTTGTGATTAGACCTACGCTTGTTTACGGACCAGGAGTTAAGGCTAACTTCGCTTCTCTTTTAGATCTTGTTTACAAAGGTATACCACTCCCGTTTAGCTGCATTGATAAAAACGAGCGTAGTTTAGTCTCTGTTGACAACTTGGTTGATTTGATTGTTACTTGTATTGAGCATCCAAACGCAGTTAATCAAATCTTTTGTGTTACAGATGATAAAGATGTTTCTACTTCTAATTTGGTACATAAACTATGCCTCGCTTCAGGCAAGAAAGCGTGGCAAATTCCAGTTCCAATTTGGTGTTTTAAATTAATTGGTAAAATCTTAAATAAGACGAGTGTTGTGGAGCGATTGACTAACTCATTGCAGGTTGATATCACTCATACCAAACAAACATTAGGTTGGGTACCTCCGCAAACTTTAGAAGATGGATTGAAAAGAACTGCTGAAGCCTTCATACACTCTAAGATAAGTCGTGGTAACTAATGATTCGTATTATTGATTTTCTCGCAGCCTTTTTCGGTTTGCTTTTTTTGTGTCCAGTGTTTCTTGTTGTAACTATCATTGGTCTATTCGATACTGGGTCACCTATTTTTATCCAAGAACGTGTTGGTCGTGATAAAAAACCGTTTAAGTTGATTAAGTTCCGTACGATGTCAATAGACACTCAATCGGTTGCGAGTCACTTGGCCAGCAATGCCTCTATTACTAAACTAGGTGCGTTTTTGCGTAAGACAAAGATTGATGAGTTACCGCAACTTATTAATGTCTTAAAAGGCGAAATGAGTCTAGTAGGGCCACGCCCAAACTTGTTTAACCAACAAGAACTGATTAGTGAGCGTGATTTATTGGGTGTTTATAAAGTATTACCTGGAATTACTGGATTGGCTCAAATTCAAAATATTGATATGTCAACCCCAGTTTTGCTAGCAAAAACTGATAAAAAAATGATTGATACACTAACATTGAAAGATTACTTTAAGTACATAATGATGACTGTATCAGGAAGTGGTTCTGGTGATGCAGTAAAGTAATGAAGCAGGAAGTATTCTGATAGAGCGGCAATGGTCGCTCTTTCGCATTTTATTGCATTTATCTTTCACAAAGTCGTATCGGCATCTATTCCGTTGAGAGTTCTGTTTTCGTGTTAAACTAAAGCATACAATCTCCAATAAACCACGCACAAGAATTATTATGCAACGTCTACAATTTATATGGCAACTTTCTCGAACTAACAAAAGAATTGTTAGTGTATTGATCGATATCATATTGATATCTATGGCTTTTCATTTGGCAATCTTAGTTCGTTCTGGAGCAACCAATTATTTTACTTATCCCGCTGTCTGGGGTATTCAAATTGCAGTGACAATAGTCACAATTGCTGTATTCGCTCGATTAGGACTCTATAGAGCCGTTCTCCGTTATCTTACTTTTCAGGCTTTATTTGTTGTGACTGCCGGGGCTGTAATTTCTGCTACGCTCGTAGCTGCCCTTAGTTTCTACATGAGTGACCCGTTTCCTAGGACAGTTCCTATTATCTACGGTGCATTTCTTGCTCTTTTTTGTGGTGGTCCTCGCGTTATTGTCCGATCTTTGATCGCCCAAAGCTATTCAACGCAGAGTAAAGAGGTTCTCATTTATGGTGCAGGATCTGGCGGTCGACAATTGGCGATGGCATTAAGAAGCAGTGGAGACTATCGCGTAAGAGCATTTATTGATGGTGACTCAACTCTTTGTAATACTATGATCTTGGGGTTGCCTGTTATTGCTATTGAAGATGCAATGCCCCTCATAAATAAATATGATGTTTCTCAAGTATTACTGGCGGTGCCAAGTGCTAAGCGTTCACGCCGTAAGGTCATTCTGGACGAATTAGCTAAGTTACCTGTTGAAGTACTCACGGTCCCAGATATGACAGATATTGTCTCCGGGAAAGCAAAAATTGATGAGCTTAAGGATGTCGCAATTGAGGACTTACTAGGGCGTGACCCAGTAGCGCCTCAACAAGTGTTGTTAGAAGCTAATATCAAAGACAAAGTGGTTATGGTGACAGGTGCCGGTGGTTCTATTGGCTCTGAATTGTGTCGTCAAATTGTGGAACAGTCACCTAAGTCTATTATTTTATTTGAATTGTCTGAGTTTGGTCTATATCAAATTGATCGCGAACTAAATCAACTTAAGATAGAAAAAGGGCTCGCTTGCGACATTATTCCTCTGTTGGGTTCTGTTCAGCGTCAACATCGTCTAGAAACGACAATGTCTTCTTTTAAGGTTCAAACGGTATATCACGCAGCAGCATATAAACACGTTCCATTAGTCGAATTTAACGTAATTGAAGGTGTGCGTAATAATATTTATGGGACTTATTATACTGCGTGCGCGGCGATTAAAGCCGGCGTTGAATCATTTGTATTAATCTCTACGGATAAAGCTGTCCGCCCTACTAACGTAATGGGCACAACCAAACGAATGGCAGAACTTGGTCTGCAGGCACTTGCTGATCAAGAAAATGCAAAACCAAATGGTACTCGATTTTGCATGGTACGATTTGGCAATGTTCTTGGCTCTTCTGGCTCCGTTATTCCTGTATTTAAAAAACAAATTGCATCAGGTGGACCAGTAACCGTAACTCACCCAGAGATCACTCGTTTCTTCATGACCATTCCTGAAGCTGCGCAGCTAGTTATTCAAGCTGGAGCAATGGGCAAAGGTGGAGATGTATTTGTTTTAGACATGGGTGAGTCAGTAAAAATTACAGACTTAGCATGTAATCTCATTCAACTATCCGGTCTTGAAGTTAAATCCGAAGCTAATCCTCATGGTGATATTGAGATTCAATTTTCTGGACTTCGACCTGGTGAGAAACTGTATGAAGAGTTGCTTATTGGCGACAATGTCAGACAAACAGCGCATGAGCGAATAATGACCGCACATGAGGTTCATTTACCTTTAAAAGAGTACGAACTACTGTTGAACGATCTCGATTTCGCCTGCCATAGTATGGATCACGAAAACATTCGTACATTACTATTGAGTGCTCCAACAGGCTTTAATCCTACAGATGGTATTGGCGACTTAGTTTGGAACCATAACCAATCTGAAGTTGATTATTCAGGCTCTATAAAATTTATGAGTCAATCTTGAACTCTGAACTTAGGTAAGTTTTTTGAACAATTAAATAGAATTTAAGGACAGCCGAGTTTCTTCTGTTAGGTTATTCTACTTATTATGGAGGTCGTTGTCCTCGCTCATTTTTTTGCATTTTGGTATCCTCTGCCAAAAATAAATGAAGGATTAATCCATGAAAATCGCAGTTGCTGGGACCGGCTATGTTGGGCTTTCTAACGCTATGCTGTTAGCTCAGAATCACGAGGTGGTCGCTTTAGATATTATTTCTGAGAAGGTTGATTTACTGAACGAACATAAGTCGCCGATTGTTGATACCGAAATTGAACATTTTTTGGTGCACAAAGAGCTAAACTTTTTGGCAACAACGGATAGGCAGAGAGCTTACCAAAACGCAGAATACGTTGTTATTGCAACTCCTACAGATTACGATCCACAAACTAATTACTTTAATACATCTTCTGTTGAAGCGGTGATTAAAGATGTTATGTCAATTAACCCTGAAGCCGTAATGGTGATTAAGTCAACTGTACCTGTTGGCTATACAGCTCGAATCAAAGAAGAGTTGGGTTGTGAGAACGTAATTTTTTCTCCAGAGTTTCTTCGAGAAGGCAAAGCGCTTTACGATAATCTTCACCCATCTCGTATCATTGTGGGTGAACGCAGTGAACGTGCGGAAGTATTTGCTAGCTTGCTGGTGGAAGGGGCAGTAAAAGACGATATTCAAGTTCTATTTACTGACTCTACAGAAGCCGAAGCAGTAAAACTTTTTTCAAACACCTATCTTGCAATGCGTGTTGCGTACTTTAATGAGCTAGATTCTTACGTAGAAGCTCATGGCTTGGATGCTCGTCAAATCATTGAAGGTGTTGGCTTAGATCCTCGTATCGGTAATCATTACAACAATCCATCATTTGGTTACGGTGGTTACTGTTTACCAAAAGACACTAAACAGCTTTTAGCCAACTACCAAGATGTACCAAACAACATCATTGGTGCGATTGTTGATGCTAACCGCACTCGTAAAGATTTTGTGGCTGAAGCTATTCTTAAGCGCGAACCAAAAGTTGTCGGTATTTATCGTTTAATCATGAAGGCGGGATCGGATAACTTCCGCGCTTCTTCTATTCAAGGCATTATGAAGCGTATCAAGGCGAAAGGTGTTGAGGTCGTAGTTTACGAACCCGTGCTCAAAGAAGAAGATTTCTTTAACTCTCGAGTGATTAAAGATCTGAATGAGTTCAAACAAAGTGCGGATGTGATTGTTTCTAACCGAATGGTGGAAGAGTTAGCCGACGTAGCGGATAAAGTTTACACGCGCGATCTATTTGGTAGTGACTAACCTCACACTTGATTACGTTAAGCCAGTCTTATTTGACTGGCTTTTGTTTCTTTAGGAATCGGTTAATTATGAAATATTTAGTAACTGGTGCTGCTGGTTTTATTGGTAGTGCAACAGCGGAGAAGCTTAATGCTGCAGGGCATGAAGTTGTGGGTATCGATAATCTAAATGATTACTACGATGTGAATCTAAAACATGCTCGACTCGCTCGTATTGAACATCCACTGTTCAAATTTGTAAGTGTGGATATTGCAGATCGTGGAGCGATGGAGCAGTTGTTTGCAACTGAGAAGTTTGATCGCGTTATCCACTTAGCTGCCCAAGCTGGAGTTCGTTATTCACTAGAAAACCCACACGCTTATGCGGACTCAAACTTGGTAGGGCACCTCAATATTCTTGAGGGATGCCGTCAAAACAAAGTCAGCCATCTAGTCTATGCATCTTCGAGCTCTGTGTATGGGCTAAATGCAAAAGTTCCTTTTGCCACTTCAGATAGTGTTGATCATCCAGTATCACTTTATGCAGCAACGAAAAAGTCTAATGAGTTAATGGCTCATAGCTATTCTCATCTGTATGATATCCCAACAACAGGTTTGCGCTTTTTCACTGTGTATGGTTCTTGGGGCCGTCCGGACATGGCTCCATTTATTTTTACTAAGAAAATTCTTGATGGCGATACCATTGACATCAACAATAATGGTGACATGTGGAGAGACTTCACCCATGTAGATGATATTGTTGAGGGTGTAGTTCGTATTGCAGACGTCTTACCAGCTCGAAATGAAAGCTGGACTGTAGAGTCTGGAACTCCAGCAAGCAGCTCAGCTCCATATTCGGTTTATAACATTGGTCATGGCTCTCCTATCAACTTGATGGACTTCGTTAAAGCGATTGAAGATGAGCTTGGTATTGAAGCGAAGAAAAACTTCCGCGAAATGCAGCCTGGGGATGTTTATCAAACTTATGCTGATACAGAAGATCTATTTACCGCTACTGGTTACAAGCCAAGAGTAACAGTTAAAGAAGGCGTTGCAGAGTTTGTTTCTTGGTATAAAGAATTCTACAACAAGTAATACAAAACGAGGCGAAAGCCTCGTTTTTATGTCTAGCTAGGTATAAATCACAATGATTAAAAAATGTCTTTTTCCTGCAGCGGGTTACGGTACTCGTTTCCTACCTGCAACAAAATCTATGCCGAAAGAAATGATGCCGGTTGTCAACAAACCATTGATTGAATATGGTGTTGAAGAAGCTATTGAAGCTGGCATGAATGGCATGTGCATTGTCACCGGTCGTGGCAAACACTCTTTGATGGACCACTTCGATAAAAACTATGAGTTGGAACATCAAATTTCAGGAACAAGCAAAGAAGCACTGTTGGACGATATCCGTTCTTTGATTGATTCAGCGAGTTACACATACATCCGTCAACGTGAGATGAAAGGTCTTGGTCATGCTATCTTGACTGGTCGTGAGTTGGTGGGTGATGAGCCATTTGCTGTTGTACTAGCAGATGACCTTTGTGTGAATGAAGAGCAGGGCGTATTAGCGCAAATGGTTGAGCTGTACAAGCAGTTCCGTTGCTCTATCGTTGCGGTTCAAGAAGTTCCAGAAACTGAAACCCATAAATATGGTGTGATTGCTGGAGAGATGATCAAAGATGATATCTTCCGTATTGACAGCATGGTAGAGAAGCCAGAACCAGGCACAGCACCAAGTAATTTAGCAATTATTGGTCGCTATATCTTAACGCCAGATATTTTTGAGCTTATCGAAAACACAGAACCAGGCAAAGGTGGAGAAATCCAAATCACTGATGCATTGATGCAACAAGCGCAATCTGGCTGTGTTATTGCTTACAAATTTAAAGGTCAACGTTTTGACTGCGGCAGTGTAGAAGGTTACATCGAGGCGACAAACTACTGCTACGAGAACCTATACAAAAAAGCGTCTAGTGCTGAGCTTGCTAAAACACCAACCGTAAAGGTTGCTGAACCAGCATAGTTGTTCAGGCTCGTTACCAATGTGCTTTAACATGGCTTTCTGACGTACAAAGCTTAGTTAAAGCACGTTGATATTCAAATTCTTATGCTGTTTTAACTCATTAACAATAAGTAAGAACTAGGTTGTATCGTTCTAATGTCGGCTGATATTAGTTTAATAAGTCACTTCAATTCCCTCTGCTTCCAACTTCTCTCCTAACTCTTTTTTTGCTTCTTTCTCTCCATGTATCAAATGCACGGCTTTTGGTTGTGTTGGAATCCCAGTAACAAACTTCAATAAATCGCTTTGGTCTGCATGTGCAGAATATCCAGAGATGGTATGGATCTGTGCGTTGGCTTCGATTGGTTGGTTATCGATATCCACCGTGTGGCTGCCTGATTGGATTTCTCGACCTAAGGTTCCTTGCGCTTGATAGCCCGCAAACAGCACATCATTTTTTTCGTCTGGTAAGAGTGCTTTTAAGTAATTGACGATTCTTCCTCCTTCGCACATACCGGATGCCGCGACGACAATCGCAGGCTCATCAGTGGAGGTTAGTCGATTCACTAATGCTTGATGTTCTCGATGGCTTTCCACAGTAATGCATTGTTCAAAAGCGAGGGGATGACGATGATTGTTGAGCTTTTTCTTTGCTTCTTTTCCCCATAGTTTTTTGAAACGGCGGTAGGTCTTCGTAACTCTTTTCGCAAGCGGTGAGTCTAGGATAATTGGCAAAGAAGACGACAAGTCGCGTTGGTGAATCAGCTGTTCAATATCGAATAACAGTTCCTGTGTACGTCCTACGCTGAAAGCTGGGATCAGAATGACACCACCGTCTTGCAGTGCGTGATCGATAATGGTGTTCAAGCGCTCAGTTCGAGTTGCAATGTCTTCATGCTCTTTGCTGCCGTATGTGGACTCGATGAACAAATAGTCGGCACGCTTTGGCGGCTTTGGATCGGGTAAGAGCGGGGTATTGGACGGACCTAGATCGCCGGAAAACACGATGATTTCATGATTGGGGAGTTTGAATTCCACGTAAGCAGAACCAAGAATGTGCCCTGCTGGTTGAAAGCGCAGGTAACATTGTTTACCAAGTGGCAGCCATTGTTGGTAGTCATGGGGTCTCAGCTGTTTTTTAATAACGTTGAGGACTTGCTGACGCTGATGGTAGCTCAAACCCAATTGCAGCTTTAATCCATCTTCTAGCATGAGCGGTACTAGTTCGGCTGTTGCTTTGGTGCAGTAAATGGGACCTTTAAATCCAGCAGCCAGTAACCAAGGTAGGCGTCCAATGTGGTCAATATGAGCATGAGTCAGGACTAATGCTTTGATGTGTTTAACCGGAAACTCAATATCCAGTGATGTCTTGCGATTACCAAAATGGATGTCTTTGCCTTGAAAGAGTCCGCAATCGATCAAGATGCTGCCGTGTGGCAGTTTCAATTCATGACAAGAGCCAGTGACGGTATGTTTCCCACCATGGTGAATCACACTGGCGATGTCTGATATCGGTGTTGTCATGTCGACTGTTCCTCCTTGAACAAGCATAGGTCAATACTAAATCTTGAGGGCAGGGTAAGTGAATAGAGTTCGTTGGTTGGATGGAATTGAGTGGGAATAATCGGAAGTGCGATTAGGTTCTTTGTTTTGATGTAAGGCGTTTTTCGTTACTTAACTTTGGGTTTGACACATGCGGTTAGTAGATTCCTGATGTCGCTTAGGCTCCTCGGAATGACGGGATTCTTATAGGTTATGTCTGTTGTTTTGTTGGTTTGATATGGGTGTGTGCGGTTAGTAGATTCCTGATGTCGCTTAGGCTCCTCGGAATGACGGGATTTTTATAGGTTATGTCTGTTGTTTTGCTGGTTTGATTTGGGGGCGTGCGGTTAGTAGATTCCTGATGTCGCTTAGGCTCCTCGGAATGACGGGGTTCTTATAGGTTATGTCTGTTGTTTTGTTGGTTTGATTTGGGGGCGTGCGGTTAGTAGATTCCTGATGTCGCTTAGGCTCCTCGGAATGACGGGATTCTTATAGGTTATGTCTGTTGTTTTGTTGGTTTGATTTGGGTGCGTGCGGTTAGTAGATTCCTAATGTCGTTGAGCTCCTCGGAATGACGGGATTCTTATAGGTTGTGTTTGTTGTTTTGCTGGTTTGATTTGGGTGTGTGCGGTTAGTAGATTCCTGATGTCGCTTAGGCTCCTCGGAATGACAAAATTCATTAGATCGTAGGCAAACAAAAAGGGATGCGTGATGCATCCCTTTGTTATTTCAGCTTAATAAAAAGCGAAATTAAGCTTTAGCTGCTGCCGCTGCTTTAGCGATAGCTACGAAGCTCTTAGCGTCTAGAGAAGCGCCGCCAACTAGAGCACCGTCGATGTCTGGTTGTGAGAAGTAAGCTTCAGCGTTTTCTGGCTTAACAGAACCGCCGTATTGGATGATTACTTGTGCTGCAACTGCTTCGTCTTTCGCTGCGATTAGTGCGCGGATAGAAGCGTGGATGCGTTGTGCATCTTCAGCTGTTGCTGCTTTACCAGTACCGATAGCCCAGATTGGTTCGTAAGCGATGATTGCGCCGTTTAGAGCTTCAACACCGTAAGTGTCGATAACTGCGTTGATTTGACGTGCACATACTGCTTCAGTTTCGCCAGCTTCGTTTTGAGCTTCAGATTCACCGATACAGAAAACAGGCGTTAGACCGTTTTCTTTTAGGAAGTTGAATTTCTTAGCGATGAACTCGTCAGATTCGTTGTGGTATTCACGACGCTCTGAGTGACCGATGATGATGTGAGAAGCACCGAAGTCTTTCAGCATTTCTGGAGACATGTCGCCAGTGAAAGCACCGCTGTTGTTTAGGTCAGTGTTTTGTGCACCTAGGATAACTTTGTTACCGCCTTCAGCGATTACGCGCTCAGCTAGATCGATGTAAAGAGCTGGTGGAGCTACTGCTACGTCAACACCTTCAACGCCTTCAAGTTCAGCGTTAATACCAGTTAGCAGCTCAGTTACCATTGCTTTGCTACCGTTTAGTTTCCAGTTACCCATCACTACAGGACGACGCATAGGAATATCTCCCTTATCTTTAATGTAAATAGTCTATTAATGTAAAAAATCTACGTAGGAATATAACAGAATAATGTGAACAGATCATGATTGGCGTCATGTCTTATTCGGCTTTCTTCATCTGGTCGGTGCTGCATTAGTTCTGTTATTTTTGTCAAAAGCAATCGATTGGTGATCGCGTAGACAGAATGATAGTCCATTCCTCGGAAAATGCGCCTTAGATTGGTATTACTGTGGGTTAAAAGTTCGCCGTAATAAGAAAGGAATCAAAATGCCAAACTTAGTTTTAGAATATTCCAACTCAGTCGATGAGCGTGTGAATGTTCAGGGATTACTAGAAGATCTACACAAAGTCACCTTGGAGAGTGGTTTGTTCGAGCTTACGTCCGTCAAATCACGTGCGCTTCGTTGCCACAATTGGTTGGTGGGAGAAGAGGGCGATAGTGTTGATTTCATTCACATCAACTTTGATTTGTTGGCAGGTAGAAATGCAGAACAAAAACGCGAGTTATCAAGAGCACTGATGGTTGTTTTACAGGAACAAGCGAGTCATGTTCGTAGCTTAACGGTGAATGTGCGTGATATGGATATTGATTGCTTCCAGAAAGTAGTGAACTAGCTCTATTGCTCGGGTTAAAGTCCAAACTGCCTCATTTAGACATTTAGAGTCGGCAAGCTGAAGGCTCTAAATGTGCAGACCTACAGTTTGAAATCTGGTGATGTTTTCCTCTGGGGGGATGAACTTTTCAAACCATGCTGACTCGGCTAATCTATAGCCTTTCAAAATTAGGGTAAAAGTCGATGTCGATTAAAGAGTTATTGTTTTCTTTCCAAGGGCGTATAGGTCGTAAAACTTACTGGATGTGGAACATCATCTACTACATCCTAATCTTAGGTTTTGGTGCGGGCATCAGTAAGTTGTTCCCAGCATTTTCTTATATTCTTCTGCCTATCTTCTTATTGATTCTTCTGATCCCAGATTTGGCGATAACCACTAAGCGTTGGCATGACCGTAATAAGTCGATTTACTGGCTAGCGTTGAACATCCCATTGATCATTGGTCGAGTTGCCACGCCAATGACTAACCCTGCTGCGCAGGACCCATCTACACCGCAAATGCTGATTGCTTCGGTCTCTCTGCTATGTGGTCTATGGATTCTTGTCGAGTGTGGTTTCTTGAAAGGTTCTACCGGTCAGAACAAATACGGTCCTGAGCCGGAGTAAGGTCTTTAGGTATCGAACTCATTGGAGGTAGATTCTTAGTCTCGCTGAGGCTCGCTAGAATGACGGATTCCTTTTATTTAAGAGAGACTTAAAGTAACTATGAGAGGGCGTTCTTTCTAAGGACTCGTACTTGCTGAAAGTAGATTCTTAGTTTCGCTGAGGCTCAATAGAATGACGGATTCCTTTATTTAAGAGTGACTTAAAGTAACTGTGAGAGGGTGTTCTTTCTAAGGTATCGTACTTGCTGAAAGTCGATTCTTAGTCTCGCTGAGGCTCGCTAGAATGACGGATTCCTTTATTTAAGAGTGGCTTAAAGTAACTATGAGAGGGCGTTCTTTCTAAGGTATTGTATTTGCTGAAAGTAGATTCTTAGCCTCGCTGAAGCTCGCTAGAATGACTGATTCCTTTATTTAAGAGTGACTTAAAGTAACTACGAGAGGGTGTTCTTTCTAAAGCCTCGTATTTGCTGAAAGTAGATTCTTAGTCTCGCTGAGGCTCGCTAGAATGACGGATTCCTTTATTTAAGAGTGACTTAAAGTAATTATGAGACGGTGTTCTTTCTAAGGTCTCGTACTTGCTGAAAGTAGATTCTTAGTTTCGCTGAGGCTCGCTAGAATGACGGATTCCCTCTATTTAATAGTGACTTAAAGTAACTGTGAGAGGGTGTTCTTTCTAAGGTCTCGTACTTGCTGAAAGTCGATTCTTAGTCTCGCTGAGGCTCGCTAGAATGACGGATTCCTTTATTTAAGAGTGGCTTAAAGTAACTATGAGAGGGTGTTCTTTCTAAGGTGTTGTACTTGCTGAAAGTAGATTCTTAGTCTCCCTGAAGCTCGCTAGAATGACGGATTCCTTTATTTAAGAGTGACTTAAAGTAACTATGCGAGGGTGTTCTTTCTAAGGTATTGTATTTGCTGAAAGTAGATTCTTAGTTTCGCTGAGGCTCGCTAGAATGACGGATTCCTTTTATTTAATAGCAAGTTAAATTAACTGTCATTCTGAACAGCGAGGGACGAGCGTGATTCAGAATCTACTCACCGAGTGCTCCGAGTTTGCAGTAAACGACCGAGCTAGTGAATTACAATGGAAAAGCAACCACAGATCATTAAGGAGAATGAACCATCGACAAGGTACCTTGCGTTTACATCCTAACTTCAAAAAATAACTCAGTTCTCTACATTGGTGTTACCAGCCAACTAGCCCAAAGAATATGGCAGCATAAAAACGGAGTCGTTGAGGGTTTTACCAAGAAATATCACGTTCACAAGCTCGTTTACTTTGAGCTGTTTGAAGATATGGCAACTGCCATAAACCGAGAAAAGCAGCTTAAGCAATGGAAGCGTAAGTGGAAGCTGGAGTTAGTTAGAGAAACGAATCCTGACTTTCTCGATTTATCCAACGAGTTTTAGTAAAAATCATCCCTATCTTTAAACGCTTTCAACTCAACCACATCGGCTTTTTTAGTTGGGGCGGTTTCCCCTTGTAATGCCTCTCTGAATTTCACGACCTGTTTCTGCAGCTCGTTCATCAATACGACATTAGTGTGATTGGGATTCTTGCAGTTATGAATAACTCTATCTATGTGACTTTGCTGTGCCCACAATCGTGGTTGCATCTGCTCTGAAGCACCTTCAATCATTTCTTTCGCCATATCGTGACGAAATTGCTCAAAGGCTTCGGGGTCGCGTTCTGCCATTTTTACCATTTCATCGAATGAGGGCAAAACTTGAGGTGTATAACTGTTCGGCATAGCCGCTCCAAATCCATTGGATGTTGCTCCTAGTTACTAAAAGCTTAATCTACATGGAGGATGAGAGCGGATGAATTGCGTCATAGTCTCATTTATAAGAGAGTATGTTCATAATAGCGGTTGGTTTGATCGAAGATTTATTGCTGGATTCGGTACACGCAGCGACGTTGACCACTGATGATGTGCTCATCTCGTTCGATTTTGGTTTCACTACCTAAAAGTGATTGGAAGACATTGAGTTCAGATTGGCACAAACTTGGGCAGCGAGTGGCTGCTTTGCAAATAGGGCAGTGATTTTCGATGAGAATAAACCCATGTTCATCTTTCTCTAGTTCTGCCATGTAGCCTTCTTGCTCACGCAGAGTAACAAGTGTCTGTAACTTGCTTTCCAGAGAGTCGCACTGCTCAAGGTGTTGCTGGTAGTTTTGTAGGGTGAGTTTCTCGCGCTCAGACGTGACTTTCTCCAACCCGTCTTTACCGAAGATGTGCTCTACCGCTTCAATAAACTGAATGGTCAGTTCGCCGTGGCGATCAGCAAATTGCTCATGACCTTTTTGTGTAAGGGACCAATGACGAGTTGGGCGCCCAACTTTGACTTTCACATCATGGATCGACAGGATGCCGTCATCTTCTAAACCTTGTAGATGCTGACGCGCACCCATGGTTGTCATACCCAGTTCAGAAGAGAGTTGTTTCGCAGTGACAGAGCCATCACGCTTAACGATTTGCAAAATCCTATCTACGGTCTTCATATACCCACCATCTATACATCAGTACATATTATGCTCGATAGGGTTAGTAAAGAAAAGTGTTGACTTAATTTGTGTGTAGATTTGTTGGGTATATGTCGTCATTCTGAACATCGAGGAACAAGTGTGATTCAGAATCTATTATCCGTTTGTGCTGTGATTTAAGGTGAATGAGGAAGAGTTTGGCGGCGCTGTTACTAGCTCCTTAGTCTCGCTTGAGCTCGCTAGGATGACGAACTCTTTCGGTTTATAGCTTGTTAAAGTAATCGTCATTCTAAACAGCAAGGAACGAGTGTGATTCAGAATCTATCATCCGTTTGTGCTGTGATTTAAGGTGAATGAAGAAGAGTTTGGGGCGCTGTTACTAGATCCTTAGTCTCGCTTGAGCTCGCTAGGATGACGAACTCTTTTGGTTTATAGCTTGTTAAAGTAGTCGTCATTCTGAACAACGAGGAACAAGTGTGATTCAGAATCTATTGTCCGTTTGTGCTGTGATTTAAGGTGAATGAGGAAGAGTTTGGGGGCGCTGTTACTCGATCCTTAGTCTCGCTTGAGCTCGCTAGGATGACAAACTCCTTTGGTTTATAGCTTGTTAAAGTAATCGTCATTCTGAACATCGAGGAACAAGTGTGATTCAGAATCTATTATCCGTTTGTGCTGTGATTTGAGGTGAATGAAGAAGAGTTTGGGGGCGCTGTTACTCGATCCTTAGTCTCGCTAGGATGACGAACTCTTTTGGTTTATAGCTTGTTAAAGTAGTCGTCATTCTGAACACCGAGGAACGAGTGTGATTCAGAATTTATTGTCCTTTGATTCTGTGGTCTGGAGGAGGAATAAAGGCTAAGAGCTTGCTGGAATTATATTCTCAGTCTCGCGATTAAAAACGAAGTTTAAATGACTTACCAGAAAAGAAAGGCTCCAACTCAGGGGGAGTGGGAGCCTCGAATACTGCTTAAAGAATGATATCGCGCACTTCAGGGTCTTTACGCTCTAGGTAGTGCGTAGACTTGATGCGGCGAATAGTACGGCAGCGACCGCGAATCAATAGGGTTTCTGTTGTTGCGATGTTACCTTGACGAGAGATACCTTCCAGTAGGTCACCCTTGGTAATACCCGTTGCAGAGAATACTACGTTGTCGCTGCGTGCCATGTCTTCCATCTTTAGAACCACGTTCGCTTGAACGCCCATCTCTTCACAGCGTTGAAGTTCAGCAGCGCCGTAGATGCGGTTTTCTTCAGTATCGCCTTTTACTTCGTGACGAGGAAGAAGACGACCATGCATGTCACCGTCTAGTGCGCGAATCACTGCTGCCGATACTACGCCTTCTGGAGCACCGCCGATGCAGTACATCACGTCTACTTCGCTATCTGGCATACAAGTTAGGATCGAAGCGGCTACATCACCGTCTGGCACTGCGAACACACGAACGCCCATTGCTTGCATCTCTGCGATCACTTCGTCGTGACGTGGCTTAGCAAGCGTAATCACAACAAGCGTATCGAGAGTCTTGTTCAGTGCTTTAGCAACGTTTTCTAGGTTTTCTTTTAGAGGTTTACCTAAGTCGATAACGCCTTTTGCACCAGGACCAACAACCAATTTTTCCATGTACATGTCCGGCGCTTTAAGGAAGCTGCCTTTCTCACCGGCTGCTAGCACTGCCAATGCGTTAGATTGCCCCATTGCCGTCATACGTGTGCCTTCAATCGGGTCAACGGCGATATCTACTTCATCACCACCGATGCCCACTTGTTCACCAATGTATAGCATTGGCGCATCATCGATTTCGCCTTCACCAATAACGATTTCACCACTGATGTCTGTTTTGTTCAGCAAGGTGCGCATAACTTCAACAGCAGCACCGTCCGCTGCGTTTTTGTCGCCACGACCAAGCCATTTATAGCCAGCCAGAGCGGCACCTTCAGTAACACGGGAAAATGCCATTGCTAAATCGCGTTTCATGATGTCTCCAAGTAACAAGAGGGAAGAAGAATTTGCGCGGCGATTCTATCACATCGTAAGTTAAACGTTTGCCTTTTTGCTGAGCTTTTACTTTAACTAAGTTGAATTTGATCAATACTTGGGTGAGTTTTTGGCGTTGAGAGAGCAAATTGCATTGTTCAAAAATGCCTCTAGGATAAGAAAAGTCAGCGTTTAGTGAGATTGCGCTGATTTTTTAACCGAATGATGCGAAATATCGAATATAGTGAGTGTTTCTCGTCGCTACGCTGAGTAGAATGAACCTTATCGGTAAGGTGCAAGCGAACGCTCGCGCATCGTCCCAACGGAATAACAATAGGTAGGCCAAGATGTCTTTTGAAGTACTAGAACAACTAGAAGCGAAAATTCAAACTGCAGTTGACACAATCACTCTTCTTCAGATGGAAGTCGAAGAGCTGAAAGAAGATAAAGTAAAACTTGAAACAGAAGCTAACGAGCTTCGTTCTCAACGTGAAGAGCTAGAGCAAAAATCTCAGCAAGCTCAACAAGAGCACGCACAATGGCAAGAGCGCATTCGTGCACTACTTGGCAAGATGGACGAAGTGGAATAATCCACCTAAGTATCCAGAATCAAAAACACCCGCTTCGGCGGGTGTTTGCGTATTTGGCGATGTTTTTTAGCGATGTGGCTAGTTGCTAATAAAAGATTAATTTAACTCTGCTTCATCTTCGTCTTCTTCATCGAGCTCTAAGTCTACATTGAGTGGCTCAGGTGAAAGAATGATGCCTGTGCTATCGGCATAGATGTAATCTTCAGGTAGGAAGCTAACACCACCAAAGTTTACTGGTACGTCTATTTCACCAATGCCTTGATTTGCTGCCCCAACAGGAATTGAAGCGAGAGCCTGAATGCCAAGGTTCATGTCTTCCAGTTCGTCCACTTCGCGAACACAACCGTAAACCACAATCCCTTCCCATTCGTTTTCTTCTGCTAGTGTTGCGATTTCTGCATCGATTAAGGCTCTGCGTAAGGAACCGCCACCATCAATCAGCAATACTCGCCCGATACCATCTTGTTCTAACGTTTCACGGATCAGTGCGTTGTCTTCAAAACACTTAATCGTCGTCACTTGCCCGGCAAACGACGCTCGACCGCCAAAGTTACTGAACATCGGTTCAACTACATCTACCTGATCAAGATAGATATCACAGAGTGCTGAGGTATTGTATTCCATAGCGTACCTTTCTAAACAGAAACTGTTGTCTTTGAGTATATCTAGGCATTAAGTCAATGCAATGACAATCCTTTTTTAACTCATCAGAGTTTGAGCTACCACAATTGTTGCAAATAAAACGTTAGTCACCAGTGAGCACTTCACGACAACTGGCATCATAGGTGCAATTTGTGCTGGTTTTTCAGTATCCCAAACGGCTTTCCCGTGGTGGGCTACTACGTAGATGCTGAGCAAGAAGGGTAAGCTGATCCATACCGGCTTGTCTTGAATGAGCAGGTAAGCGGCAAAAGCCAGTAGCGCACCACCAAGCAAAATAAAGTGATACTGCTTGGCTTTACGTTGTCCTAGTCGAACTGCCATGGTGCGTTTGCCACATTCGCTATCATTTTCGATATCACGCATATTATTGATGTTCAGTACTGCTACCGCCAATAAACCACAGCCTAGCGCAGGTAAGAACAATGTCGCATCAACATGACCCGTGTGCAGGAAGTAAGTGCCAGATACACCAAGTAAGCCAAAGAAAAGGAATACTGACAAGTCACCTAGACCAACATACCCGTAAGGCTTACTGCCCATGGTGTACGCAATCGCCGCAAGGATGGCAAGAATGCCTAAGCCAATAAAGGTAATGATGCTTTCAAACGAGCTCAGCGCGTAAAACACCAATGTCAGACCGGCAATGGCAGTCAGAATGATGTTGAAGATGATCGCTTTTTTCATTTGATCCGCTGTGACTGCGCCAGACTGCATCGCCCGCTGAGGACCTAAGCGATTGTCGTTATCTGTGCCTTTCACTGCGTCGCCATAATCGTTCGCAAGGTTAGATAAAATCTGCAGCAGTGTTGCTGTGACAAATGCCATCACTGCGATGGTCAGCGAGAAGTGACCAGCAGAGTATGCAAGTACGCTACCAGTTAAAATAGACACCAGTGCGAGAGGTAAAGTTTTTGGGCGAGCGGCTTCAAGCCAGATCTGCAATGATTGTTTCATGGATATTTCGTGCTAGTAACCAATGTGCCCAGTATAAGCACAAAGCGCTCGATGCGCTATTGACTTGAAACAACTCAATTAAGACTCAAAGACTTATAGAGAAGGAACACAGTTTCCATATTTGAGGCAATAAAACAGCGCTCTTTCATGAAGAGAAGAGGGCGATGCACGCGATGATTAGATCCATAGCCACGCCTGAGTTCGCTAGGATGATGAACTCTTTTGGTCTAGAGCTTGTTAAAGTCCCCATCATTCTAAACGAAAAAGCCCAGAAACAAGGTTCTGGGCTTTGGCATGATAGATTACGATTAAAGAATAAAGCGACTTAGATCTTCATCTTCAATCGTATCGCCTAGGCGATCTTTCACGTAAGCCGCGTTAATCACGAATTTCGCACCTGATTGCTCTGCTGCGTCGTAAGAAATCTCATCCATCAAACGCTCCATCACAGTATGCAGACGACGTGCACCGATGTTTTCAGTGGTTTCGTTTACTGTCCATGCTGCTTCTGCGATTTGCGTGATGCCATCTTCCGTGAATTCCACATCCACGTTTTCAGTTTTCATCAGCGCAACGTACTGCTCTGTCAGAGACGCTTTTGGCTCAGTTAGGATACGTTTGAAATCGTTGCTGGTCAGTGCTTCAAGCTCAACGCGAATTGGTAGACGACCTTGCAATTCTGGGATCAGGTCAGAAGGTTTCGCTACTTGGAATGCGCCAGAAGCGACGAATAGGATGTGGTCTGTTTTCACCATACCGTGCTTCGTTGATACCGTGCTACCTTCAATAAGAGGTAATAGGTCACGCTGAACACCTTCGCGCGAAACGTCAGGACCAGAGCTTTCACCGCGCTTACAAATCTTATCGATCTCATCGATGAATACGATGCCGTTGTTCTCTACGTTGAAGATGGCAGACTCTTTCAGCTCTTCTTGGTTCACCAGTTTCGCTGCTTCTTCTTCCGCCAATGCTTTCATCGCGTCTTTGATTTTCAGCTTGCGTTTTTTCTTGGTGTCGCCAGCAAGGTTTTGGAACATACCTTGTAGCTGGTTGGTCATTTCTTCCATACCAGGAGGCGCCATGATCTCGACACCCATTTGCGGTGCAGCTACATCGATTTCGATTTCTTTGTCGTCTAGCTGACCTTCGCGCAGTTTCTTGCGGAAGACTTGGCGAGTGTTCGAAGTATCTTCTTTCTGCTCTGTTTGACCCCAAGCATCACGTGCTGGTGGCAGTAGGGCATCAAGAATACGCTCTTCGGCTTGCTCTTCAGCGCGGAATTTTACTTTTTCCATCGCTTGTTGGTGAGTCATCTTCACAGCAACATCGGTCAGATCGCGGATGATGGTTTCCACTTCTTTACCTACATAGCCCACTTCGGTGAACTTTGTTGCTTCGACTTTGATGAAAGGTGCGTTTGCTAGCTTAGCAAGACGACGAGCAATCTCTGTCTTACCAACACCAGTTGGACCAATCATAAGGATATTTTTTGGCGTTACTTCGACACGCAAGCTTTCTTCAAGCTGCATACGACGCCAGCGGTTACGTAGTGCAATCGCAACCGAACGTTTTGCTTTGTCTTGACCAATAATGTGGCGGTTCAGTTCATGAACGATTTCGCGAGGAGTCATTTCAGACATATTCTTTCCTTACTTCGTTACGATTACGCTTAAGCCGTTGGCTTAGGAAGCTCTGCTGTAGATTCTAGCTCTTCTACAGTGTGATGATGGTTGGTGAATACACAGATGTCGCCAGCAATGTTCAGTGCTTTTTCTGCGATTTCTCGCGCGTCTAGATCTGTGTTTTCTAATAATGCGGTTGCTGCTGCTTGTGCGTATGCGCCGCCAGAGCCAATGGCGATAAGATCGTTTTCTGGCTGAACGACATCACCGTTACCAGTGATGATCAGTGAAGCAGTTTCATCCGCAACGGCCAGTAGTGCTTCTAGTTTGCGAAGTGCGCGGTCGCTACGCCAATCTTTTGCTAACTCAACGGCAGCCTTAGTAAGGTGACCTTGGTGCATTTGCAGCTTGCTTTCAAAGCGCTCGAATAGGGTAAAGGCATCCGCAGTACCGCCAGCAAAACCAGCAAGAACTTGGTTGTTGTATAGGCGGCGAACTTTACGTGCGTTGCCTTTCATTACGGTATTGCCTAGCGACACTTGGCCATCACCCGCGATGACGACTTTATTGTTTCGACGTACAGATACAATGGTAGTCACAGTCGACCTCTTAATTATTTCTCTTTGGATTTAATTAAGTATATGGGGTAAGGGATTCGGGGATTCAAGGGGAAGGTGTTTTTCGATTGCAGACATTACGTTTTGTCATTTTGAACAAGGAAGAGAGCTGGGGTGTGGCGAGGGCGCTGGTTTATACGAACGAGTTGGGTATATACCCTATATAGTGAAACTGAACTGGATTCGTGGTGATGAATGATCTTGAGTCATTCCCTAGCGTGAGAATGAGCAGCACTCTCCAATAAAAGAAAAGACCAACCGTTCACTCGGTTGGTCTCTGCATTAATGTATCGAATAAGAATTAAAGATTCTCTTTCCAAATTGCACACGGCTCGATCTTCGCGCGTTGCAACTTGTGGCGATCTTTCTCTGCGTCTCGTTTGAACTTGTATGGACCAAGAACAACACGGTACCAGGAGCTTCCGTCTTTCTTAATGACACGGCTCGTAATACCTTGGAAAGCAATCGCTAGCTTACGTTCTTCAGCTTGGCTCTGTTTTTTGTAAGCACCACATTGCATCACATAAGGGACTTTTGATACTTCAACTTCTTTGGCAACGACTTCCACTTCACGCTTCGGTAGAGATTCCACGTATTCCCACTTTTCTTCTGGTGGGGGCGGTAACTCTTTCTTCGGCTTTGGTTTGCTGGTGGTCACTGGTTCCTGTTTCGCAACGGGTTGTTTCGGTTCAGGATCATTGCTGAGTAGATATAAGCCGTAGCCAAAACCGCCCACAAGCAGGATTGCTAGTAGACCACTACGCCAAGGTTTCTTTCTGGAAGGTTGTTTTTTTGTCGACTTCTTCGGAGCGCCGCGTCCGCGTCTTACATAATCTCTATTTGCCACGGTTACTTCTGGTCATCAAGGATTCTGGCAAATATGTTAATCCAGAACGCGACGAGAAAACACCCTATTCACGTAATCTTGTTAGCTACGTACAGGATAGGCGTAAAAAAACGACGCTAGATGCGTCGCTTTCGTTTCTATTTATGTTGTGGATTCGCTTACTGATTAGCGCAAAGGTGGTGGCGCTGCACTACCACGCACAACTAATTTAGTTTCAAGCAAGCGAGAGCCTGAGTGCACGTCGTGACCTTTCAGTAGCTCTAGCATCATTAACATTGCTTGGCGACCAATCTCATAACGTGGTTGAGAGATGGTGGTTAACGGTGGATCGCAGTATTGCGCGAATTGAATATCATCAAAGCCGACAACCGATAAATCCTGCGGAATACGCAGGCCAAGACGTTTCGCTTCTTGGATAGCACCAATCGCCATGGTGTCGCAGTGACAGAATAGAGCGGTTGGTGGTTCAGGCAATTCGAGAAGTTTGCGTACGGCTTGAACGCCACCTTCGAAAGAGAAGTCAGCCACAATGCTGTATTGCTCTTCTTTACTAATACCAGCACGGCGAAGTGCTTGTTGGTAACCTTGTTGGCGGAACTGGCACAGCACCGCAGTATCTGGACCGGAGATCTGAGCAATACGCTTGTGACCAAGTTGCGTCAGGTAGTTCACGGCTTCAAATGCAGAGGTCAAGTTATCGATATGCACCGTTGGTAGTTCCAGCTCAGGAGCGAATTCGCACGCCATGACCATTGGTGGTAGGTTTTTCTGCTCTGGCTTGCTGACATCGAATGGTAAGTCGGTGCCCAGTAGTAACATGCCATCAGCTTGCTTGGTGAATACTAAGTTTACGAATGAGCTTTCGCGCTTTTTCTGCTGACCGCTATCGCCAAGAAGAACTAGGTAACCGTGTTCCATTGCTGCATCTTCGATACCGCGAATGATTTCAGAGAAATACGGATCGCATATGTCCGGTACGATAGTGACAATGGTCTTTGATTCATTTCTACGTAAATTACGAGCTAATGAATTCGGTGAATAACCAGCTTCAAGTACGGCATCTTCCACTCTCTTTCTTGTTGATGAAGAGACTTTTTCTGGATTCATTAATGCTCGCGATACCGTAGCAGTAGATACCCCTGCAAGCTGGGCAACATCCTTCATTGTCGCCATAGTTTTTACCCTCTTAAAATATTCGCCAAGATGACGTGAGTCATTGTTCTAATTGAAGTCTATGTGACTGATCCACTTTAGACTTTACTAATTTGAATAGTCTATTCATTTCTAAAGGGAAAGTTACGGTCTGTTTAACAAAAATTGCAATCCTAATGTGATTTGACTCACATTAGAAGGTAATTCATTACATAGTTAAACGTTTGCTAGCTGAGATCCTGTGGTTCTATGTCTAAATTCCAGCGAACTTTCTTGGCATTTGGCAACAACTCAATAGCAGGTTTTGCACTGGTTAATAACTTTTGCATCAATGAGCGATGCTGGGTTTGCAGCAACAACTGCCAACGATATTTTCCAGCACGCTTAGCTAATGGTGATGGAGTCGGACCCAAAACCATGCAGGAACCATCAAATAATGGGTGTGATTCAAGGGTGAAGCGAACCTGACGCAAAAAGTCTTCGACCAACTCGCTTTGGTTGGCTTCCGCTTTAAATAGGGTTAAGAAGCTGTAAGGTGGAAGCTGAGCCAACTTACGTTCCTCTAATGCTGTTATGGCAAAGTCACGATAGTCTTTCTGTAATAGAGACTGAAGCAAGCTGTGCTCAGGGTGGTGAGTCTGTAAAATCACTTCGCCAGGTTTGCTTGCACGACCAGCACGCCCCGCAACTTGAATGAACAATTGCGCCAGCCTTTCCGAAGCCCGAAAGTCACTACTATATAGAGAGCCGTCCACGTCCAGCAGCGCCACGAGCGTCACGTTCGGGAAGTGGTGACCTTTCGCCAGCATTTGTGTACCGATCAGGATTTGATATTCGCCTTTACGAATCGATTCGAGAGCATCTTCCAAGCTGCCTTTACGGCGAGTGCTGTCTCTATCAATACGAATCGCTTTGTATTCAGGAAAGAGCTTAGCAAGTTGAAGCTCCAGTTGCTCTGTCCCAACTCCAACAGTTACTAGCTGAGTGGAGCCACAACCTTGGCATTGATGAATCACGGGTTGTTGAGAGCCACAGTGGTGGCATCGGATCTCATTGCTGTACTGGTGGAAGGTATAGTAGGCATCGCAGCGCTTACACTCTGCTGTCCAACCACACTCATGACACATCAACGCAGGAGAAAAACCACGGCGGTTTAGGAACAGCATGACTTGGTTGCCAGAATCGAGGTGCTTACGCATTTCAGCGATCAGAGGGGCAGATAAGCCACTGTCTAGGTAAAGCCCTTTAACATCCAGTACTTTATTCGTTGTTGGTACCGCAGAGCCTGCTCGTTGGGTCAGCGTTAAGTGGTGATATTTACCAGAAAGTGCGTTGTGCAGTGTTTCTAAAGCAGGTGTCGCAGAACCAAGTACGATGGGTACTTGTTCTTTATGTGCTCGCATCACTGCGACATCGCGAGCGTGGTAGCGCAGGCTGTCTTGCTGTTTGTATGAAGAGTCATGCTCCTCATCGACAATAATAATGCCAAGGTCAGCAAAAGGGGTAAGCAGAGCAGAGCGTGTTCCGATAATGATACCAGCAGCTTTGTCTCGCGCTGAAAGCCAAGCATTGAGTCGCTCAGTATCATTCAAACCAGAATGAATCACGTCCACAGGAACATTGAAGCGATGCTTAAAGCGATTGATGGTTTGCGGTGTTAAGCCGATCTCCGGCACTAAAACCAACGCTTGTTTGCCTTTCTCGAGCACTGGCTTGATCAGGTTTAAGTAGACTTCGGTTTTCCCCGAACCGGTAACGCCCTCTAATAAATAGCAGGCAAATCCGGTTTGGCTATTAACACTGGCGATTGCCAGAGCTTGTTCATGGTTAAGCTTGGGCTTCTCTACTTCACGCTCAACTTGCTCTCCCCACTTGGTGATCTCAGGTTTCTTTTCAATACGTTCAATCCAGCCTTTTTCCTCTAAAGACTTGAGCACTGAAGATGGTATTTCTTGATCACTAAACTCTTGATGTGGAATGGGACCGTCAATCAACATCTGTAGAGCACGCTGCTGTTTAACCGCGCGACCAAGCCCCTGCATAAGTTTATCTTTGCCTGATGTGGTAATTTGCCACTCGTATAAGGTTGAGAAGTCAGCAGGTTTGCCTTTTCTTAGGGCGGCAGGCATAGCATTGTGCAAGGTGTCGCCAAGAGGATGCTGATAGAACTGACTACACCAAGTAAGCAAAGAATAGAGCTTCTCTGACCAAATGGGTTGGGTGTCTAATACAGCTTTAAGTGGCTTAAGTTGCTCTTTAGGAAAGTCAGAGTGATTAACCATCGCGGTGACAATTCCAACTAAAGTTTGACGCCCAAAAGGTACAGAAACTCGCCCACCAATGATCGGAAACAGATGCCCGGGAATGGCATAATCAAACTGTTTGTCGAGAGGGACTGGCAGTGCCACTCTGGCTATGGATGGACGCATAGAATCTTTACTATATAAAAGAGGGAAGAGGGCTATAGTCTATTAAAACGCACTAAGAAATTCGAGTGATCGGTATTTAATGAGGGTAGATTCCTCTCAGTACTAAAGTACTGGTGAAAAAAGTGGCGAAAAAGTTGCCAAATGTGTTGATCCTAGCTTAGTGATTCATTACTATACTGCGCCTTGAGATATGGCTTCGGCGATTGGTCGATGCGGTATCGCACTTTTATTATTAATTACGTGTGGTGTGCGGCTTAGACTCGTATAGCGACACGGCCTACAATTGAGGTTATCCCATGAAAGCTGGTATCCACCCAGAATACAAAGCAATCACTGCTACTTGTTCTTGCGGCAACTCTTTCGAGTTCAAATCTACTCTAGCGAAGGAATCTATCCACCTAGACGTATGTGACAAGTGTCACCCATTCTACACTGGTAAGCAACGTATCGTTGATACAGGCGGCCGTGTTGATCGCTTCAACAAGCGTTTCGGTGCACTATCAAGCGGTAAGAAATAATAGCAGACGCTATTACGATTACAGTTTAAAAAAGGACGCTTCGGCGTCCTTTTTGTTTATTGGCTAGTGCAAAAGTAGGGGAGAATCGAGCGGCTAAAATTTGTTCGATTATTTTTCACTCGGCTATTGCATCCTAAAGTGTGATCTGTATAATGCAGCGCACTGGTTAAGCCAGTTGTGAACCAATGAGCAATGAGGAGCGAGTAAATCTTCGGATTTACGAGGTAATGTAGACTCAGCTTATGTTCGCGGTTAATACAATTAGCTATCTTTTCTTCGGAAAAACTATCCCCAGAGGTGACTCTGGTATGTAGGGGTAGTTAATCGAAAATTAACTGACAATGCGTCCTAATCTTGGATGCTACGGTTTCACATAAATCAATCGGCATTCTCTCGTCTTTACGAGTCTGAGTGGCGATATTGTTTGTGTAATTTTTAATATTGGAGCTCTGTCTCATGCAGAACCAACGTATCCGTATCCGCCTAAAAGCATTCGATTACAAACTAATCGACGCTTCTACAGCGGAAATCGTTGAAACAGCTAAGCGCACTGGCGCACAGGTTCGTGGTCCAATCCCACTACCAACTCGTAAAGAGCGTTTCACAGTTCTTATCTCTCCACACGTTAACAAGAAAGCACGTGACCAGTACGAAATCCGTACTCACAAGCGTCTAATCGACATCGTTGAGCCAACAGACAAAACTGTTGATGCTCTAATGCGTCTAGACCTTGCTGCGGGCGTTGACGTTCAAATTAGCCTAGGTTAAGGGAGATTAGAAGAATGATTGGTCTAATCGGTCGTAAAGTGGGCATGACCCGCGTATTTACTGAAGACGGCGTTTCTATCCCAGTAACAGTTGTTGAAGTTGAAGCAAACCGTGTTTCTCAAGTTAAAACTCTTGAGACAGATGGCTACGCTGCAATCCAGGTAACTGCTGGTTCTAAGAAAGCTAACCGCGTAAACAAAGCTGAAGCAGGTCACTTTGCTAAAGCTGGCGTTGAAGCTGGTCGTGGTCTTTGGGAATTCCGTTTGGAAAACGGTGAAGAGTTCGCAGTTGGCGCTGAGCTAACAGTTGAACTATTCAACGAAACTAAGAAAGTAGACGTTACTGGTACATCTAAGGGTAAAGGTTTCCAAGGCGCTGTTAAGCGTTGGAACTTCCGTACTCAAGATATGACTCACGGTAACTCATTGTCTCACCGTGCACCGGGTTCAATTGGCCAATGTCAAACTCCAGGTCGCGTATTTAAAGGCAAGAAAATGGCAGGTCACATGGGTGCTGAGCGTGTAACGACTCAAAACCTAGAGATCGTACGTGTTGACGCTGAGCGCAATCTGCTTCTTATCAAAGGTGCAGTACCAGGCTCAACAGGTGGCAACGTGATCGTTAAACCAGCTGTTAAAGCATAACGTCTCAGGAGTAAGTAATGGAACTAATGGTTAAAGGTGCTGATGCACTAACTGTTTCCGAAACTACTTTCGGACGTGAGTTTAACGAAGCTCTTGTACACCAAGTAGTTGTTGCGTTTGCAGCAGGTGCTCGTCAAGGTACACGTGCTCAAAAAACACGTTCAGAAGTTTCTGGCGGTGGCGCTAAGCCATGGCGTCAAAAAGGTACTGGCCGTGCGCGTGCTGGTACAATCCGTAGCCCAATCTGGCGTACAGGTGGTGTTACTTTTGCTGCGAAACCACAAGATCACAGCCAAAAAGTAAACAAAAAAATGTACCGCGGTGCTATGAAGAGCATTCTTTCTGAGCTAGTTCGTCAAGAGCGTCTAATCGTTGTTGATAACTTCTCAGTTGAAGCGCCAAAGACTAAAGAGCTAGTTGCTAAGCTTAAAGAGCTTGAGCTAACTGACGCTCTAATCGTGACTAGCGAAGTAGATGAGAATCTATTCCTAGCTGCTCGTAACCTATACAAAGTTGACGCACGTGACGTTGCTGGTATCGACCCAGTTTCACTAATCGCGTTCGACAAAGTTGTAATGACTGCTGAAGCAGTTAAGCAAGTTGAGGAGATGCTAGCATGATCACTGAAGAGCGTATCCTAAAAGTTCTACGTGCTCCGCACATCTCTGAAAAAGCAACTATGGCAGCTGAGAAAGCGAACACTATCGTTTTCAAAGTAGCTAAAGATGCAACTAAAAAAGAGATCAAAGCAGCTGTAGAAAAGCTTTTTGAAGTTGAAGTTAAGTCTGTAAATACTCTTATCACTAAGGGTAAGACCAAACGTCAAGGTCTACGCCAAGGTCGCCGCAGCGACGTTAAGAAAGCGTACGTTACTTTGAAAGAAGGTCAAGATCTTGACTTTGTTGGCGGCGCGGAATAACAGGAGTAGTTAAGAATGGCTATTGTTAAATGTAAGCCGACTTCCCCTGGTCGTCGTCACGTTGTTAAAGTTGTTAACGCTGACCTACACAAGGGCAAGCCATACGCACCACTTCTAGAGAAAAACTCTAAGAACGGTGGTCGTAACAACAACGGTCGTATCACAGTACGTCACATCGGCGGTGGTCACAAGCACCACTACCGTGTAGTTGACTTCAAACGTACTAAAGACGGTATCCCAGCGACAGTTGAGCGTCTAGAATACGATCCAAACCGTAGCGCAAACATTGCTCTAGTTCTTTACAAAGACGGTGAGCGTCGCTACATCCTAGCACCTAAAGGTGTTCAAGCTGGTGATGTTATCCAATCTGGTGTTGATGCACCGATTAAAGCTGGTAACACTCTACCAATGCGTAACATCCCAGTAGGTTCAACTGTACACAACGTTGAACTAAAACCTGGTAAAGGTGGTCAGCTAGCTCGTTCGGCTGGTGCTTACGCTCAAATCGTTGCTCGCGACGGTGCGTACGTAACTATCCGTCTACGTTCTGGCGAAATGCGCAAAGTTCTTTCTGAAGGCCGTGCAACAATCGGTGAAGTTGGTAACTCTGAGCACATGCTACGTGAACTTGGTAAAGCTGGTGCTTCACGCTGGCGCGGCGTACGTCCAACCGTACGTGGTGTAGTAATGAACCCGGTTGATCACCCACACGGTGGTGGTGAAGGTCGTACTTCTGGTGGCCGTCATCCAGTATCTCCTTGGGGTATGCCAACTAAAGGCTTCAAGACTCGTAAGAACAAACGCACTGACAAGTACATCGTACGTCGTCGTAACAAGTAATCTATATAAAGAGGAATCGCCATGCCACGTTCTCTCAAGAAAGGTCCATTTATTGACCTACACTTGCTGAAGAAGGTAGAGAAAGCGGTGGAAAGCGGAGACAAAAAGCCACTTAAGACTTGGTCCCGTCGTTCAATGATCATCCCATCGATGATCGGTTTGACCATCGCTGTCCATAATGGTCGTCAGCACGTACCTGTTTTCGTAACCGAAGAAATGATCGGTCACAAACTAGGTGAATTCGCACCAACACGTACTTACCGCGGTCACGCTGCGGATAAGAAAGCTAAGAAGCGTTAAGGAGTAAATAATGGAAGCTATTGCTAAACATAACTTTGCTCGCATTTCGCCTCAGAAAGCTCGCTTAGTTGCGGATCTAATTCGTGGTAAATCTGTTGACCAAGCTCTAGAAATTCTAACGTTCAGCAACAAAAAAGCTGCTGCTCTAGTTAAGAAAGTTCTAGAGTCTGCTATCGCTAACGCGGAGCACAACGAAGGTGCAGATATTGACGATCTGAATGTCGCAAAAATCTTTGTAGATGAAGGCCCAACCATGAAGCGTATTATGCCTCGTGCTAAAGGTCGTGCGGATCGTATCTTGAAGCGTTCAAGCCACATCACTGTTGTTGTAGCAGATCGCTAGAGACTAGGAGAGTAAGCAATGGGTCAAAAAGTACATCCTAATGGTATTCGTCTTGGCATCGTTAAGCCTTGGAATGCTACATGGTTTGCTAACACCAAAGATTTCGCTGACAACCTAGACGGCGACTTCAAGGTACGTCAGTTCCTAACTAAGGAACTACAAAAAGCGTCTCTTTCACGCATCGTTATCGAGCGTCCTGCTAAGAGCATCCGTGTGACTATTCACACTGCTCGTCCAGGCGTTGTAATCGGTAAGAAAGGTGAAGACGTTGAGAAACTACGCGCAGCTGTAGCAAAAATTGCAGGTGTACCAGCGCAAATTAACATCGCTGAAGTACGTAAGCCTGAACTTGATGCACAACTTGTTGGTGACAGCATCGCGTCTCAACTAGAGCGTCGTGTTATGTTCCGTCGTGCTATGAAGCGCGCGGTACAAAACGCAATGCGTCTAGGTGCTAAAGGCATCAAAGTAGAAGTAAGCGGTCGTCTAGGCGGCGCTGAAATCGCACGTTCTGAGTGGTACCGTGAAGGTCGTGTACCTCTACACACTCTACGTGCAGACATTGATTACGCAACTTCTTCGGCTCACACTCAATACGGTGTGATCGGCATTAAAACTTGGATCTTCAAAGGTGAGATCCTAGGTGGTATGCCAGCAGCTAACGCTGTAGAGCCTAAAGGCGACAAGCCTAAGAAGCAGCGTAAAGGCCGTAAGTAAGGAGTCGACAGATGCTACAACCTAAACGTACTAAGTTCCGTAAGGTTCAGACAGGTCGTAACCGTGGTCTAGCTAAAGGTACTGATGTAAGCTTCGGCGAATTCGGTCTTAAAGCTGTTGGCCGTGGTCGTCTAACTGCTCGTCAAATTGAAGCGGCACGTCGTGCAATGACACGTCACGTTAAGCGTCAAGGTAAAATCTGGATCCGTGTGTTCCCAGACAAACCAATCACAGAAAAACCACTTGAAGTTCGTCAAGGTAAGGGTAAAGGTAACGTTGAGTACTGGGTAGCCCAAATCCAACCTGGTAAGGTTATGTACGAAATGGGTGGTGTACCTGAAGAATTGGCTCGTGAAGCGTTCCGCCTAGCGGCTCGTAAACTGCCATTCAAAACTACATTTGTAACTAAGCAGGTGATGTGATGAAAGCACAAGATCTACGCGAGAAAAGCGTTGAAGAGCTTAACGCTGAGCTATTGAATTTGCTACGTGAACAGTTCAACTTGCGCATGCAAGCTGCAACTGGTCAGCTACAGCAAACTCATACTCTGAAAGCTGTACGCCGTGATATCGCACGTGTGAAAACTGTTTTGACTGAGAAGGCAGGCGCATAATGAGCGAAGTAAAACGTACTCAACAAGGTCGTGTTGTTAGCGACAAGATGGACAAGTCTATCGTAGTTGCTATCGAGCGCATGGTTAAACACCCAATTTACGGTAAATTCGTAAAGCGCACGACTAAAGTACACGCACACGACGAGAACAACGAATGTGGCCTAGGCGACAAAGTTGAAATCGCAGAGTGTCGTCCACTGTCTAAGACTAAGTCTTGGACTTTGGTTAAAGTTGTAGAAAAGGCGAAGATGTAATCTTCCCCAATCTATGATTGACAAACGGCTCCAAAAATTATTTTTGGAGCCGTTTATTTTTTGACTACCCAATCACAAAAAAGGGTGGTACAATTCGCGTCCCTTTTAAAGAGGCAGCCCGACCCGAGAGGGTCTAGTTTTTTTATTATTTAGCGGAGCACTAACATGATCCAAATGCAAAGTATGCTGGACGCAGCTGATAACTCAGGCGCACGCAGCGTAATGTGTATTAAGGTTCTGGGTGGCTCTCACCGCCGTTATGCACATATCGGTGACGTTATCAAAGTTACTGTTAAGGAAGCAATTCCTCGCGGTAAAGTTAAAAAAGGTGACGTTCTGAAGGCGGTGGTAGTGCGCACCCGTAAAGGCGTACGTCGTCCTGACGGTTCTGTCATTCGCTTCGACCGAAATGCTTGTGTATTGTTGAACGACAACACTGAGCAACCAATCGGTACACGTATCTTTGGTCCTGTGACACGCGAACTTCGTGGCGATAAGTTCATGAAGATCGTTTCACTGGCTCCAGAAGTTCTGTAAGGAGCACGTAGAAATGGCAGCTAAAATCCGTCGTAATGACGAAGTAATCGTTCTTGCTGGTAAAGACAAAGGCAAGAAAGGTAAAGTAACTAAGGTCCTAGCAACTGGTAAAGTTATCGTTGAAGGTATCAACCTTGTTAAGAAACACCAGAAACCTGTTCCTGCACTAGGTATCCAAGGCGGTATCGTAGAGCAAGAAGCAGCAATCGACGTTTCTAACGTGGCGATCTTTAACGCAGCTACTGGTAAAGCTGACCGTATCGGTTTCCGTTTTGAAGATGGTAAGAAAGTTCGTTTCTTTAAGTCTAACAACGAAATCGTTTCTAACTAATAGAAGTAATTTGGAGTTCTACTATGGCGAAACTGCATGATTACTACAAGTCGTCTGTAGTCGCTGAACTGACCAAACAGTTTAGCTACACAAGCGTCATGCAAGTCCCTAGAATCGAGAAAATCACCCTAAACATGGGTGTTGGTGAAGCAATCAACGATAAGAAACTGCTAGAAAACGCAGCTGCTGATATGGCAACGATCTCTGGTCAAAAGCCACTTATCACTAAAGCTCGTAAATCTGTTGCAGGTTTCAAAATCCGTGAAGGCTACCCTATCGGTTGTAAAGTAACCTTGCGTGGCGAACGTATGTGGGATTTTCTTGAGCGTCTAATTTCGATCGCTCTTCCACGAGTACGTGACTTCCGTGGTGTTAGCGCTAAGTCTTTTGACGGTCGCGGTAACTACAGCATGGGCGTTCGCGAGCAAATCATCTTCCCGGAAATCGACTTTGATAAAGTTGATCGAGTACGCGGTCTAGACATCACTATTACGACGTCTGCTGGTACTGATGAGGAAGGCCGTGCTCTGCTGGCTGCCTTTAACTTCCCATTCCGTAAGTAAGGTGAAGGGTTACTGTTATGGCTAAAAATTCAATGAAAGCACGTGAAGCAAAACGTGCGAAGCTAGTAGCTAAGTTCGCTGAAAAGCGTGCAGCGCTAAAAGCTATCATCAGCGATGTAAACGCATCTGAAGAAGATCGTTGGAATGCGGTTCTTACACTGCAATCTCTTCCACGTGATTCAAGTGCATCACGTCAGCGCAACCGTTGTAACCAAACTGGTCGTCCACACGGTTACCTACGTAAGTTCGGTCTAAGCCGTATTAAGGTTCGTGAAGCTTGCATGAAAGGCGAGATTCCGGGTCTTCGTAAGGCTAGCTGGTAATTGCCACTTAATCATTTGGAGTAAATCATATGAGCATGCAAGATCCGATTTCGGATATGCTGACCCGTGTTCGTAACGGTCAGGCAGCAAACAAAGTTGCTGTTAAAATGCCTTCTTCAAAGCTTAAAGTTGCAATCGCTGCACTACTAAAAGCTGAAGGTTACATCGTTGACTTCGCTGTTGAAGGCGAAGCAAAACCTGAGCTAGAAGTTACTCTTAAGTACTTCCAAGCTAAACCAGTAATCGAGCAACTTAAACGTGTTTCTCGTCCAGGTCTACGTGTTTACAAGAAGAAAGATCAACTTCCTTCTGTAATGGGTGGTCTTGGTATTGCTATCGTTTCTACTTCCAAGGGTCTTATGTCAGACCGCGCTGCACGTAAAGCAGGTCTTGGTGGTGAAATCATCTGCTACGTAGCTTAATAGGAGTAGAATATGTCTCGTGTTGCTAAAGCACCTGTCGCTATTCCAGCTGGCGTAGAGGTGAAACTAAACGGCCAAGAAATCACTGTAAAAGGTGCTAAGGGCGAACTATCTCGCGTTCTTAACAACGCTGTAGTAATCGCTCAGGAAGAAAACAACCTAACTTTCGGTCCTAAAGAAGGTGTTGCTAACGCATGGGCACAAGCTGGTACAGCTCGCGCTCTAGTTAACAACATGGTTGTTGGTGTTACTGAAGGCTTTACTAAGAAGCTAACTCTTAAAGGTGTTGGTTACCGTGCTGCTATCAAAGGCAACGCTGTAGGTCTAACACTAGGCTTCTCTCACCCAGTTGAGCACGAGTTGCCAGCGGGTATTAAAGCTGAATGTCCAAGCCAAACTGAAATCATCATCACTGGTTGTGATAAGCAACTAGTTGGTCAAGTTGCGGCTGACATTCGTTCTTACCGTCAACCTGAGCCTTACAAAGGTAAAGGTGTTCGTTACGCAGATGAAAATGTGCGTACTAAAGAAGCTAAGAAGAAGTAAGGTAACACTATGGATAAGAAAGCATCTCGCATCCGTCGTGCTACACGTGCACGTCGTAAGATTGCAGAACTGGGTGCGACTCGCCTAGTTGTACACCGTACTCCTCGTCACGTGTACGCACAGGTTATCGCGGCTAATGGCTCTGAGGTTATCGCAGCAGCTTCTACTGTAGAAAAAGCGATCCGTGAGCAAGTGAAATACACTGGTAACGTTGATGCAGCTAAAGCAGTAGGTAAAGCTGTTGCTGAGCGCGCTCTTGAAAAAGGCGTAACTGCAGTTGCATTTGATCGTTCTGGTTTCCAATACCACGGTCGAGTAGCGGCGCTAGCAGAATCTGCTCGCGAAGCTGGTCTGAAATTCTAAGGTAGGGTTGGAAGATGGCTAAAGAACAACAAGTTCAAGCGAATGATTTGCAAGAAAAGCTAATCGCAGTTAACCGTGTTTCTAAAACGGTTAAAGGCGGTCGAATCATGAGCTTCACTGCACTAACAGTAGTTGGTGACGGTAACGGTCGTGTAGGTTTCGGTTACGGCAAAGCTCGTGAAGTACCTGCAGCGATTCAAAAAGCAATGGAAAAAGCGCGTCGTAACATGACTACTATCGCGCTAAACGAAGGCACTCTTCACCACCCAGTGAAAGGTCGCCATTCGGGCTCTAAAGTTTACATGCAGCCTGCTGCAGAAGGTACTGGTGTTATCGCAGGTGGTGCGATGCGTGCAGTACTAGAAGTTGCTGGCGTACACAACGTACTATCTAAAGCATACGGTTCTACGAACCCTATCAACATCGTTCGTGCAACGATCGATGCACTAGGTAGCATGAAGTCGCCAGAAATGGTTGCTGCTAAACGTGGTCTAACTGTTGAAGCTATTTCGGAGTAAGAACACCATGGCAACTATTAAAGTAACTCAAACTAAAAGCTCAATTGGCCGCCTACCAAAGCACAAAGCTACTTTGCGTGGTCTAGGTCTTCGTAAAATCAACCATACAGTAGAACTTGAAGATACTCCGTGTGTACGCGGTATGATCAACAAGGTTTTCTACATGGTTAAAGTTGAGGAGTAATCAGAATGCGTTTGAATACTCTTGCACCGGCTGCTGGCTCTAAGCACGCTCCTAAGCGTGTAGGTCGTGGTATCGGTTCTGGCCTAGGTAAAACTGGTGGCCGTGGTCACAAAGGTCAAAAATCACGTTCTGGCGGTAAAGTTCGTCCAGGTTTCGAAGGCGGTCAAATGCCTCTGAAACAACGTCTACCAAAATTCGGTTTCACTTCTCGTAAGAGCCTAGTGTCTGCTGAAGTTCGTCTAGCTGAGCTAGCGAAAGTTTCTGGTGACGTGGTTGATCTAAACAGCCTTAAAGCTGCTAACATCATCACTAAGAACATCGAATTTGTAAAAGTTGTTCTTTCTGGTGAGATTAACAAAGCAGTGACTGTTAAAGGTCTACGTGTGACTAAAGGCGCTAAAGCTGCAATCGAAGCTGCAGGCGGTAAAATCGAGGAATAATCTCGAGGAACGAGGTACAGATGGCTAAGAAACCAGGACAAGATTTTCGTAGTGCTCAGAGCGGCTTAAGTGAACTAAAGTCGCGCTTGTTATTCGTAATTGGTGCACTTTTAGTATTCCGAGCCGGCTCTTTTGTGCCGATTCCTGGTATTGACGCTGCTGTACTTGCCGATTTGTTCGAACAGCAAAAAGGTACCATCGTTGAAATGTTTAACATGTTCTCCGGTGGTGCTCTTGAGCGTGCATCTATATTAGCGTTGGGCATCATGCCGTATATTTCGGCTTCTATTGTTGTCCAATTGCTAACTGTAGTTCATCCAGCGTTAGCGGAACTCAAAAAAGAGGGTGAAGCAGGCCGTCGTAAGATCAGCCAATATACACGCTACGGCACGCTTGTACTTGCAACATTCCAAGCTATTGGTATTGCAACAGGCTTACCAAACATGGTCGATAATCTGGTTGTTATGAACCAAACCATGTTTACGCTAATTGCTACCGTAAGTTTAGTAACTGGTACCATGTTCCTAATGTGGTTAGGTGAACAAATTACAGAGCGAGGAATCGGTAATGGTATTTCCATTCTGATTTTTGCAGGTATTGTTGCTGGATTGCCTTCTGCAATCGGTCAAACAATCGAGCAAGCGCGTCAAGGTGAATTGCATGTACTTCTTCTGTTGCTAATCGCGGTATTAGCTTTTGCAGTAATTTACTTCGTTGTTTTCATGGAACGTGGTCAACGCCGAATCGTCGTTAACTACGCTAAGCGTCAACAAGGTCGTAAAGTATTTGCTGCGCAAAGCTCGCACTTGCCACTTAAAATTAATATGGCGGGTGTTATTCCAGCGATTTTTGCATCAAGTATTATCCTGTTCCCAGGAACACTGGCTCAGTGGTTTGGTCAGAACGGTGAGAGCAGCGCGTTCGGTTGGTTAACTGACGTGTCTTTGGCTCTTAGCCCAGGTCAACCGCTGTATGTAATGCTTTATGCAGCAGCGATTATTTTCTTCTGTTTCTTCTACACGGCGTTGGTATTCAACCCGCGTGAAACAGCAGATAACTTGAAGAAGTCCGGTGCATTCGTACCCGGTATCCGCCCAGGTGAGCAGACAGCTAAGTACATTGATAAAGTGATGACACGTTTAACCCTAGCGGGTGCACTGTACATTACCTTTATCTGTCTGATTCCCGAGTTCATGATGGTCGCGTGGAACGTACGTTTCTACTTCGGCGGTACATCACTACTTATCGTAGTAGTTGTTATCATGGACTTTATGGCACAGGTACAGACTCATCTGATGTCTCAACAGTATGATTCTGTGTTGAAGAAAGCGAATCTGAAAGGCTACGGTCGTTAATTCGACGGTAGACTCAGTTTCAATTACGGAGTTTAGCAATGAAAGTTCGTGCTTCCGTTAAAAAAATCTGCCGTAACTGTAAAGTAATCAAGCGCAACGGTGTTGTTCGCGTGATTTGCAGTGAGCCAAAGCACAAACAGCGCCAAGGCTAATTAGCAGAAATTTTTACTTGAAAATGAAGGTTAGGTCGAGTATATTCCTCGGCCTACCTTTTGCGTGCAAAAGAAGTAGTACTCCGCAGCGTATCCATAACGGGCTTTGCTGCGGCTAATTCTTTTATAGAAACACTTAGGAGTGAATAATGGCCCGTATAGCAGGCATTAACATTCCTGATCAGAAACACGCTGTAATCGCTCTAACGGCGATCTACGGCATCGGTAAAACTCGCTCTCAAGCTATCCTAGCTGAAGTGGGTATTGCTGAAGATGTTAAGATCAGTGAACTAACTGAAGAGCAGATCGATCAACTGCGTGATGGTGTAGCTAAGTACACTGTAGAAGGTGATCTACGTCGTGAAGTATCTATGAACATCAAGCGTCTTATGGACCTTGGCTGTTACCGTGGTCTTCGTCATCGTCGCAGTCTACCACTACGTGGACAGCGTACTAAAACCAACGCTCGCACCCGTAAGGGTCCGCGTAAGCCGATCAAGAAATAATCGGGAAGGTAGAGTACAATGGCTAAACAACCAACTCGCGCTCGTAAGCGCGTACGCAAGCAAGTTGCAGATGGCGTTGCGCACATCCATGCTTCTTTCAATAACACAATCGTAACCATTACTGACCGTCAAGGTAACGCTCTAGCTTGGGCTACTGCAGGTGGTTCTGGTTTCCGTGGTTCTCGTAAGTCTACTCCGTTCGCTGCACAGGTTGCTGCTGAGCGTTGTGCTGAAATGGCTAAAGAATACGGTCTAAAGAACTTGGAAGTTATGGTTAAGGGTCCTGGTCCAGGTCGTGAATCTACTGTTCGCGCTCTGAACGCTGCTGGTTTCCGCATCACAAACATCGTTGATGCTACACCAATCCCTCATAACGGTTGTCGTCCACCTAAGAAACGTCGCGTATAACGTTTTTTAGATTACTGGAGAAAGATCATGGCAAGATATTTGGGTCCTAAGCTGAAGCTTAGCCGTCGTGAAGGCACTGACTTATTCCTTAAGTCTGGTGTTCGCGCGATCGATACCAAGTGTAAAATTGATAACGCACCAGGTGTACACGGCGCTCGTCGCGGTCGTCTATCTGAGTATGGCGTTCAGCTTCGTGAGAAGCAAAAAGTTCGTCGTATGTACGGCGTTCTAGAAAAACAATTCCGTAACTACTACAAAGAAGCTGCGCGTCTTAAAGGCAACACAGGTGAAAACCTACTTCAGCTTCTTGAAGGTCGTCTTGATAACGTAGTTTACCGCATGGGCTTTGGCGCAACTCGCGCAGAAGCACGTCAGCTAGTTAGCCACAAAGCTATCCTAGTTAACGGTAAAGTTGTAAACGTTCCTTCTTTCAAAGTAGCGGCTAATGACGTTGTTTCTATCCGCGAGAAAGCTAAACAGCAAGCTCGTATCAAAGCAGCTCTAGAAGTTGCTGAACAACGTGAAAAACCAACTTGGATTGAAGTAGATGGTGGCAAGATGGAAGGTACATTCAAGCGTATGCCTGAGCGTTCTGATCTATCAGCTGACATCAACGAACAATTGATCGTCGAGCTTTACTCTAAGTAAGGTTTAAACTAAAGAGAGGACACAATGCAGGGTTCTGTAACAGAATTTCTTAAGCCACGTCTAGTTGACATCGAACAAATCAGCTCGACTCACGCAAAAGTAACTCTTGAGCCATTAGAGCGTGGCTTTGGTCATACTCTAGGTAATGCACTTCGCCGCATTCTTCTATCTTCTATGCCTGGTTGTGCAGTGACAGAAGTAGAAATCGAAGGCGTACTTCATGAGTACAGCACTAAAGAAGGCGTACAAGAAGATATTCTTGAAATCCTTCTAAACCTTAAAGGTTTGGCAGTGCGCGTAGCTGAAGGCAAAGATGAAGTGTTCATTACTTTGAACAAATCAGGCTCGGGCCCTGTGGTTGCAGGTGACATCACCCATGACGGTGATGTAGAGATCGCTAACCCTGAACACGTTATTTGTCACCTAACGGATGACAACGCTGAGATCGCAATGCGTATCAAAGTTGAACGTGGTCGTGGTTATGTTCCAGCTTCTGCGCGTATCCATAACGAAGAAGACGAGCGTCCAATCGGTCGCCTACTAGTAGATGCTACTTACAGCCCAGTAGACAAAATTGCCTACGCTGTAGAAGCAGCTCGTGTAGAACAGCGCACTGACCTAGACAAGCTTGTTATCGATATGGAAACAAACGGTACTCTAGAACCTGAGGAAGCAATCCGTCGTGCAGCTACTATCCTAGCTGAACAATTGGATGCGTTCGTAGATCTTCGTGATGTACGTGTACCTGAGGAGAAGGAAGAGAAGCCAGAATTCGATCCGATCCTACTGCGTCCTGTAGACGATCTTGAACTAACAGTTCGCTCTGCTAACTGTCTGAAAGCAGAAGCGATTCACTACATCGGTGATCTAGTACAACGTACTGAGGTTGAGCTACTTAAAACGCCTAACCTTGGTAAAAAATCTCTTACTGAGATTAAAGACGTACTTGCGTCACGTGGTCTGTCTCTGGGCATGCGCCTAGAAAACTGGCCACCTGCATCAATCGCTGAAGATTAATCGATACTAGTTAGAAGGATTAGGTCATGCGCCATCGTAAGAGTGGTCGTCAACTCAACCGCAACAGCTCACATCGTAAAGCGATGTTCAGCAACATGGCTAGCTCTCTAGTACGTCATGAAGTTATCAAGACTACTTTGCCAAAAGCAAAAGAGCTACGTCGCGTAGTTGAGCCTTTGATTACACTAGCTAAGACTGACAGTGTTGCTAACCGTCGTCTAGCATTTGCACGTACTCGTGACAACGAAGTAGTTGCAAAACTGTTTAACGAACTAGGTCCACGTTTTGCTGCTCGTCAGGGCGGTTACACTCGTATCCTAAAAGCTGGCTTCCGTGCTGGTGATAAAGCTCCAATGGCTTACATTGAGCTTGTAGATCGCCCAGCTGCTGAAGAAGCTGCTGAGTAATCTCAGTTCGTAAGAACAAAAAAAGCCGAGCATTAGCTCGGCTTTTTTGTATCTGTCGTATTTGAAAGCGAAACAAATTGAGTTTTCTGTCTCCCCTCTCAAACTAGTCTTTGATAATCGAATCTTTAGTCTTAATTTATGTTTAGGCGAAACTTCTTAGCTGCCTGAACCCCACAATCCACTTAGTGACTTGAGTAAGCCCTCACTTGCCCCTTGGTCGCCCAAATAGCCCAGTATCACCGGTGCAAATTGACTGATCATTGAAGGGTCTAACCCCAACTTGTCAAAAGTGCTTTGTACCGCGCTTAAACTTTCGATATTACCTAGCAAGCTTTGTGCGCCATCCAAACTCGACATCCCTGGGATCAGAGATTTTAGTTCACTGCTATTTTGATCTGACAGTTGGCTTTGTGCCAAAGCTAATAATGCACTTGTGCCGCCAGCGGCTTGTTCAGTCGAAACTGGTAATTGGCTCGTTAGTAAATCTGTGATTGGAGAGGACTCCGCATTCATACCTTGGCTAACCATGTCCATTAAACCTTCTTGGTTATCTTTGTCGGTCACGGCATCAAGAAAAGCGTGAGCTGTACCAATATTCATTGACAGCAGAGCTAAGGTGAGGAGTGTTTTACGCATAATACCTCCATGTGGCTTGCGATTATTATTGTTTGTTTACTTCTTGAGATTACTGAGACGTAAGGTTATTGAGCTCAAGTCTGTTTATTCTAGACAAAAAAAGCGGCGCTAGTGTGCGCCGCTTCGAATTTGCTATTGAGAATGGTCTCAATTATAGGATGTCTAGTAGTTCTACTTCGAATACTAGAGCTGCAAATGGAGGGATTGCAGCACCTGCGCCACGCTCACCGTATGCTAGGTCTTGCGGGATGTATAGTTTCCACTTAGAGCCAACAGGCATTAGTTGAAGTGCTTCAACCCAGCCTTTGATTACGCCAGTTACTGGGAACTCAGCAGGTTGACCGCGAGATACAGAGCTGTCGAATACAGTGCCGTCAGTTAGCTCACCGTGGTAGTGAACACGTACTTGAGACGCCGCTGTTGGGATTTCACCAGTACCTTCAGTGATGATTTCGTACTGAAGACCAGACTCAAGAACGTTTACTTCTGGACGTAGAGCGTTATCTTTTAGGAACGCTTCGCCGTCAGCTGCTGCTGCTTTAGCTGCTTCTTGACGAGCTGCTTCTGCACGAGTGTGTAGCTCTTGAAGCGCGTTGTTGATCTCATCGATTTCGATAGATGGCATGTCACCAGTTAGTGCCGTTGCAATACCAGCAGCGATAGCGTCAACGCTAAGACCTTCTAGACCAGAACCAGCTAGTTGCTGACCCATTTGCAGACCAATACCGTAGCTAGCTTTCTGTTCTGCAGTTTCAAATTTAATTTCAGACATGAATGTCGCTCTTGTTAGGAGTGATAAAGGCACAGGATATCAGGTTCGAGCCTCGGTTTAAATGATTGAGCTCGAATGTCGCATTCTGGAGCAGAGGGTGTGACTTATCTCTTACTCCAAGTGAAATTTCTGCTAATTTACGCCAAATTACATTTTACTTTGGCGAAAAACATATACTCTCCGCGCTGGTATTTTTATACTGAGATTAGAAGCATTAAGGGACTCATCAGAATGAATCGTCGCAGAAAGAAAAAGCAGCAAGTCGACCACGTCGAATTGATGAAACAAAAGTTCGCTGCTATCGATTGGAAGCAGCCGTTTAGCAAAGAGAAGTGGCAGGAGAGGATCGAGCCTGTCACTCAGTTTTGGCACCGTCTTCCAAAACTACATCAACGTGCACTAATGGTATTGGTGCCTGTGGTGTTGGTGCTTCTGATCATTCCAGTGCCAAAAGATACTGAAGCACTTATCGATGATACTCAAGTTGAGAATCAACGTGTTGCCATTCAATTGAATGCACAAAGCTTGAGTGAGCAGCGTTCTGCACAAAACTCAGAACCAAAGTCTGAGCAATGGAAAGAGTACACGGTAAAGAACGGCGATACACTGGCCCAAGTATTCCGCAGCAATCAACTGCCAATGGCGGACTTAAACGCCCTAGTTAAAATTGAAGGTAGCGACAAACCTTTAAGTCGAATCAAGCAAGGTCAATTGGTGCGCTTCAAGCTCGCTGACGATGGCAAATTAGATATGCTTCAACTTGAGAAAAGTGGTGAGTCGGTGATGTTCTTCCGTTTGTCTGACGGGACATTCGGACGTAATAAATAACGTTCACTAGTAAGCATTCTAAAGGCGCGATGATTCGCGTCTTTTTTATGTCTGTCAGCTTACTTGCTGCTGGAACTCAATCTTGTGCCTGTTGATTGGCAAGTTGTCTTCTCTTATTCCATGGTAAGAGCGGTAATACGATCATCAGGATCCCTATTGCAGTCAGCCAATCTGGAATCTCGTCAAACCACCATATCCCAAAGAGTGTTACGAACACTAAGCCAGAGTATTCTGCTAAAGCAATTTCTCCGGCTGGAGCTTTTTGATATGCCATTACTGCCAAGCCGTTATAGCTTAAGATGCACACTGCACTTGCGATAACTAGTGTCAGTTCTTGCCAACTAATCGGCTGCCAATAAAACCAAGCCATTATCGCCGATATAGGCAGCGAGAACAGCGTGGTCCACCAAAGTGTGGTGACGACAGACTGTTCACTGGGTAGCTTTCTTACCAATATATTAAACATCGCCAGTGTGGTCGCCGTGCCGAGTGCAAATAGTGCAGCCCAATGAAAATGATCCGGCCTGAGCACCACTAAGACACCAAGGAACCCGAAGCAAGTGAGCAAGATTTTACTTAGTGGAGGATGCTCTTTGAGGAACAATATCGACAGCGGCAACATTAAAATCGGCGCTGCGTAAAAAACCGCGTTTGCAGTTGCCAGAGGGAGGTGAGTCACCGCAACCATCATACATCCGCTACCAATTAATATTAGATGCGCTCGCAACAAGGTAATAGGTGCTTGCTTTAGGCTACGTTTATCCGGTTGTTGTCTGAGATAGAAAGGTAGGATGAGCAGCAGTGAAGCCAACTGGCGCACAAACATATATTGGAACGGGCTAATGCCGCCTTCAATCAGTTTAACGGCGACATCGGAGAGTGACGCCGCCAAGTTGCCGATAACCAGTAATAGTAACGCCAGATGATGGGGTGACATTTAGCTTACTCGGCGCATATCCACATGAGGGATACCATCCTCAAGGTAGCTTTCGGAAATAACTTCAAAACCATGACTCGCATAGAAAGCCATCAGGTGTTCCTGTGCGCCGATATCTATCGTTTTACCTGCCCAAAGCTGTTGGCAATGTTGCAGGGCTTGCTCAAGCAGTTCATGTCCAAGACCACCACCACGAGCGCTTTGCTTGGTTACTACACGACCAATACTGACATTGTCGTAGCTGGTACCTGCAGGCAATAGGCGAGCACAGGCAACCAGTTCATCTCCTTTGTAACCTAATAGGTGAAAAACGCCTTCCAGTGTATCTTTTCCATCTAGCTCTGGATAAGGACAGGTTTGCTCCACCACAAAGACATCAACGCGCAAGCGCAGCATCTCGTAGAGTTGTGTCGTCGTCAGTTGAGAGAAAGGTAGGGCAGTCCAGTTGATCATTTTCAATATCCATTAATGAGCGAATGCAGCTGACTTTACGTCGTTTTCTGCTATTACTCATTAACAATGGTTAATTTTCACTGGTCTTCGTGACAAATCTGGCGATAATGTGCCCTCTTTTTCATCCCACCTGAGGATATTTCCCTGTGAGCAAACAAACTTTTGACCAAGTAGGGCTTAATCCAGCGCTGCTAGAGACGCTTGAATCATTGAACTACACCCATATGACGCCAATTCAAGCGTTGAGCTTACCTGCGATTTTGAATCAGCGTGATGTGATTGGTCAGGGCAAAACAGGCTCAGGTAAAACCGCGGCATTTGGTCTGGGCGTATTGTCCAACCTAAACGTGAAGCGCTTCCGTGTACAATCTTTGGTGTTGTGCCCAACGCGTGAACTGGCTGATCAGGTGGCGAAAGAGATCCGTACGTTAGGTCGTGGTATTCACAACATTAAAGTACTGACATTGTGTGGTGGTATGCCAATGGGACCGCAAATCGGTTCACTAGAGCATGGCGCGCATATTCTGGTAGGTACGCCCGGTCGTATCCTTGATCACCTAGAGAAAGGTCGCATTAACCTAGAAGAGCTAAACACGCTGGTCCTAGATGAAGCAGACCGCATGCTGGAAATGGGCTTCCAAGACGCACTCGATGCGATCATTGATGCAGCACCGAAGCAACGTCAAACACTGCTATTCAGTGCGACTTTCCCAGAGAAGATCGAACAGATTGCTCAACGTATTATGCAATCACCAGAGATGATCAAAGTAGAATCGACACATGATACGTCGAGCATCGCGCAATACTTTTACAACGTTGAAGGTTCAGAAGCACGCGATGAAGCTCTGGCAAACCTACTACTGACGCACCAGCCAGAGTCAGCAGTAGTGTTCTGTAATACCAAGAAAGAAGTACAGAATGTGGCAGATGAACTGCATCACAAAGGCTTCAGTGTGGTGGACCTTCATGGCGATCTAGAACAACGTGAACGCGACCAAGCTCTGGTACAGTTTGCTAACAAGAGTGTGTCTATCCTTGTTGCAACAGACGTGGCGGCGCGTGGTTTAGACGTCGACAACCTTGATGCAGTATTTAACTTCGAACTGTCTCGTGACCCTGAAGTACACGTTCACCGTATTGGTCGTACTGGTCGTGCGGGCAGCAAAGGTCTGGCGTTCAGCTTCTTTGGAGAGAAAGATGGTCTACGTGTAGCTCGTATTGAAGAGTACCTAGATATGGATGTGGTACCAGCAACACTGCCAGCGAAATCAACTCAGCAGCCATACCAAGCGAAGATGGTGACGATTAATATCGATGGCGGTAAGAAACAGAAAGTACGTGCGGGTGACATCCTTGGCTGTTTGACTGGTAAAAATGGTATCACGGGTGCACAAGTGGGTAAGATCCAGTTAATGGCGATGCGCTCTTACGTTGCGGTAGAGAAATCTGTGGCGAAGAAAGCACTGCAAACTATCAGTAACGGTAAGATGAAAGGTCGTCAATTCCGTGCTCGTATTCTGAAGTAAGCAGAACCTCATTTAATGCAAAGGCGCTCGACATTGAGCGCCTTTGTTTTTTCCAGCCTATCTGACCTTATTCATTGCCTTTCTTTAAGCGCGACTTAATTCGGCTAAGACTGATCGCGGTAATCCCCAAGTAAGCGGCAATCTGGCTATCGGTAATGCGCTGTTCTAAGTCTGGATAGTGTTGACAAAACAGTTGGTAACGTTCTTCTGGTGAGTAAAGCAACATAAAACGTTCTTTGTTTTCTTTATGCATCAGTTGCGCTTCGAGCAGCTTTAAGTAGATAGGATGCTTTTCTTCACGCCACTGATGTAGCACTTCAACCGGTAAGCAAAACAGATGACAAGGTGTCAGCGTTTCCAATAAATACGGCGAAGGCTGATTTTTGATAAGCCCTTCAAAGCCAATCACCCAATCTTTTTCCCAGTAGAACTCTTTACTGAATTCCTTCCCTTTGTCGGTCAGATAACTGGCGTGACACAATCCCTCTAATACAAAGTAGATGTGCGAGCTGAACTCACCTTGGTGATTGAGAATATGGCGCGTTGGCAGTTCAAGCTGTTGCCCATGTTCAATAAGCTGATTTGCCTCATTTTCGAGGAAGCCATGATTGATTAAGTCTGAAAAAAGATCGCTGTGCATGTGATAACTCAGAAACGGTTTTTCTCATTCTAACGGTTTTTACTGATAACAAAAAAGCGGCTCATGAGAGCCGCTTGAAATCATTGTCAAGTATACCCAAGTCATTCTCGCAGAACCTAGCATCTCGAGGTTACTTGGGCATACCCCTTATTTATTCAGGTCGATTTGGTAAATCGCGAAACCAACTTCGTCAGTTGCGACACGTTTCATCGGGTATTGCCCTTTCTCTTTGATGAACTGCGCAGCTTTATCACTTGGTGAGGTTTCAAAGCTAACATCAAGTTTGTTATCCGATTTGATTGGCGCGAAAGACCAGTTGTTATCTGCACTTGGTGTTACTTCACCTTGCTCTTTACTGATGCGAGAGATGTAAGCAGCAACTACTGAGCGGTTCTCATCTGGAGAATCAAATGCGATGAAATCCGGACCAGTGCCTGGGAAAGTCGCGCTGTAAGCACGGTAGTTGTTGGTTGCAATGATGAAGTCTTGCTTCGGATCAACCGGTTTTCCGTTATAAGTCAGGTTCACGATACGTTGTGAGTCTGGGTTGATCACGTTACAACTTGCGTCGTACTTCGGTGGTTGAGTGACATCGATTTGGTAGTTCACACCATCAATCACGTCGAAGTTATAAGTGCGGAAGTTATCCCAATTCAACAAAGACTGAGGTTTGGTGCTGTTGACATCAATCTGGTTGAACTGACCCGCGCTACACTCTAGCCATTCGTGAACTTCTTTGCCTTTAACCTTCATTGCTACCAGCGTATTCGGGTATAAGTAAAGATCCGCGGCATTACGGAAAGTCAGCTGGCCGGACTCTACTTCCGTGAAGCCATTTGGATCGTCTTTACGTCCGCCCACTTTAAATGGTGCAGCTGCGCTTAGTACTGGAATGTCTGCAAGATCTGGGTCGCCTTGGATAAAGCGTTCCACGTAATCTTTTTGAGCAAGGTTTACGATTTGAATCGTTGGATCATCTTGTACAAGCGCTAGGAAGCTGTACATCACATCATTTGCTTTACCGATTGGCTGATTGACGAATTCACGTGTGCCTTTGTGGTCATCAACAAGTGCATCCACGATGCCTTTATCGGCTTCCGCCAACGACTTTTTGTTGGCTTTGTCGAAGATAGGGCGAGCTTCAGATTGACCCTCAACAACTTGCCATTTGCCGTCTTTTTCTTTCAGCATTAAGTCCATTACGCCAACGTGGCTACCCCAGCGACCTGGCATGACTGCGGTTACGCCATTAATTGTGCCTTTTGCGTTGTCGACGCCTTGTAGCTTGGCAAAGTCTTTACCTGGGAACACGGCGTGAGAGTGACCAAATGCAATCGCATCAATGCCTTCAACTTCTGTGAGATAGTAAACCGAGTTTTCAGCGCCGAGCTTGTATGGGTCAGTCGAAATGCCCGAGTGTGGAATCGCCACAATTACGTCAGCACCTTCTTTCTTCATCTGAGGAACCAGCTTTTTCGCAGTCTCAGTGATGTCTTCAGCGAAAACTTTACCTTCTAGGTTTTTCTTATCCCACACCATGATTTGCGGTGGTACGAAGCCGATGTAGCCCACTTTGATTTCGTGGCTTTGACCGTCGGTGTCTTTAAACGTGTGCGTTTTAATGAGATAAGGTTTGAAGTAGTGCTCACCTGTCTTCTTGTCGAAAACGTTAGCACTAACATAAGGGAAGTTCGCACCGTCGATAGAGTTTTTCAGGAACTCAAGACCGTAGTTGAATTCATGGTTACCAATGTTACCTACATCGTAATCCAACTGGTTCATCGCTTTGTATACCGGGTGGATTTCGCCAGCGTTAATCCCTTTCGCTGCCATGTAATCGCCCATCGGGCTGCCTTGAATCAAGTCGCCATTGTCGACCAATACACTGTTTACAGCTTCTTCACGAGCTTGCTTAACCAGTGTTGCCGCACGGCTAAGACCGATTTGTTGAGAAGGCTGATCTTTGTAGTAGTCGTAATCCATCACATTGGTGTGAATATCGGTGGTTTCGATAATACGTAGCTTAATAGTGTCCGCCATTGCTGGACCTGCAAGCGTCAACATACCGCTTAAAACTGCGACGGATACGGGATTAACTGCCATTTTCATGAGGTGCTCCAATTAAATGGGATAGAGGGGTCGTACAGCGTAATGTAACAAATATTAGTGCAAGCTCAGGCTAAGATGCAGAAAACTGTGAACATTAGGCAATTAAATGCGGAGGAAAGTGTCAAAGTGATGCCTTTTTCACCATTTTGAATGAGACCTAACAAAAGCTTCTTAGCAGTTTTTTGAATAAAAAATGAAATTTTAGAATTTCCGGTAATATAAACCCACCGCCATAATGCCATCCATAACGATATCAATGGATGATGAGCAAGCACATGGCAGTTAACGATTCAGTAACGAATTTTCCAATCAACAAGCCTCGGCTGGTTTCGAATAACCGAGCTGCCGATCTTCCGCGTTTTAGCAAGCAATCTCTTCAACCGGGTGAAGTTGCCCTTGTTGGTGCCGGTCCGGGTGACCCTGAGCTGTTAACACTGAAAGCACTTAACTGCCTACAACAAGCTGACGTCGTGCTTTACGACTACCTAGTGTCTGACGAGATCATGGCACTAATTCCAAGTGAAACCATTTTGGTGTGCGTGGGTAAACGTGCTGGTCACCACAGTGTGCCGCAAGAAAAGACTAACCAATTGCTGGTGGACTTTGCCAAGCAAGGCTACAAAGTGGTGCGCATTAAAGGTGGCGATCCATTTGTGTTTGGTCGCGGTGGTGAAGAATTGGAAGTTTTGGCTGATGCCGGTGTTCGTTTCCAAGTAGTTCCGGGCATTACTGCCGCTGCGGGTGCAACTGCTTATGCCGGGATCCCGCTGACGCATCGTGATTACGCGCAGTCAGCGCTGTTTGTTACGGGTCATCTGAAAGAAGAAAGTGACGACATGGACTGGTCGACGCTTGCGAGCGGGAATCAGACTTTAGTGATCTACATGGGACTGATGAAATCACACTATATTCAGAATCAGCTCATCAAACATGGTAGGGCAGCCTCAACCCCTATCGCCATCATCGAGCGCGGTACGCAAATCCAGCAAAAAGTTTTCACCGGAGAACTTTCTCAACTATCTGAATTATCTAAAGAAGCTCAAGCTCCGTCTTTGATTGTTGTCGGCGAAGTTGTGCGTCTGTCTCAAAAGTTGGACTGGTTTTTGTCTAGTACTGAATTCAACAAAAGTGCTATTGCCAGCTCCATATAATTTCAGACCAAAGATTAGGGACGTAATGAGCCTTCAAGCTTAAAAAGGAAAGACAAAACATGGACCAACAACGTTTAACTCACCTTAAACAACTCGAAGCGGAGAGTATTCATATCATCCGCGAAGTTGCTGCTGAGTTCGATAACCCAGTCATGATGTATTCGATTGGTAAAGATTCATCAGTCATGTTGCATCTTGCGCGTAAAGCCTTCTACCCAGGCAAAATTCCATTCCCACTACTGCACGTAGATACGGATTGGAAATTCCGCGAGATGATCGAGTTTCGTGATCGTACCGCTGAGAAATACGGCTTTGAGCTTTTGGTTCATAAGAACCCAGAAGGTCTAGCAATGGGGTGTAGCCCATTTGTGCACGGCTCTTCAAAGCATACTGACATCATGAAGACTCAAGGTTTGAAGCAGGCTCTGAACAAGTACGGTTTTGATGCGGCATTCGGTGGTGCGCGTCGTGATGAAGAGAAGTCACGTGCAAAAGAGCGCGTTTACTCATTCCGCGATAAGAACCATACCTGGGATCCGAAAAACCAACGTCCGGAGCTTTGGAAAACATACAACGGTCAAGTAAACAAAGGGGAGAGCATTCGTGTGTTCCCACTTTCAAACTGGACTGAGCTGGATATCTGGCAATACATCTACCTAGAAAACATTGAGATCGTGCCTCTATACCTTGCAGATAAGCGACCTGTTGTTGAGCGTGATGGCATGCTGATCATGGTAGACGATGACCGCATGAAGCTAGAGCCAGGTGAAGTGATTGAAGAGAAGAGTGTTCGTTTCCGTACTTTGGGTTGCTACCCGCTGACTGGCGCGATTGAGTCTGAAGCTAACACGCTAACAGGCATCATCGAAGAGATGCTGGTGGCAACTTCAAGTGAGCGCCAAGGTCGTGCGATCGACCACGATCAGTCAGGATCGATGGAACTTAAGAAACGTCAAGGTTACTTCTAAAGGATCTAAGGAAAGATAATGAACAGTGCAGTTGAAGCTCAGTTAGCCGAGCTTGGTATTGAAGGCTATTTAAAACAACACCAGTACAAGTCGTTACTTAGATTCCTGACTTGTGGCTCGGTAGATGACGGTAAAAGTACCCTAATCGGTCGCTTACTCCACGACTCAAAACAAATTTATGAAGATCAGCTAGCTGCGGTTCACTCGGATAGCCAACGCGTAGGCACCACGGGTGAAAAGCCAGATTTGGCATTGCTGGTAGATGGTCTACAAGCAGAACGCGAGCAGGGCATCACCATTGATGTGGCTTACCGTTATTTCTCAACGCAGAAACGTAAGTTCATCATTGCTGATACGCCAGGGCATGAGCAATACACGCGTAACATGGCAACAGGTGCATCGACCTGTGATTTGGCTGTGATTCTGGTTGATGCACGTAAAGGAGTGTTGGACCAAACGCGTCGTCACTCATTCATTTCTAACCTACTGGGTTTGAAACACTTTGTTGTCGCTATCAACAAAATGGACTTGGTGGATTACTCACAAGAACGTTTTGAAGAGATCCGTGATGAGTACTTACAGTTCTCAGAAAACCTAGCGGGTGAGACGGATATCCAAATCATTCCGTTGTCAGCGCTAGAAGGCGACAACGTAGTAGAGAAAGGACAGAACCTAAGTTGGTTTGAAGGTCCATCTCTGCTTGAGCTACTTGAGACTGTTGATGTTGACCATGAGAAAGGCGAAGGTGATTTCCGTTTCCCTGTTCAGTATGTAAACCGTCCTAATCTCGATTTCCGTGGTTTTGCGGGCACGATTTCATCAGGTTCAGTGAAAGTAGGCGATGCGATTAAGGCGCTGCCATCAGGCAAAACCTCAACTGTTGCACGTATCGTGACTTTCGATGGCGATGTACAGGAAGCACAAGCAGGTCTGGCTGTGACGTTGACGCTGAATGACGAAATCGACATCAGTCGTGGTGATTTGCTGGTGCTAGAAAATGCGCAAGTGGAGTCAACTAACCACTTGTTGGCTGACGTAGTTTGGATGACAGAGCAACCGCTGCAACCGGGTCGTGATTACGACATTAAGATTGCTGGTAAGAAGACGGTTGGTCACGTTGAAGCGATTCGTCACCAGTACGACATCAACAATCTTTCTACTCACGGTGCAGCTGAATTGCCACTCAACGGCATCGGTTTGTGTGAGTGGTCGCTGAACGAATCTGTCGCATTGGATAACTACCAAGATTGTGCCGATACCGGCGGCTTCATCATCATCGATCGTCTAACCAATGTAACAGTAGGTGCCGGCATGGTGAAAGAAAGTTTGGCTGCTGTTGAGCGTGGTCTTGCGGATGTTTCTGCATTCGAGCTTGAACTCAATGCTCTCGTTCGTAAACACTTCCCACACTGGGAAGCTAAAGACCTGAGCCTATTACTGAAGAAGTAATTAGGTTTACCGAGCCTGACGGGATTGCGAAACCTGCCAGGCTAATTTCCCCGAATCCAGAATGCTTCGGAAGCCCAAGAAACCGAGCATTCTGGCGTTCTTTTTCGCTTGCTTTGCTTTTTTGTCTGGTTACTCGTTTGTCACTCCGTGCAGCTAAGTTTGCACGAGTCGTTGTTGTGCCCGTATCGGGTTTATTGGTAAGGATTGGCTATGTGGGAACAAGGATTTGTATTAGCGATTTTGCTTGGCATTATCACTTGTTTGCTCGTAACCAAAATCAAACCAAGCTACGTATTTGCTGGGGCAGCTTTCATTGCGTTTATGGCGGGGATGATTGAGCTCAATACCATTGCGGCAAACTTTACTAATTCTTCACTTCTGACCTTGGTGTTGTTGATTCTTGCATCGAGCGCATTAGAAAAAACGCTATTAATCAGTTGGGTCAGTCGCAGTATTTCTGAAGGGCACCTTGGCAGTGTGATCGCTAAGTTGGGTTTTTCTACTGCTTTGCTTTCTTCTTTTACTAATAATACTGCCGTTGTGGTGTCGTTAATTGGTGCGATTAAACGCAACCAACAACATGCGCCATCTAAGCTTTTGATTCCACTTTCTTATGCGGCGATTTTTGGTGGCACGTTGACGTTGATTGGTACCTCGACCAACTTAATCATCAACAGCTTTGTCGAAGATGCCGGTCTGCCAAGCTTGAGCTTCTTTACTCCAACCATGATTGGCTTAGCGGTGCTAGTGGGCGGTGTGCTGATTCTGATTCCGCTAAGTTACCTTTTGCCTAATTACGATGACCAAAACCAAGAGGACTTACCTTACTTCTTAGAGTCTCGTGTCGAACCGGGCTCGCCACTGGTTGGACGTACTATTACGGAAAATAACTTACGCGCACTGAGAAAACTATTTTTGGCTGAAGTGATACGCGATGGTGTCAGTGTACCTTCTGTTGGTCCTGATTTTGTGCTTAATGCTAAAGACCGATTACTATTTTGTGGTGATGTAGAGAGTGTTGCGACGCTACAAGAGATCCCAGGTTTAACGTTGTTTGGTCATCAACACCTCAACGGACAAAATTTTATGGAAGTGGTGGTGAGCTCATCGGCGACCTTCTGTCATAAAACGCTTAAAGAGAGCCGTTTTCGAGATCGATTTGATGCGGTGGTCGTGGCGATTCGCCGTGGTCATGAGCGTCTTGAAGGTGGCTTAGGCAATATCACTTTAGCCGCAGGTGATACGTTAGTTTTAGTTCCCGGTAAGCGCTTTGAAGCAGAACGCCGCGCGCATCGTAAAGAGTTCGTGTTGGTGAACGATTTAGATTCGAGTGCACGTTTGGATGCGAATAAATCGGCCTTGGTGTTGTTTGGCTTTGCTGCAGTGATTGGCTGTGCGTTGTTGGAACTCGTACCTATTATCAAAGGTCTGGCGGCGTATTTGATTGCGCTACTTGCCTTTGGTGTGATTCAACTTTCTGAACTTCGTCGTCGTTTCCCAATTGATATCGTGGTGATTGTTGGCTCTGCGTTATCTATTGCGCAATTGATGATTTCATCCGGCTTGTCGGTGCGTATGGGCAATATGTTTATCGAAGCCTTTAATGGCTGGGGCGTGTTTGGTGCTTTAGTTGCAACTTACATCATGACTCTGGTGCTAACGGAACTTGTCACCAACAATGCGGCGGCGGCGCTGTCTTTCCCTATTGGCTATAGCATGGCGGTAGGTTATGGCGTTGATCCAATGCCTTTCATTATGGCGGTACTGTTTGGCGCCAGTGCCAGTTTTATTTCTCCTTACGGATACCAAACCAACCTGTTGGTATACAGCGTAGGGAATTACAAATTGACCGATTATGTGCGAATTGGCGTGCCGATTTCCATCGTGTATTCAGTACTAGTACTGACGCTGATTCCGGTCTTCTTTCCGTTTTAATCTGTAAATTTACAAGGATACGTTATGACTGCCGAAACTCCGGTAAAAGATGAAAACATCGTTTGGCATCAGCACTCGGTTGATAAACAGTTTCGTGCTGGATTAAAAAAGCAGAAGCCTGCGGTACTTTGGTTTACTGGGCTATCAGGTGCAGGTAAATCAACGGTGGCAGGCGCATTGGAAAATCGCTTAGCCGAATTGGGTTATCACACTTATTTGCTCGATGGCGACAATGTGCGCCATGGCTTGTGCAGCGATTTAGGCTTTTCTGAGCAAGACCGTCGCGAGAACATTCGCCGTATTGGTGAGTTAGCAAAACTGATGGCAGATGCGGGGTTGATTGTTTTGTCAGCGTTTATTTCTCCTCACCGCGCTGAGCGTCAATTGGTGCGTGATCTACTGCCTGAGGGTGAGTTTATTGAAGTGTTCGTCAATGCGTCTCTAGAAGTATGTGAAGGTCGCGATCCAAAAGGCTTGTACAAAAAAGCACGCGCAGGTGAAATCCCAAATTTCACCGGTATTGACTCAGAATACCAAGCACCAGCAAACCCAGAAATTGATTTGCCTGCGGGCGAAAAGAGTGTCGAAGAGCTGGTGGAGTTGTGTTTAATTGACCTTAAACAACGTGGAGTGATCCGATAAAAAAGCATTTGGATCATAGGTAGCCAAAAAGTCATTGAGCAGATAAAAGAGCTTTTGGATCATAGGTGACCAAAAGCTCTTTTTGCTGTACTAAACGGTGTGATTCACCGTAGGTTTTGCTTCACTATGAACGCTAAATCTCTGATTTAAAAGCGCTAACATCTGATCGTAATACTGGTTGTTAGGTTTATTTCCGAGCAGTTTACACAACTCATTACCTGTTGGGGTAAAGCGGTAGTACAACAGGCGCACGCCTTTCGTATTTACCTGCAGTGATAAGTTTTTACCTTGATAGGTGAGCATCAAAGGCGTTTCAATGCCAATTTCTCCGGACTCTAATTCAGTGCTGTGCAGCAGTCCCAATTCAATCAACACTAACAAGCTTGAATAAGGAAGCTGGAAGCTGCCCATATTAAGATTGCTAGTGGTATCGCGTTTGCCAAAGCTGAACATCCCGCCATGCGCTTTGTAGCCAATCAGCAGTTTGCGACTGGTATCTCCACCGAAGCTGCATGCCAGTGTGGCTGCCCGTTGCAGAGTCTGTGCTTCTCTCGGCGACATATCTTTAAGGACTTTAAGCGCTTTCATCGATGTTGAGCCGGGGTTGGTCACTTCGCGCTTCATGACTTGTGCCCACAACTTTTGCATTGAGCTGTTGTGGATGTCCTGAGCCATATCGAAAAAACGATACAACCAGTCTTGGTCAGGTTCACCTGCGGTCTCATCTCGACATGAGCTGTGCGCCAGTTTTAGGATCTGCTCTAAGTTCTTTTGTCTTTGCTCTTGGCGGCGTTGTTCACGCAATTGAGCGCGTTCTAGTGCGGTTTTAGCTGGAGGATCACTTTGCAACAATGCGTCTAACCCGTAGATTTGGGCAATGCTTTGAACACGGCTTGCACTGTCTTTAATGTAGCCAGACTTCTTTTCATGATGAGTATGTTTTTGTTGTGTGGGTTCGTGTTCGATAACAACAGGTTGCTTTGTTGGTTCTGCCATTTTATTTCCTACCAAGACTGGCGATTAGCGCTTGCTTAAATTTACACCTTTCCTGTTTTCTCGACCAGAGAGGCATGTCCGGATTTTGACAGAATAAGGACTATTCAAAATGATAATGAGTTGTTAAAATTGTTATCGTTATTTTGGAGGGGTGATGAAATATTCAGACGCAAGCAAACTGAGAAAACACCTGTCGATAGCGCTACTTTTGGTTTTGTATGTTGGCGTGTTAGCGTATTTATCTCGTTACATCGTATAAACAGCAGGCATAAAAAAGGCGCCGAACCGACGCCTAGTGTATTTATTTAATCAAGCAGACATTACATGTCATCGTAGGGTTCGATTGATGAGCCTTCAATCACGTAGGCAGTTTCTGCCAACTCATGTTCAATGGTCTCGGTTTTTAACGTTCCCACCACATAAATGACATCCCAAAGCTCCTGCACTGGGGCTCCTTTCGGGAATTTTACATAGATGATCTGATTTGGTGGTGGTGGCGGAACATGGATACAAGCGCCAAAATATGGCACCAGTAGGAATTCCGTCACCGTATTCGCATCACCTTCTAATGGGATGACAAAGCCCGGGATTTTCACTTTGCTGCCGTTAAGCTCAGGGCGAACATTACCAATCTTAGATTGAAGTGCCGCACCACCATTGTGGTCAGTGGCTGGCATGCCAACACTGTCGAACATCTTGCGCTCATTCTCTGGCACAAGATCAATCCAATCGAGCGTTAATGGTTCATCACTTGCCATTACTGGCGCAGTGAAGGAAATTAGTAGCAAACAGCTAGCGAGTATCTTTTTCCACATTTTTACTAAATCCTAATTGTCATTCCATCACTGAGCGATTGTCGGTAAGCGCGGAATGCTGGGATGAAGCCAATCACAATACCTGCACACTGTACAAAGCCAAGCAACATCCATTCATACGGCGACAGTGCCGTTAAGGTTAGGTGTATACCATAACTTTGTTGGATTATTGGTTGCAAGAGGGCAAGAATGGAATACAAGCCCGCAACACCAGTAATGATGCCTGCAAACGTCAGTAAACTCGCTTCACTGATCAGTAATGAGAAGACGTGTTTAGGTCTTGCCCCCATCGCACGCAGAATTGCCATTTCACGGCGGCGTTCTTGTAAGCTGGTCAGCAAGCTACTCAACATACCCAATAAACCTGCAACGACTACGAAGCCTGAGACTGCCATCAGTGCTTGTTCTGCAACCGACATCATGCCCCATAATTCATGCAGAGCGACGCCCGGCATGATGGCGCTAAGCGGCTCTTTCGGGTAAGTATTAATTTGTCTTTGCAGAGCAAAAGTCTGAATGCGTGATTTCAAGCCAACCAACATGGCAGTGATCTGTTTAGGTTGGAAGTCTCTGGCTTTGAGCTCAGCCGCACTTGGTGTCGGACCTAAGCGAGCTCCGCTTTCCCAACCGACGTGAATCGCTTCAATCGCTTCTAGAGAAACATGGACAGTTTTGTCCACCGGAGTGCCAGTAGGCGCAAGAATCCCCACCACTTTAAATGGCAAGTTATCGTGTCGACTGAAGCCGACATCACTGATGCCATGAGCAATGATGATCTCGCTACCAATCTTATAGCCAAGTTGTTTCGCAACATCAGAGCCAAGTACGGTTTCAAATAAGCCATTGAATTCTCTACCTTCAGAGAAGGTTAGTGGTTGCTTACTTCCGTACTTATAATGTTCGAAGTAGCTGTGGTTGGTCCCCATGACTCGAAAGCCTTTGTGTGAATCACCCAGCGAGATTGGAATCGCCCAATCTACGGCGCGGTGGTTAGCAAACTCTTGGTAGCTCTTCCAGTCAATGTTGTTTGTGGCATTACCAATTCTGAATACCGAGTACAACAATAGGTTCACTTGCCCTGAACGACCACCGACAATTAAGTCTGTACCAGAAATGGTGTTAGCGAAGCTGTCTTTTGCTTGGGTTCGAATGCGTTCTACACCCAATAGTAGAACAACAGAAATTGCGACTGTCATGATGGTGAGAATAGCAGTCGCCTTGCGGTTCATCAGGCTTTTCCAAGCGAGCTTTACAACTGCACTCATGATGCGGCTCCTAGGGTTTGCGCTTGATTGATTTCAGGCAGATTGAGTGTTCGGTCAAACAAGGACTCTAGCGTCGGGTCATGGCTGACAAAAACCAGTGTCGCGTTAGCAAGGTTGGCTTGTTCCATTAATAGTTCAATGAAAGCCTTACGGTTGTCATGATCCAATGCAGATGTCGGTTCATCGGCAATCACCAATTCAGGCTGACCGATCAAAGCGCGTGCGGCTGCGACACGTTGTTGCTGACCAATGCTGAGTTCTGATACTGGCTTGTCATGCAGTGCTTTTGGTAAACGTAAGCGCTCCAATAACGTCGTTGCTTGTTGCTCCAGTGATGCCGTAGAAGCATTTGGAGCAACGCGGTCGCGGCGAATTCTGCTGAATTGGCATGGAATTAAGACATTCTCAATCACATTTAGGTAAGGCAACAAATTGAATTGTTGGAAGATATAGCCAATGTGATCGGCGCGAAATTTGTCTCTTTGGCTTGCTCTTAGGCTGGCGATATCAGTGTCCAATACCGACAGTGAGCCAGATGTGAGTGTGTTGATGCCAGTTAACAAAGCAAGCAGAGTCGATTTACCACAGCCGCTAGGACCTTTGATAAAGACATGCTCGCCTTGAGCAATGTGAAGTTGCGGGATGTTAATGGTCGCGTTTTCTGAGCCGGGCCAGACAAACTGGGCGTTAGATAGCTCAACAACGTTTGACGTGGTTTCAGTCATAGTAAATCACCAAAGCAATGGCGTGTAAGTGGGTACTTACACGCCATATGAGTTATTTAATTGCGATCTTTGCGTTGTCTTTGCTTAGGTTAGTCGCAGACTGAGTGGTGTCAGTGAACAGGTTCACACTGATAGATTCCGTTGCTGGGAATTGCTTAAACCAAGTCGTATCGATGCTGTTTAGGTCTGCAACTGAATCACAGTGGTAGCGGTACTCTACGGTGAATTCACCATGACCACCGTGTTCATGGTCATGACCTTCGTGATGCTCATGACCGTCATGATCGTGGTGGTCATCATGCTCATCATGATCATGGTCTTTATGCTTGTCATGGTCATGTTTATCGTGATCATGCCCTTCGTGGTCGTGGTCGTGGTCGTGGTCGTGGTGATCATGACCTTCGTGTGACTCTTCTCCTAGCGTGTGAGCTACATGTACATCTTCAATTACACACTTTGCTTGCTGGTTGATAGCAAACAGTTTGTTCGTGTCTTTTAGAGCAGCAATAGCATTATTCAGTGCATTTTCTTGTTCTGCGTTTTCTGGTGCGTGCTCAAAGCCCACTACGTCAGCACCTGGAGACGTGATTTCGATCAGTAGGTCTTTACCGTCTTGAGCAATATTGAATTCTACGTGACCGTGCACGTGTGCTTCATGTTGACGGTATTCTTCAGCGTTAGCAGTAGCGGTTAGTGATAGACCGATAACAAGAGCTAGAGCGTGTTTAGATGGCATTTTCTTATCCTAATTTTGCTTAATTTTCTGATGTGGTTGCAGTTCAAATCGTGCGACTAGCAACCTTAATTTCTTATAAGGGGACTTCTTAAGTTTAAGCAAAAATAGGAGGTGCACGCGCAGTATAACGCACGTCGCTAAGGCTGAACTGTCGTTCTATGACATCAGAGTGTGCGGCGCGCTGGTAGGTTGGAGGGATTATCTCCGGTAACTGCTTGACCAAACCATGTTGTGCACCAGCAAACAGCTGGCAATGATGATGGCTATGATGTTCTGGGATGAGATCAAGTTGATGCGCGATGGTTGCAAAGTTCCAGGTAAGCAGCAGCGCAACACTGAGTAATATGACAGTGCGACGCCAATGATGTGTGGTGACTTGCCAACGAGAATGCATCTTAAAACCTGAAACGATACCTAGTGTTATAATATAACACCCATTTTCGTTAAAAGTTCACTCTTTTGTTCGTTTTGGGTAAATTATCTAGGTGAAATAAGAGCTTACGCTCAGGAAAATAGGGGGCTCTTTGCTTAAAGTGTGTAATGAGCGGAGAGCTGTATACCCAAGCATCTCGAGGTTACTTGGGTATATATCAACAGATCTAAATATTCTGTTTGATTAAGCCAAGCACTTGAGTGATTTCGTCAGGGGTTAATGCGCCCTCTTTTACAAACAAAATCTTACCTTGCTTATCTTGGACTACGATTGCTGAGCTTTCTTCTTGCAGTGCCCATGTGTTTGCCACAACACCGTTTTCATCCAGCACCATTGAAGACCAAGGGAATTCTTGTTTGCTGTCTTGCGCCGATGATTTTACAAATGAACCTGTTCCCCAAACAGCATCATCTTGGTTAATGATGGTAGTCGTTTGGTAAGCGTCTTCTGGGAATTTCGCTTCAGTTAGCGCTGTCATTAGTGGTGCGTTCATCGCTTTTGAGCTGCTGCGTCCTGCAATTGCATGAATGACACGAACTTTACCCAGCATGTTTTGAGTTGCCCAAGGCTGGTAAGCGACACCTTCGCCTTGCAGTACGATTTCACCATAAGCATCGACTTTTGCTGCGGGTACACTCTCACCAACAGATAGGTTATGAGCCAGAGCCAGACCCGGAGCAAGAGCGAGTAGAAGAGGGAGGAGAGTCTTAGTTTTCATGTTGTTATGTTCCATATAGGTTGTGAGACTCACCAAGTATATACGTACGGTGCATAAAAATGTAGAACCCGACATAACAATTATTTAACGTATGCCATCTAATAATGTTGCGTTCACGTTGGAATTTGATAGAATGAAGTTCGTCGCAAATTGCGCATAAAGGTTGCCAAGGAAAGAGCAATCGGTGTTTTCTCAAAAGGATGTTGAGGTTGGTTATGCTACGTGAGTTTGCTGTGTACCGTCCACGTCAGGTGGCGCGTTTCGTTAAGACTTTATTCAAAGGTCAATTCTCAATTGCAGGTATTGGTGAGTTCCGTTTTGACAACGGAAAAGTGCTATTACCTGATGTCAAAAATCCCAAGCAACTCTCTGTATTTAGAGAAGTAAACCAAGCGATTTTATCTCTTCCAGTTTGATGACAAGAATTGTAAAAGAGCGACTTTTGTCGCTCTTTTTCGTTGTGGTTAACTTTGTAGGCTTGGTGGGAAGCACACGCCCGTACCGCCTAAACCACAATAACCGTTAGGGTTCTTCGCTAGGTATTGCTGGTGGTAAGTTTCAGCAAAGTAATAAGGACCTGCTGCTTGGATCTCTGTAGTGATTGCTGAACGTTGATCTTCTTGCAGTGCTTGCTGATATTGAGCTTTTGATTTTTCAGCGGCATCTTGTTGTTCTTGAGAATAGGTGTAGATCGCTGAGCGGTATTGAGTACCCAAATCGTTGCCTTGACGCATACCTTGAGTTGGGTCGTGTTTTTCCCAGAATGCCGCAAGTAACTGCTCTACAGAAATTACCGCTTCATCGAATACGACACGAACAACTTCTGTGTGTCCGGTTTTTCCAGAGCAGACTTCTTCGTAAGTTGGATTTGGAGTATAACCGCCAGCGTAACCGACCGATGTTGAGATCACGCCATCGAGTTGCCAAAACAGGCGTTCAGCTCCCCAAAAGCATCCCATGCCAAACAAAATCTGTTGCTGGTTAGCTTGTGGCTGCGCCGTTAAACTCGATTGATTGACAAAATGAGTGTCGTCGATCTGCATTGATGCCTCTCTACCGGGCAGTGCATCTTCTATACTGATCATTGTCTGTTTGTTGAGCATGGTATTTGTCCTTTAATACGTGTCTTAATTTTGCGAAAAAATCTATTCAGTCTGAATATGATGTTGTGATGACATAGACCGCGTTAAACCTATTAATATTACAGACTTAGCCTTTATTTGGCGTTATTATTGTTTACGTTTATTTAACCTCGTCCAGCTAAAAAGCATGATAAGAAAAGCTACTCCGATCATTGTCAGCCTACTTGCCTTTTCTCATAGCGCTTATGCCGATGTTTCCTTAAAAATTAAAGGGATCGATGGTGCGCTAGAAGATAATGTGAACGCTTATTTGTCTTCCATTCCTGAAGACGATTATTCCACGTCTCTGCGTTTTCAGGCGCGATTGGAACAAAGTATCACTGAAGCGCTCAATGCGCTCGGCTATTATCATGCGAAAATTTCATACACTATTACGAAAGATAATGATGAATTGATCGTCAATGTCCAACCGGGTGAGCCTGTAAGGGTGAAACTGATGGATGTGGTGATTTCAGGTGAGGCAAACCAAGACGAAGCATTCGTTAAGCTTCTTGAAAAATCACCATTAAAGGTAGGACGCATCTTAAATCAAGGTGAATACGACAGCTTGAAATCAAGTATTCGTAACTTAGCGTTGCAACGTGGTTACTTTAATGGAGATTTCACTTTAAGCCGTCTTGAGGTGGTTCCCGAACTTAACGAAGCGAATGTGCGTCTTCATTATGACAGTGGTATCCGTTATCACTTTGGTTCGGTGGAGATTTTTGGAAGTCAGATTTGGGAAGACCGTGTTGAGTCTCTGCGTCCATTTAAAACTGGTGAACCTTATTTGGTTTCAGAAGTTGGGGAATACAACCAAAACCTGTCTAATACCGATTGGTTTTCGTCAGTATTTGTTGAGCCAGATTTAAGTAAGCTAGACGATGGTCGCGAGCTGCCAATCAAAGTCTCACTTGCCCCTGCAGCGAAAAACCAACTTGAGACTGGTATTGGTTATTCGACCGATACGGGTGTTCGCGGTACGCTGAAATGGAAAAAACCGTGGGTAAGCGCACGTGGTCATAGTTTTGATACTGCTCTTTCTCTTTCCAAGCCTGAACAAACTATCACAGCAGGCTACAAAATCCCTCTTGATGACGTTCTACACGAATACTACCAATTGCAGTTTGGTCTCAAGCATCTTGATAACCGAGATACCGAAAGTTTGGAATCGAATCTTGCGGTAGAACGCCACTGGATCACCGACGGTGGCTGGCATAAGACTTTGTATGTTCGCCACCTGTACGAAAACTTCTCGCAAGGTTTGCAAGAAGATGGTGTGCAATTTGTCTTGCCTGGTGCTTCTTTTTCTCGAACCCGAACCCGTGGTGGCAATATGCCAATGTGGGGGGATAAGCAGAGTGTGACCGTTGAATATGGCGATACTGCTTTGCTGTCAGAAACACGAGTACTGCGCTTGTTAGGGCGCACATCTTGGATTCGCGGTATTGGCCAAAACCACCGTGGTTTGTTCCGTTTAGAGGGCGGTGCCAACATTACGGATGAATTTGAAAAACTATCGCCATCACTACGTTTCTTTGCTGGTGGTGATAACAACATTCGTGGTTATGGCTATGAGTCTATCTCACCGAAAGATGCCAGTGGTGCATTGACGGGTGCTAAGTATATGGTGACCAGCACCCTTGAATATCAATACCGTGTCTACGGCAACTGGTGGGGCGCTGCTTTCTACGATATTGGTGATGCATTTAATGAAACCCCAGAATGGAAGGCTGGTGCGGGTGTTGGTATCCGCTGGGCGTCACCGGTTGGTCCGGTGAGCTTTGACTTTGCTTGGGGGCTCGACTCCGAGCCTGATCCAGAATTCCGCATTCACTTCTCGTTGGGGCCTGAACTATGATCAAAACAACTCTGAAGTGGACGAAATGGCTCTCAATCGGTCTGCTGAGTCTATTATTGCTGCTGACGGTTTTTGTTGGCACATTACTTTTCACCCATCCGGGTTTAAAACTTGCGCTGTGGGGGGCAGAGAAAGCCTTACCGCAACTCAAAGTGGAAGAAGTTCAAGGTTCGCTTTTTCCGCGTTTTGCTTTACGTAACGTCAGCTTTGTCGATGAATCCTTACATGTCGATGCTAAGGTTGAAAGCGTAACGCTTGCTATCAACTTCCGTTGCTTCTTCGATCCGAAAGTGTGTGTCGATGAGTTGGCACTGCAAGGGGTGAACTTTCAGATGCCAGAGCTCCCTCCGGCATCTGACGAGCCTGAAGAAGACACGCCACCATTGCGCTCTATCAGTACGCCAGTGCCTATTTTTGTCAATAAAGTCAGCTTTAATGATATCAATCTGAATATCTTGGGGAATAAGATTGATTGGCAAGATTTTTCAACCGCATTATCAATGCAAGGTGATCGTTTGGTGATTGCCCCTACGGCATTGAAAACCATTAATGTGGCACTTGCACCAAGTGAAGAGGGTGTGGAACAGCCGCCAGTTCAAGACACTAAAACGAACCATCAAGCTCAAGTTGAGCAAGACGCGGAAGTCCAGTCGTCAACATCGGTCAATTCAGACGCGTCTAAAAAGCCATCGCAGCAAGGTGCAGAAAATGTTGCTGCTAACAAAGGTTCAAAGCCTGATGAACAGAAGTTAGATGTTAAGCCTGAATCAAATGGTATCGCTCTACCTGAAGTCTGGATTCCGCTCACTATTGAAGCACAGCGCCTCGATATTCATGACTTTAAGTTGGCTGGCGACACACCGGTTATCGTTCATCATTTAGGGTTAGAAGCCAAAGCGGGTGGTGACCAAGTTGATGTCAAAACCCTTGAGCTTGACATGCCAGAAGTGAAAGGGCAGTTAAGCACTCAAGTGACATTATCAGGTGACTACCCAATTCAAGCCCAAATTGACGCATTGGTTAAACAAGCGGATGTAAAAGGTCAGAAATTGTCACTGACGGCATCTGGCTCGGTTGGTGATTTATCACTGGATGCCACGTTATCTGATTTGGTGAAAGCCAAGATTCAGGGGCAAATTCAACCTCTTAAGTCTGAGTTGCCGTTTGATATCAAATTGAAAGATGTTGAGGCGCAATGGCCATTGAGTGGTAAGAGTGATTACCAAGTATCGGTCCCGAGTCTTGCAGCGAAAGGCTCTTTACAAGGTTACACGGTTGCCTTGGAAACTAAGGCGTCTGGTAAAGATATTCCAGCAGTTGATGTGGTGTTAAACGGAAAAGGTACTTTAGAACAGATTGACTTAGGCAGCTTAGTTGTCAAAACGCTGGGTGGTGAGCTTGCAGGTAAAGTCATGGCGAATTGGGCTGCACCTATCAACTGGCAAGCCGATCTGAACTTAAAAAATATTCAACCGGGCTTACAGTGGGAAGAAGCGGAAGGCGATATCAGTGGCAGCTTGTCGACGTCGGGGTCATTAACCGCACAAGGTGGCTGGCAAGTGAGTCTACCTAAATTGGATATTGACGGTATTTTACGTGGCTACCCTTTGCATATCGAAGGTCAATTAGAAGCCTCAGATAAGAACGGTAAAGGTGAAGATATTCAATTGAACACGCAAGGTTTAGCTTTGTCACATGGTCCCAACTCTTTGCGAGCAAAGGGTAAAATCGACAAACAAATCTTGATGGATGTTGATGTTAATTTCCCTGATTTTGCGAAAAGCGTACCGGATCTTGCTGGTAAGATGAATGGTACGGTTGCTCTTCGCGGCAGTTTGAAACAGCCGGACATTAATTTAGATCTCGCGCTGAACCAGCTGAATTGGCAGCAGCAAGCCAAGGTGGAAACCATCACTCTAAAAGGGGATGTTACACCACTGCCTGCGCCAAAAGCCGATGTTAGCCTAATTGCGAAGAACATCACCTACGACGACATTAAAATTGACAGTGCAGATTTGGAAGTGAGTGGCGATGAAAAGCTACACCAACTGACACTCGACGTGGTTTCAGACATTGTTTCGAGCAGTTTAGAGATCGAAGGCACCTTTAAGCAAAAGCCAGAAATGATTTGGGATGGTGCACTACGCCGCTTAACGCTGAGCACGCCTCAAGGTCCATGGGCATTGCAAAAGTCGACGGCAGTCAAAGTGAACATCGACAAGCAGATTGCTGATGTGCAAGCACACTGTTGGTTACAGTCGAAATCAAGCGTGTGTTTAAGTGAAGACATCAGCGTTGGTAAAAGCGGTGAAGCGAAGTTAGCCATTACTAACTTTGACTTCGACCAAATCAAACAATTCTTACCGCCAGAAACCAAACTGCAAGGTTCTGTGAACGCGAATGCTTTCGCGAAATGGGCGCCAGACATGAAACCGGAAGTCACGGTGAATGTCGATATGCCAAAAGGTCAGGTAGAACAAACGCTAGAACAACCAGTGAAAGTCGGTTGGGAAAGTGTGAGTTTTAAAGCCAAGTTGGCACAAGATAAGCTAGATGCTGAGTGGTTGCTTGATGTAACGGATAACGGTGATTTGTCTGGTAAAGTCGCCCTGAATGATGTGTCGTCCGAGAAGCCGACGATTGACGGTAAGGTGTCGCTATCGACATTCCACTTGGACTTCTTAGCGCCCTTGATTGGCGAATACAGCCTGTTTAAAGCCAACATGAACACTGACCTTGCTCTATCTGGTGATGTAATGCATCCAAAGGTGAATGGTCAGTTCTTGATTGATCAAATGAAACTGCAAGGTGAAGTCACGCCAATTGATATCAATTCAGGACAAGTGGCGATTAACTTTAAAGGTCATCAAGCTGATTTAGATGCTGGGATCATTACGCCAGATGGCAAGCTAGAGATTAAAGGCGATGCTGATTGGCGTGACCTAGAAAATTGGCACACTAAGGCTCGTGTGTTCGCTGAAGAGCTTAAAGTGGATATGCCACCGATGGTGAGAATCAAAGTCAAACCGGATATGACTATTGATGTGACGCCTCAACTTGCCAAGGTCGAAGGCAGTATTAATCTACCTTGGGGACGTATCTTAATTGATGAACTGCCACCAAGTGCGGTTGGTGTTTCAAGCGACACAGTTATTTTGAACAAAGACATGCAGCCTGTTGATGGTGAGCAAGCGTTGCCGTTTAACGTTGAAACCAACATTAACATCAAAATCGGCGATGATTTCCAGTTGTCTGCGTTTGGTCTAAAAGGTGACTTGCAAGGTAACCTCAACGTGACGCAAAAAGACAAAGGTCCGTTTATTGTCGGTGAGGTGAACATCATTGACGGTTCTTATCGCTCATTTGGGCAAGACTTGGTCATCCAAGAAGGTAAGATCATGATGAATGGACCAGCGGATCAGCCTTATGTCTCGATCAAAGCGATTCGTAATCCGGACAACACGCAAGATGATGTGACAGCGGGTGTACGTGTGACTGGTCCTGCAAGTGATCCTACGGTGGAAATCTTCTCTGATCCGGCAATGCCGCAAGCGAATGCACTTTCTTACCTGTTGCGAGGTCAAGATATCGATGCAGAATCGGGCGGTAATGCGATGACAACGACCCTTATTGGCTTGAGTTTAGCGAAGAGCGGTAAAGTCGTAGGCGAAATCGGTGAAGCCTTTGGCGTACAAGATCTGCAACTGGATACAGCAGGCTCAGGTGACGATTCTCAAGTAACGGTGAGCGGCTATATTCTTCCTGGTTTACAGGTGAAATATGGTGTGGGTATCTTTACCTCATTAGGTGAGTTCACAGTGCGTTATCGTTTGATGAAAGACTTGTACCTAGAGGCAGTTTCAGGTGTTGATAGTGCTGTTGACCTGCTCTATCAATTCGAATTCAACTAAACTTAGCTTGTAAGCAGAAGGAGCGGCTATGCAACATTTAGTGTTTGTGTATGGAACTTTGCGCAAAGGAGAGTGCAATCATCACTTTTTAAGCACTGCTGAGTTTCTTGGTCATCATGAAACAGATGCCCAATTCGCTCTGTATGATTTAGGTCCTTACCCGGCTTTGTCGGTCGGACAAAATGCGATACAGGGCGAAGTTTATTTGATTGATAATGACACGCTGCAGGAACTTGATAAGTTAGAAGACGTACCGGTTGAGTATCGTCGAGAAAGCATTACTACACCTTTTGGGCAAGCTTGGATCTACTTGTATCAAGACACTGAGCAGTTGAGTGAAGAGATTGCATCTGGTGATTGGTGTCAGAGAGTGTGAACCATACTCCGCGAGTACGCGTAAGCATTTGTAGTGAAAGTGTATGACTGTCGAATGAGTACTCGATAAAGGGGTATGAAAGTGAGTTTCCGACGGTCTTTTGTATAAGCCCAAGGAGAACTTATGAGATCCATCATCATCGGCGCCATGCTGCTTTTTCTCACCGCTTGTGCGCAAACAAGGTTACCAGATTCAGTGAACGTAACAGATTGGCAGGACTTCGGTAAGCAATCTGCTCTCGATGGTCTGATTGAATTATCGGAAGACCGTATCGTCAAGCTTGATGATACAAATCGTGCTACACCGGAACTGATCATGGCTTATCAATCTGGTTACCAAGAAGGTAAAAAAGAGTACTGTGAGCAAAGTGCTTATATGCTTGGCGTACGAGATATGCCTTACTTTGGCATTTGTGATGATATTGACCCGTTTTTCAAACAAAATTATGAATCGGGTCGAACTTCTACCGCTGGCGAGTATTAGTCAAAACGATATAACAGAAAAGAGCTGCTAATTTGCAGCTCTTTTGCTTTCTGGCGTTCGCAATTACTTGTTTTGCGCACGCTCGTAAGATTCTAGGATTTCTGCTTTTGCGGCAGCCACATCTGCCCAACCATCCACTTTCACCCACTTACCTGCTTCAAGCTCTTTGTAACGTTCAAAAAACTGTGTGATTTGGGCTTTGAGTAGCTCTGGAATATCGTCAACATCTTGAATGCCTTCGTACTCTTTTGAGATTTTAGAGTGCGGTACAGCGAAGACTTTCGCATCTTCACCGGATTCATCCGTCATCTTCAATACACCGACTGGACGGCAGCGAATCACAGAACCTGGCATTAATGGGTAAGGGGTCGGAACCAGTACGTCCACTGGGTCGCCATCTAGAGAAAGGGTGTTGTTCACATAGCCGTAGTTACATGGGTAGAACATTGGCGCAGACATGAAACGGTCGACAAATACAGCACCAGTGTCTTTATCTACTTCGTATTTGATTGGATCCGCATTAGCTGGGATTTCAATAACGACATAGATATCTTCAGGCAAAGATTTACCTGCTGGTACGTTGTTTAAGCTCATTTGAATATTCCTTTTCATTGAGGATTAAGCGTTGAAAGGCTTAATCTGGCTAACATTTACGCAGTTCACTTTAACGACAAAAACGCGGCAGGTAAACACCTGCCGCGTTGGACAAAGGTCTGAAATTAGTCTTCTTCGCGATTCAGCTCAAGAAACTCTTCGACTTTGTTGACCATGTTCTTTGAACCCACAAAGAAAGGCACACGCTGGTGCAGTTCGGTAGGTTTCAAATCCATAATGCGGTTTACACCGTCAGATGCCAGACCGCCAGCTTGCTCAATCAAGAATGCCATTGGGTTGCACTCGTACAACAGACGCAGTTTGCCTTGAGGGTGGCTTTGCGTGCTTGGGTACAAGTAAATGCCGCCTTTAAGCAGGTTACGATGGAAGTCCGCAACCAGTGAGCCGATGTAGCGAGAAGTGTATGGGCGACCATCTTCAGGCACATTCTCCTGACAGTACTTGATGTACTTCTTCACGCCCTGCGGGAAGCGGATGTAGTTACCTTCGTTGATCGAGTAGATGTTGCCGTCTTCTGGGATCATCATGTTTTCATGAGATAGACAGAAGCTGCCAATCGATGGGTCGTAAGTGAAGCCGTTTACGCCATTACCTGTGGTGTAAACCAACATAGTAGATGAGCCGTAAATCACGTAGCCCGCTGCCACTTGTTTGTGACCAGGCTGTAGGAAGTCTTCTTCTGTTGGTGGGGTACCAATAGGAGAAACTCGACGGTAAATAGAGAAAATCGTACCGACTGATACGTTCACATCGATGTTTGATGAGCCATCGAGTGGGTCCATTAGTACAACGTATTTTGCGTTTTGGTTGAGTTCTTTGTTGAACGCAACCGCTTCATCTTCTTCTTCACTTGCAACGCCACACACTTGGTCACGTGCTTCGAGTGCTGCTTTGAACTTGTCGTTCGCGTATACATCAAGCTTTTGCTGATCTTCGCCTTGTACGTTTTCCGTACCTACAGCGCCGGTGATATCACCAAGACCTGCCGCGTTAATTTCACGGTTAACAATTTTTGCAGCTAAACGAATGGAAGCTAAGAGAGATGAAAGATCACCGCTAGCGTGGGGGAAATCCGCTTGTTTCTCAACAATGAATTCGCCTAGGGTGCGCAGTCCTGACATGGTTTATCCTTACATTTTTCATTTCGTTGGGGGTGTCGCGCAATGGGGTCATCTCTTTATGGATGTTAAACGATTGCGCTAGATGTAAGTTTATGACGTGGATCTTATTAATGGTAATGAAGTAACCGACTGAGATCTCAATTTATTTGTCTTATTGCATAAGAAGTCTGTCACTTGGTTAATGCTTGGTCAGTCAGTGCTAAGCCCTGTCAGATTTGTGAAAGAGACTGCAAGAACACAGCGAAAGGCTCTCGCTTTTCTGGTGGTTATCACGATAATGAAAGGATTAAAGAACGCATTACAAGGTTAAGTTTATGCACATTCATATCTTGGGTATCTGCGGCACGTTTATGGGCGGTGCGGCAATTTTAGCGCGTCAGCTAGGTCATAAAGTGACGGGTTCGGATGCCAATGTTTATCCACCAATGAGTACCCTGTTGGAGTCTCAAGGTATTGAAATTATTGAAGGCTTTGACCCTTCTCAACTTGACCCTCAACCAGATCTTGTGGTGATTGGTAACGCGATGAGCCGTGGTAACCCATGTGTTGAGCATGTGCTGAATACCAATATGCGTTACACCTCTGGCCCACAATGGTTACAAGAGTTCTTATTGCACGATCGCTGGGTTCTAGCGGTATCGGGTACCCATGGTAAAACCACCACTTCAAGTATGTTGGCGTGGATCTTAGAAGATTGCGGTTACCAACCAGGTTTTCTTGTTGGTGGTGTGTTAGGTAACTTCGGTGTGTCAGCTCGCTTGGGTGAAAGTATGTTCTTCGTCGTCGAAGCTGACGAATATGACAGTGCTTTTTTCGACAAACGATCTAAGTTTGTTCATTATCACCCACGCACACTGATCATGAATAATCTTGAGTTCGATCATGCAGACATCTTTGACGATCTAGAGGCGATAAAGCGTCAATTCCATCATTTGGTGCGTACTGTTCCGGGGAACGGTTTGATCTTGGCACCGAAGCAAGATCAGTCGTTGCAAGATGTGATCGAGCGCGGTTGTTGGACTGAAAAGCAGTTCTCAGGTGTCGATGGTGGTTGGCAAGCACACAAACTGGTTGTTGATGGCTCGAAATTTGAAGTGTCGCTGCAAGGCGAGAAAGTAGGCGTCGTAGATTGGGAGCTTGTTGGTGACCACAACGTGGATAACGCTTTGATGGCCATCGCAGCTGCACGTCATGTCGGTGTGGCACCAGAACTGGCTTGTCAGGCTCTCGGTCGCTTTATTAACACCAAACGTCGCTTGGAGCTCAAAGGAGAAGAGCAAGGCGTGACGGTTTATGATGATTTTGCTCATCATCCAACGGCGATTGAACTGACATTGGGCGGTTTACGTAACAAGGTTGGCGAAAAACGTATCCTTGCCGTTTTAGAGCCTCGCTCTGCGACGATGAAGCGCGGCGTTCACAAAAATACTTTGGCGGCTTCATTGCACAATGCTGATGAGGTGTTCCTCTTCCAACCAGACAACATTGATTGGTCGGTACAAGAGATTGCAGACCAGTGTAAACAACCTGCTTTTGTGGATGCAGATATGGACAGCTTTGTCGCAAAAATCGTAGAGCAAGCGCAGCCGGGTGACCAAATCCTCGTGATGAGTAACGGTGGCTTTGGTGGTATCCACGGCAAGCTTCTGCAACAACTTAAACATAAAGCTTAATGACATCTATGCAGCAAAAAGTAACCCCTAAAAAAGCCATCACATTGGCACTAACGGGCGCCTCTGGTGCTCCATATGGGCTTCGTCTTCTTGAATGCCTAGTTGCCGCAGATTACCACGTGTATGTGCTGATCTCTTCGGCTGCACGTGTAGTAATGGCAACCGAGCATGATCTGAAATTACCAAGCGGCCCTGAAGCGGCACAAAAGGCGTTAGTTGAGCATCTCAACTGCAATCCAGATAACATCACCGTTTGTGGCAAAGACGATTGGTTCTCTCCGGTAGCATCGGGCTCTGCTGCACCAAAGCAAATGGTAGTGTGCCCATGTTCTGCGGGGAGTGTTGCGGCCATTGCACATGGCATGTCGGATAACTTGATTGAACGCGCTGCGGATGTGGTAATGAAAGAGCGCGGACAGTTATTACTTGTGGTGCGTGAAACGCCTTTCTCTACGCTGCATCTTGAAAACATGCACAAGCTCTCTCAGATGGGCGTCACCATTATGCCTGCGGCTCCTGGTTTTTATCATCAACCAAAGAGTATTGAAGACTTAGTGGATTTTATGGTGGCGAGAATTCTTGATCACTTGGGCATTGAGCAAGGCTTGGTGCCACGTTGGGGTTATGACCAACGTTGATTGTGTAATCAATAAAAGACCTTTACAATCCATCCAACTCATCGGGGAGCAAACCCATTTGGCATTGACCTTATCAATACCATTGGGTGCTGAGACCTAATCGCTTAACGTTGTTGAGCAAACAGGGACCCGTATTACCTGAACCAGATAATGCTGGCGTAGGAATTGAGTCTGGATATTGGAAGTCCTAGATACCGCCTCAACCCTGTGCCGCTCAACTCATGTTTACTAATGCAAATGGAGAGCGAGCAGTGAAAACCACTCTTAGTCTGATTGCCCTTGCAGCCATCACTTCTACTTCAGCGTTTGCCGCTGAAAACACCCTAACTGTCTACACTTACGACTCTTTCGCTGCCGATTGGGGACCTGGTCCTAAAGTTGAAAAAGCGTTCGAAGCCAAATGCGGTTGCGACGTTAATTTCGTTGCTCTGGATGACGGTGTTTCAATCCTTAACCGCCTTCGCTTGGAAGGAAACAATAGCAAAGCGGATATCGTGTTAGGTTTGGATAACAACCTGATGGCGGAAGCGAAAAAGACTGGGCTTCTGGCTGAGCACAATGTTGATACATCGAAGACGACCTTGCCTAATGGTTGGGATGATAAGACCTTCGTACCGTACGATTACGGCTACTTTGCGTTTGTGTACAACAAGGATAAGTTGGCGAATCCTCCAAAAAGCATGAAAGAGCTAGTGGAAGAGCGTGATGATCTGAAAGTGATTTACCAAGACCCTCGTACTTCGACGCCGGGTCAAGGTTTGATGCTGTGGATGAAGTCCATCTACGGCGATGATGCGACTCAAGCGTGGAAGCAACTGGCAACGAAAACAGTTACGGTTACGAAAGGCTGGTCAGAAGCTTACTCGATGTTTTTGAACGGTGAGTCCGATCTCGTGCTGTCTTACACGACTTCTCCCGCGTACCATTTGATTGCAGAAGATGATGCGAAATATGCGAGCGCAGATTTTTCTGAAGGTCACTACATGCAAGTAGAAGTAGCGGCTAAGGTTAAAGGCTCAAAGAATGCGGAACTTGCTGATGAGTTTATGAATTTCATCTTGAGTGATGAGTTCCAATCGGCAATGCCAACAGGCAACTGGATGTACCCAGTGACTGACGTTGAATTACCAAAAGGCTTTGAAACCTTAAGCGTACCAAGTAAACCATTGAGCTTCAGTGCAGACGAAGTAGCAAAAATGCGCAAGACTTGGATTCGTGAATGGCAAAGCGCATTGACGTTCTAAGATAGGTTCTACTTTTGAATTCTGTTCCGAAAATAGGGTTAGGGGTCGCGATGATTATCGCGACCTTTGTTATTTCTGCCCTAGGTGCTTTGATTGTCCAAGCGCCTTCTCTTGATGTGTCTATAGTGTGGGGAGATCCATACTATCAGCACGTCACCAAGTTCAGCTTCTACCAAGCTTTCCTCTCTACGATTTTGAGTGTCGGTTTGGCGATCCCTGTGGCGCACGCGCTTTCTCGACGTGAGTTCTATGGTAAGTCTCTACTATTAAAGTTGTTTGCGTCTACCTTAGTTCTGCCTGTGTTGGTCGGTGTATTTGGCTTATTGGCGATTTACGGTAATAGCGGCTTATTGGCTCAATGGCTAAAAAGTATCGACGCTGAGCTGCCGTTTTCCATCTATGGTCTGAACGGAATTTTACTTGCGCATGTGTTCTTCAATATGCCCTATGCGGCGCGCCTACTTTTGCAAGCATTAGAGTCGATCCCCGCAGAGCAACATAAACTGTGTGCGCACCTTGGAATGAGCCATTGGGACAAATTCCGCTGGGTAGAATGGTCACGCCTAAGGCAGCAATTACCACACGTAAGCGGCTTAGTGTTCATGCTTTGCTTTACCAGCTTTGCCACCGTGATGGCGCTGGGTGGCGGACCGAAATCGACCACTATTGAGCTTGCCATCTATCAGGCAATTAAGTTCGATTTTGATCTGCAGGCAGGGGCACTTTTGGCACTGTGGCAAATGCTACTATGTGGCTTGTTAGCGATTGGCGTGCAGAAGTTGACGAAGCCAGTATCAGTAAGCGCTGGCAGCACATCAGTACAGCAATATTTAACGAAGGATCATGGGTGGTCAAAAGCTTGGGATAGCTTTTGGATCATAGGTGCCTTTTTACTAGTAATACCGCCACTTTTGATGGTGGTGTTCAGTGGGATCAACCAACAAGTTGGGACGGTATTGACCGATGAGCGTTTTTGGTCCGCGTTGCTTAATTCAATCAAAGTCGCTGTTCTCGCTAGCTCTCTTGCTGTTGCTGCTGGCGTGTCGATTTTACTGACCAGCCGACGTTGGCGATTGCAGTGCAAAAACACTCGCGCCGACCAAATCGAGCTTATCGGAACCATTATCTTAGTAACGCCGGGATTGGTGATCAGTACGGGATTGTTCCTGTTACTACGATCGTTTACCGATGTATTCAGCTTAGCGTTTTTTGTCGTTATTTTGGTTAACGGCTTGATGGCATTGCCTTATGTCATTAAGACCTTGTCTCAACCCATGTTGCACATTGAGCAGCAATATCAGTACGTGTGTGCCAGCTTAGGTATGCGCGGTTGGCAGCGTTTTAAAGTCGTGGAGTGGCAAGCACTGCGCAAGCCATTTGCACATGCTTTTGCTATCAGCTTTATGTTTGCGATTGGTGACTTAAGTGCGATTGCCTTGTTTGGTGGGCAAGAGTTTAGAACTTTACCGCTGTATCTATTCCAACTACTGGGCAGTTATCAAATGGATGCGGCAGCGGTAGTATCCGTTACTTTATTGTTACTCAGCGTAGGTTGTTTTGCTTTGATTGAAAAAGTATTGAAAACGAAGGAGAGAGCGTAATGCTAGTGTTGGATGATGTACAGTACACCTATCAGCGTGAACTGTTTCGTTTTGAGTTAGACATTCAACGTGGGCAAATCGTTTCACTGATGGGACCGAGCGGGGCAGGCAAATCGACTTTATTGGCGTTAGTGGCTGGTTTCATCAATCCAGACCAAGGCGATATTCTGGTTGATGGTGAGTCTATCGTGAGTAAAGAGCCGTATCTGCGTCCGTTTTCAATGTTGTTTCAAGAACACAATCTGTTCGCTCATCTTTCAGTAAGAGACAACATCGGTTTGGGTTTGCATCCGGGGTTAAAGCTCACGACAGACCAAAAGCTTCTTGTGGAGCAAGCAGCAATGCAAGTGGGTGTTGCTGAGTATCTGGACCGTTTACCTGAACATCTTTCTGGCGGTCAACGCCAGCGTGTTGCTCTTGCGCGTTGTTTTGTTCAACCGCACCCAATGTGGTTACTCGACGAACCTTTTTCTGCACTAGACCCAGTGCTGCGTGAAGAGATGCTGACACTGGTTAAACAGTTGGCTGCTGAACGCGGCATTACGGTATTGATGGTCACGCACCATTTGAGTGATGCCAGAGCGATTGCGAGTCATTTTGCTTTTGTTGCTGGTGGTCAGGTAGAAGCGTCGGGTAAAATTCGCGAACTCAATGCTCAACATTGCAGCGAAGCATTGAAGGCTTTTGTCAAAGCAGCGAGATAATTAGCCCAAGACAGAAAAAAGGTTGATGCGAGCATCAACCCTTTCTTTCATTTTGAGTTTGAATGAGCGCGTTAGCCTTGAGGCTTCACCACCATAACGTTGATTGGTGAGTTCTCTACTACTTTACTCGCTACAGAGCCCAGCATCACTTTGTTGATCTTCGAACGTTTGTGGCTTGGCATAATGATAAGGTCTGCACCTAAACGTTCTGCGTAATCTAAGATGGTTGCGTAAGCTTTACCTTCCGCAACATGCACCTTGTAAATCACTTCGTCGTCCATATGCTGATCAGCAAACGCTTTTAGCTGCTGCTTTACGTCTTGCTTCATTTTTGCAGCGGCATCTTTCGGAAAGTAACTCGCGACCATTGACATATGTATGCCTGGCAATACTGTCAGCAGGTGCACTTCAGCATTGGCTTGCTTCGCCTGCCATACCGCCAATTCAACGGCGCGGTCAGAAAAGCCTTGGTCATTTAGATCAACCGGAACAAGAATTTGTTTGTACATTCAATGTCTCTCATTAAGACCCCGTATCCTCGAGGCCAAATCGGTTATGCGCTCAACTGTTCCTTACGAGCACGACGTTTTTGGTTCAGGGCAAGTACCAGCAAAATCATCAAACAAGGGATAAATACCCACTCTTTCATCGGTCGATCGGCGTCTTGAACTACCCATTTGATCTCCCAATCGAAGTCGATACCAGAAGATTCTGCCGGGCTGCCAAATTCAACCATGTCTACGATCATTTTGCCGTCGTTCTCGGTCAGCATTAGACCCATTGAAGAAATACGTTCTTCAGCGGTTGCCGCTTTATCTTCGAACGGAAGACGTACCGTTTTCTCTATGTAATCGCCTTCTAAATTTTCACCAGCGACACGTAACTCTAGGGATTCTCCTACATTTAGCCCTTCTGTGATTTGAGCTATCTCAACACCTGGGGAAAGAACTTTCGCTGGGTAGAGCATGTCCCACCAGAAACCAGGGCGGAAGAAAGAGAACGTTAATACTAATAGTAGGACCGTTTCCCACCATTTGTTACGTGTGAACCACCAACCTTGCGTCGCCGCAGAGAAAATCAACATGGCAATGATTGAAGAGATTACGGTCAGCGCTAAGTGCCACCAAGTGTCGATCCCCATCAATAGAAGTTGAGTGTTGAAGACGAACATAAATGGCAGGATCGCAGTCCGAATATCGTAGGTAAAGCCTTGAATACCAGTACGAATCGGATCTGACTTGGCAATTGCAGCAGCTGCAAATGCAGCCAAACCTACTGGAGGGGTATCGTCAGCCAATATACCGAAGTAGAACACGAATAAGTGCACCGCAATCAGTGGGATGATCAAGCCATGAGCTGCCCCCAGAGTTACGATAACCGGTGCCATTAGTGTTGATACAACGATGTAGTTTGCAGTTGTTGGCAGACCCATACCCAGAATCAAACTGATAACCGCAGTAAACAGCAGCATGAGTATGACACTACCGCCAGAGATGAACTCGACGAAGTCTGTCATCACCAAGCCAATACCAGTGAGGGTGACCACACCAACTACAGTGCCTGCCGCTGCTGTTGCGACACCGATACCGATCATGTTACGTGCGCCTGAAACCAAGCTCTCTGCGAGGTCAACAAAGCCGTCTTTAGTTTGTTCAACCAAGTCACCTTGTTTTGACAGTAATGCGATCAATGGGCGTTGCGTCAGCAAGATAAAGATCATGAATACCGTTGCCCAGAATGCCGATAGACCCGGAGAAAAGCGTTCAACGGTCAAACACCAAACCAGTACGACGATAGGCAATAAGAAATGCAAGCCAGATTTAATTGTTGGACCCGGATCTGGGACCTCAGTGAGTTCCGCATCAATTTCGATTGCACCATCTTTGGCGTGGTTGGCTGAAATCTTCACCAGACCGACGTAAGCAATTAATAACGCGATGGTTACGATGGTTGTAGCAGCATCGCCAAATACGTCTTTAGTCCAACCCACACCGTAGTAAACCAAGGCACTGATAACGCACAAACCGAGAATAGTGCCAGTAAATGACAATAGGCTTTGTAGCATTGTTGGGTTGTGGCGACGAGGAAGCCCTGTCATGCCAGCTTTACATGCTTCTAGGTGAACAATGTAAATCAAGGCGATGTAAGAAATCAGTGCTGGAAGTAGAGCAGCTTTGATGACTTCAACGTAAGAGATACCGACGTACTCTACCATCAAGAATGCCGCTGCACCCATGATAGGTGGTGTGAGCTGACCGTTAGTAGAGGCTGCAACTTCAACAGCACCCGCTTTTGTTCCAGGGAAGCCAACTCGCTTCATCAATGGAATCGTAAACGTACCTGTTGTTACTACGTTAGCGATGGATGAACCTGAAACTAGACCGGATAGACCTGATGCAACCACTGCGGCTTTCGCTGGACCACCTTTCATGTGACCAAGCAGTGAGAAAGCAACTTTGATGAAGTAAGCACCAGCACCTGCGCGCTCTAGCATGGCACCAAACAGTACGAACAAGAATACGAAAGACGTTGATACGCCAAGCGCTACGCCGAATACACCCTCTGTTGTTAACCACAGATGCGACATCGCTTTGTTTAAGCTTGCGCCTTTATGAGCAATAACATCTGGCATGTATGGACCAGCGAAGGTGTAAGTCAGGAATACGGCTGCAACGACCATCAAAGGGGGACCAAGTGCACGACGTGTTGCTTCAAGCAACAATGCCATACCAGTGACTGATACCACGATATCGACAGTGGTTGGTGCGCCTGAACGGCCGGCAAGCTCAGTGTAGAAAATATAAATGTAAGCTGCCGCAAAACTGCCCGCTAGTGCCAATATCCAGTCAATCAAAGGGATATGATCACGCGGAGAGTTTTTCATTGCTGGATAAGCAGTGAAAGCGAGAAAAGTAGCAAAAGTTAAATGAATTGCTCGCGCTTCAGTGTCATTGAGTACGCCAAAATTAAAAATAAATGGTAGCGGAGAGGCATACCATAATTGAAATAGCGACCAGCACAGTGGTACGAACCATAGGATTCGACCTTGCAAGCCCATTGGGCTACGCGCACCTGTGTCTGCCTGAGCCACCATCTCTTGCACATCTTGTGACGGAGTGTTGTTCGTCGCCATGTACTTTTTCCTTATTATTGATGGTCCTGTCTGTTTTGTGTTTCGAGAACCTCGCTTCGCTATAACAGTGTAGTGAATAGAGCGAAGTTTGCTTTCGATTGAACCGCGATAACCCTTAAACCCATTGAACGATGAGAGTGGTAAAGGTGCGTTTTCTTTTTCTTAGGTATGAGCGCGACTTCCGAAAGAAATCGGCAGATTGCATAAAGCAAATTGAACAAAGTATGCTGATGGGGCTGTCCCGCCAGCATACTCAATCAGGCAGAAAGCGATCCGTTTCTGCCTGAGCTTGAAGTCAGTAGTTGCTTACTTAAGCAGACCTACTTCTTTGTAGTATTTCACTGCACCTGGGTGAAGAGGGATAGAAAGACCAGCTTTCACCATGTCTTCTTTCTTCAGGTTTGCAAATGCAGGATGTAGACGTTTGAATGTGTCGAAGTTTTCAAACACCGCTTTTGCCACGTTGTAAGCGACATCATCAGAAACGTCTGATGTTGTTACCATTGTTGCCGCAACACCAAAGCTGTTTACGTCTTTGTCTGTACCACGGTACATACCAGCAGGTACTGTGCTAAACGCGTAGTAAGGGTTTTCAGCAACGATCTTGTCGATCTCTGGGCCTGTCGCAGGGATCAGTTTCGCGTCACAAGAGGTTGTTGCTTCTTTGATTGAACCATTCGGGTGACCAACCATGTAGATGAACGCGTCGATCTTGTTGTCACATAGAGCTTGTGAACGCTCTGAGCCTTTAAGCTCTGATGCTAGCTTGAAGCTGTCGTTAGTCCAGCCCATTGCATCCATCACTACACCCATTGTTGCGCGGTCGCCAGAACCTGGGTTACCGATGTTTACACGTTTACCTTTCAGGTCTTTAACGTTTTCGATACCAGAATCTGCACGTGCAATGATGTTAAAAGGTTCTGTGTGAAGAGAGAACATTGCGCGTAGTTTTTTGTACGGACCTTGTTCAGCAAACTTGCTCGTACCGTTGTAGCCGTGGTACTGCCAATCCGATTGCACGATACCAAAGTCTAGCTCGCCAGCACGGATTGTGTTGACGTTGTAAATTGAGCCGCCAGTCGATTCTACTGAACAACGAATGTTGTGATCTTTACGACCTTTGTTTACCAATTTACAAATAGCACCACCAGTAGGGTAGTAAACACCTGTAACAGAGCCAGTACCGATAGTAATAAACTCTTGAGCGTTAACTGCGCCTGCGCCCATAACTGCTGCAGCGATAGCGCCTACTTTAAGAAGTTTGTTAAATGCCATGAATTTCCCTTCCTTATATTCATTATTAACCCGGAAATAACCATAAATTACTTCAGGAGTTTCCTATTTGGAAACGGCATCTTTTCCAATCCAATCGTTTGAAAAAGCGAGCGAATCATAACAAAAAATTGGCAGAAAATTATCCGATTGTTAAAAGTTATAGCGAATAAGTCTAAATGTTGCGACTGAGAGTGGAGATAAATTTGTAAGTTAATTCTTTCTAGAACAAATACTTATGATGAGTTTGAGAAGAGGTGTTAAAAAAACCAATAGCGTGATGTTGATCACAAAATTGCTGGGTGAAAAATAAGCTGTAAAATCAAAAAATTTACATTTTTAATGGGCTACAAAATTCAATTAATTTCATAGCCCACAAACAGTTACTTAGCCTGTGTATTCGAAAAGTTCACACACAGATTTGAACAGTTGTTCTGTAGATACTGGCATTGTTGGGGTAATGAAGATAGTGTCATCGCCCGCAACGACACCAAGAATACCCTCAGATTTGCCAAGAGAGTCAAGCAAGCGTGCGATCAGTTGAGCAGCACCTGGACCTGTATGAATGACAACCAAAGCGGCGTTATGATCAATATCTAATACCAACTCGCGTAGAGAGCTGCTCACTGTTGGTACACCTAGCTCAGCAGGCAGACAGTAAACCATCTCCATTTTTGCGTTGCGTGTACGGACAGCACCAAACTTGGTTAGCATGCGAGAGACTTTAGATTGGTTGATGCTTTCAAAACCTTGTTGTTTTAGTGCATCAACGATTTCGCCCTGTGAGCCAAAACTCTCTTCTTTTAATAAGGCTTTAAAAGCGCGAACTAAGTTATCTTGTTTTTCTGAATTGCGCATAGTCGTTATGATTCTCTTATCAAGGGTCAGCAATTTTGCATATTCTCGCATAGATATTCATGCAGTGCCAAAAAGTCACGACATTATGTTAATTCCATCACTGTAAACCCTAAACAGGATAGGATTCTTTAAGTATGAAATTGTTGACCTATTTATTGTGTTGAATTTCTTGTCATTTCAACAGAATAAAAGAATAATCAGACCTTTGTTTGTAGCACGGTAACAGTGAGTTGCGCGAGGTCGCAAAGCTGGCGTTAATTGATTGTAATCAAGTTGTGATTCCGATAGCTTTATTTCAGCTGGTTACAAAATACCCTACGAATACGTTTATAAGAGAAATACTCTCAAGGAGAACTACATGAAAGTAGCCGTTATTGGTGCCGCTGGCGGCATCGGTCAAGCACTGGCCCTTCTACTTAAGAACCGTCTTCCTGCAGGTTCTGATTTAGCCCTATATGATATTGCTCCAGTAACTCCTGGTGTGGCTGCTGATCTTAGCCACATTCCAACCCCAGTTTCTATCAAAGGTTACGCTGGTGAAGATCCAACGCCTGCACTTGAAGGTGCGGACGTGGTGCTAATCTCAGCTGGTGTGGCTCGTAAGCCTGGTATGGATCGCGCGGATCTGTTTAACGTAAATGCTGGCATCGTTAAATCGCTAGCAGAGAAGATTGCCGTTGTATGTCCAACAGCATGTGTAGGTATCATCACTAACCCAGTGAACACAACGGTGCCAATTGCTGCTGAAGTGTTGAAAAAAGCAGGCGTTTACGACAAGCGCAAGCTGTTTGGTGTAACGACGCTAGATGTTATCCGTTCAGAAACATTCGTTGCTGAGCTAAAAGACAAAGATCCAGGTGATATCCGCGTGCCTGTTATCGGTGGCCACTCTGGCGTAACGATTCTTCCTCTACTTTCTCAAGTTGAAGGTGTTGAGTTCACGGCTGAAGAAGTAGAAGCTCTGACGAAGCGTATCCAAAACGCAGGTACAGAAGTTGTAGAAGCAAAAGCGGGTGGCGGTAGTGCAACTCTATCTATGGGTCAGGCGGCATGTCGCTTTGGTCTAGCGCTAGTTCGTGCTCTTCAAGGTGAAGAAGGCGTGATCGAGTGTGCATATGTTGAAGGCGATAGCGAGCATGCTCCTTACTTCGCGCAACCTGTGAAGCTAGGTAAAGATGGCGTAGAAGAAGTTCTAAGCTACGGCGCATTAAGCGACTACGAGAAGTCGGCACTTGATGGCATGCTAGAAACGCTAAATGGTGATATCAACATTGGTGTTGAATTCGCAAAATAAGCGTCTCTACATGCAAAGCATGTAAACAAGACAAATAGCAAAGAAAGCCGATCTTAGGATCGGCTTTTTTGATCCTTTCTTTTGGCTTGCCGTACCAGAGTCAGAACCAAACAACTTTGTGAAGGAGAAGATGATGGAAGCGAGTCGAATCCGTAAAGGTATGGTTGTAGAGTGTCAGCAAGGTGTTGGAACCATCTTGGTCGTTGATCAAGAAGCTGAAACCGTTCTATTGGCGAAGCAGGGGTCAGAAGAGCAGCTTGCGGTAAGCTTTGATGAAATAGAAGACAACCCACAGTTGCATGGTAACTGCGATCAATATTACTAAGGTCTGTTACCAGTAAAAGATAACAAAAAGGAAGAGCATGGCTCTTCCTTTTTACTTTTGGGTCTTTCTTTTTTGTTAGCTAGTGCGCTTCACAGACATATGAGCGAGTGTAATTAGTGCTTGCTTATAGTCGGATTCAGGCAGCACCGCCAACTCAGCAATGGCTTTATCGGCTTCTTCTAACGCTTTTTGTGTTGTGTACTCAAGAGAACCAGCTTGCTGCATAACCGTTAAGATATCTTCTAGTCGATCCATACCGTTAGCTTTCTCGATAGCTTCACGAATCATCGCTGCGTTATCTGGCGTGGTATTGCGCATCGCATGCAATAGAGGAAGCGTTGGTTTGCCTTCAGCCAAATCGTCACCAACATTCTTACCCATATCCTCACCGTCTGACGTATAGTCCATCACGTCATCGATCAGTTGGAATGCGGTGCCAAGGTATTTGCCGTAGTTTTGCAATGCCACTTCTACTTCTTCTGGTGCGTCATTTAAGATGGCACCAATCTGCGTTGCTGATTCAAACAGACGCGCAGTTTTTGAGTAGATGACCTGCATATAGCTTTCTTCAGTCGTGTCAGGATCATTACAGTTCATTAACTGCTGAACCTCACCTTCTGCGATCACATTAACTGCATCACTCATCAGTTTAAGGATCTTCATTGATCCTAGCTCAGTCATCATTTGAAATGAGCGAGTATAAATAAAGTCCCCAACTAACACGCTCGCGGCATTACCAAACGCAGCATTCGCTGTCGCTTTACCACGGCGCATGTCAGATTCATCAACTACATCATCGTGCAACAGAGTCGCAGTATGGATGAACTCGATAAACGCCGCAGCCATGGTATGACCGTTACCTTGGTAACCAAGAGCACGAGCTGACAATATCGCCAGAAGTGGTCTCAGGCGTTTGCCTCCACCACTCACGATATAGAAACCGAGTTGGTTGATTAAAGAGACATCAGAATTTAGTTGGGCTTGAATTGTTTCATTCACTTTTGCCATGTCATCGGCAGTAAGCGCTTGGATAGTTTTAAAATCCATCGTATATCCGGCTGAAGTTAGACCCTGCAAGGCTTATTCGATTTATATAATTGTCGAATAATACACTAAAAAACGTTGATTAATACATTACTAAAGGGCATGATTGCCGCACTTTTCTTTGGCGATTAGCTTTTCGCCAATTTTTTCAAAATATGGCTTGTCATAGGGGCATCTCTTCTGTAGAATCTGCGCCCTATTGATGATTAGTTTAGCGCACACCCTCATGAAAAGGCTGTGCGGAAAAAGCGGAGTAAAATATGTACGCTGTTTTCCAATCTGGTGGTAAACAACACCGTGTAAGCGAAGGTCAAACTCTTCGTTTAGAGAAATTAGACGTTGAAACTGGTGCAACTGTAGAATTTGATAAAGTTCTTCTTGTTGCTAACGGCGAAGACATCAAAGTTGGTGCTCCTCTTGTAGAGGGCGGCAAAGTTGTTGCTGAAGTTGTACAACACGGTCGTGGCGATAAAGTTAAAATCGTTAAGTTCCGTCGTCGTAAGCACTCTCGTAAGCAACAGGGTCACCGTCAGTGGTTCACTGAAGTGAAGATCACTGGTATCAACGCTTAATCTATTAGGAGAGTTTAACAATGGCACACAAAAAAGCTGGTGGTTCTACTCGTAACGGCCGCGATTCAGAAAGCAAACGTCTAGGTGTTAAGCGTTTCGGTGGTGAATCTGTTCTTGCAGGTAACATTATCGTTCGTCAACGTGGTACTAAGTTCCACGCTGGTAACAACGTAGGTATCGGTAAAGACCACACTCTATTCGCTCTTACTGAAGGTAAGGTGAAGTTCGAGGTTAAAGGTCCTAAGAACCGTAAGTTTGTAAGCATCGAAGCTGAGTAATTTTACCTTTTAGGTTAATTACTAAAGCTTTATAGCTGAATTCAAAAGCCCTGCCGATTCGGCGGGGTTTTTTATTTGTAGCAGTCGGCATATTCAAGTTTCTCGTTTTAGCCCATCGCGGTTGGAATCTGGGAGCTTAGATCTGTCATCTGCTAAAATTGTTTGATGGCAAATCAGATTTAATCCACGCACGAAGTAGTCGGAGTAAAAGATGAAGTTCGTAGATGAAGCGGTAGTAAAAGTTCAGGCTGGTGACGGCGGTAGCGGCGTTGTAAGTTTCTGGCGTGAAAAATTCATCACTAAAGGTGGCCCTGATGGTGGCGACGGTGGTGATGGTGGTGATGTATACATCCAAGCCGATGAAAACCTAAATACCCTGATCGATTACCGTTTCCAACGCTTTTACGAAGCAGAACGCGGTGAAAACGGTCGCGGCGGTAACTGTACTGGTAAACGTGGTAAAGACATCACACTTCGCGTGCCAGTAGGTACTCGCGCAGTTGATATCCACACTAACGAAATCGTTGCCGAAGTAGCAGAACACGGTAAGAAAGTGATGGTCGCTAAAGGCGGCTGGCACGGTCTTGGTAACACGCGTTTCAAATCTTCAGTAAACCGCGCACCTCGTCAGAGAACGCTGGGTACTAAAGGTGAAATCCGTGAGATCCGTTTAGAACTATTGCTATTGGCTGATGTTGGTATGCTTGGTCTGCCTAATGCAGGTAAATCAACCTTTATCCGCGCAGTATCAGCAGCAAAACCAAAAGTAGCTGATTACCCATTTACTACGTTAATCCCAAGCTTGGGTGTAGTGAGTGTCGTACCTGAGAAAAGCTTTGTTGTTGCAGACATTCCAGGTCTAATTGAAGGCGCAGCTGACGGTGCTGGTCTAGGTATTCGCTTCCTTAAGCACCTAGAACGTTGTCGTGTGTTGCTGCACATGATCGATATCATGCCAATCGATCAGTCAGATCCAATCCAAAATGCCCTAACTATCATTGATGAGTTAGAGCAGTACAGTGAAAAACTAGCAGGCAAACCTCGTTGGTTAGTTTTCAACAAAACGGATCTGATGCCTGAAGAAGAAGCGAATGAAAAGATCCAAGAGATCTTGGATGCGCTAGGTTGGGAAGACGAGTACTTTAAGATCTCGGCGATCAACCGTAACGGCACAAAAGAGCTTTGCTACAAGTTAGCTGACTTTATGGAAAACCTACCTCGCGAAGAGGAAGAAGTTGCTGAAGAAGATAAAGTTAACTTCATGTGGGATGACTACCATAAAGACGCGATCGCTGGTAAAGACGTTGTTACTGAAGACGACGACGATTGGGATGACTGGGACGATGAAGAAGACGACGGTCACGTTGTTTACGTCCGCGACTAATCGCTAGCTAATTCACTAAGCCGCAATGTGTATTGCGGCTTTTTTTGTATCTAAATCATGTTTAGTAGATGTGATTTACGGCACAATAATAAATTATACCCAAGTGACTTCAAGGCGAAGGAGTCAGAGCGAGTCGATGACACGCTTACAAAGGGCGAGTTGTCTTGGCTTGTGCACTTTGTTGTCGATTTTTAATTTAGGTTCACTAAATCCTTAAATCGCTGTGCGTCTACAACCCAAGACATTCTTGCTGAACCAAACGTCTTGAGGTTACTTGGGTATAAATGGACTTAGGAAGTATTTATGACACTGGAAGCTATACCGTCTTGTACTACGACGGCATCCAATCAAAGAGCCATCTCTCGGCTTGTTGCCCAAGCAGGGCAAATGTTATTAGCCCATGGGGCAGAAAGTACGCTGGTTAGTGACATTATGCAGCGCATTGGCATTGCATGCGGTGTGAGTGACGTTGCGGTGGCATTATCAGCCAATGCTTTAGTGGTGACGACCGTAAAGGACGATCACTGCATCACCACCACAAGAAGCTGTGCGGATCGTGGCATTAATATGCGTGTGATAACTCAGATCCAACGCATTTGTATCATGATGGAGCGTGGCTTACTTGATGTGAAAATGGCGCAGAAGAAGCTCAATAGTATCAGTCCTGAGCGCTATAACCGTTGGTTAGTTGTATTTATGATAGGGCTTTCCTGTGCGGCATTCAGTCATTTGGCTGGAGGTGATTTAGGGGTGTTTGTCATGACTTTTCTTGCTTCTGCTGGCGGTATGATCGTGCGACAAGAAATTGGTCATCGACACTTTAATCCCCTTCTCAATTTTGCTGTTACGGCCTTTGTTACGACGTTGATTTCAGCTCAAGCGGTTATCTTCGAAATTGGTAACTTGCCGACTGTTGCCATGGCGTCTTCCGTATTAATGCTGGTTCCAGGCTTTCCATTGATTAACTCGGTTGCCGATATGTTGAAAGGTCATATCAACATGGGCATTGCACGTTTCACTATGGCGAGTTTGCTCACTCTAGCTACTTGTCTTGGTATTGTTGCTGCTATGGAAGTAACCGGTATTTGGGGATGGATGAGCTAATGAGTGTATTTGAGCTTATTTTAGGGCTTTTAAACGACATGTTCTTTGCCGCTATTCCTGCGGTTGGTTTTGCTATGGTCTTTAACGTGCCACAAAAGGCACTTAAGTACTGTGCGGCAGGTGGTGCGATCGGTCATGGTAGCCGTTATCTAATGATGCACTTTGGCTTGCCAATTGAGTGGGCGACCTTTTTCGCGGCGACTTTAGTGGGCTTGATAGGTGTTCACTGGTCCCATCGCTTTCTGGCTCATCCAAAAGTATTCACTGTGGCTGCTTTAATCCCTATGGTTCCAGGGGTATTCGCTTATAAAGCCATGATAGCCATGGTTGAGATAAACCACTTAGGTTATTCGCCTGAACTCATTGCGACGTGCATGGAAAACTTTCTTAAGGCGATGTTTATTATTGCAGGCTTAGCGGTTGGCTTGGCGGTTCCGGGGCTGTTATTCTATCGCCGCAGACCCATAGTATAAGGACCCAATATGATCATCAGCATGATTGCCGCGATGGCAGACAATCGAATCATCGGTAAAGACAACCAGATGCCTTGGCATCTTCCTGCAGATTTTGCATGGTTTAAGCGCTGCACTATGGGCAAGCCTGTTGTGATGGGACGTAAGACCTATGAATCGATCGGGCGTCCTCTACCTGGTCGTTTGAACATTGTCATCAGTCGTGATGAGTCACTTTGTATTGAAGGTGTAACAACTGTCACATCGATTGAGCAAGCGTTAGACGTTGCGGGTGAGGTGGAAGAGGTGATGATCATTGGTGGTGGTGCGATTTACGCAGCTTGTCTGCCAATGGCAACCAAGTTGTATGTGACTCATATCGAAGCTGAAATTGAGGGCGATACTCAGTTCCCTGATTGGGGTATTGAGTTTAAAGAAACGTACTCTGAGGCATACCAAGCAGATGAGAAAAATGCTTACAACATGCGTTTTACTGTCCTTGAAAAGTAATCGGATAGAATGAGAAAAGCACCGCAAACGCGGTGCTTTTTGTTTTCTAGTCCGGCAATCAGAGCCGTTAACTGAGAGCTTCTTGAATGAAGACTTGTTTGTCTTCCCAACGAATCATAGTTAGTGAGCCACCCCAAACGCAGCCCGTATCAAGTCCAATAATGCTTTCATCGATATGACCTTGCAGTGCCGCCCAATGCCCAAAAAGTACCGCTTTTTCTAGAGGGATTCTTTGCGGTAACTTAAACCACGGCACCAGTTCATCCTCTGATACTTCTTGCGGTGGCAATTTACAATCCATATCCAGTCGCCCGTCAGGAAAGCAGAAACGCATACGGGTAAAGGCATTGATGGTATAGCGATAGCGATCAAGTCCCGATAGGGATTCATCCCAAAGATCAGGTTGGTTGCTGTACATGTTTTCTAGCAGCCAAGGTAATTGTTCACTTCGAATGATCGCTTCCACTTCACGGGCACAGGCTCTGGCGGTTTCAAGATCCCATAGCGGAGAGATACCGGCATGGCACATTACAAACTCATCGTGTTCTGCAAGTAGTGGTTGTTGAGCGAGCCAAGTCAGTAATTCGTCTTTGTCTGGGGCAGAGAATATGGGTGCGGTTTTGTCTTTATCTTTGACCTTTTTGAGTCCTTGCGAGACCGCCATAAGGTGCAGGTCATGATTACCGAGCACGACTTTAGCACTGTCACCAAGAGAACGAACAAAGCGCAGTGTTTCTAATGATTTAGGACCTCGAGCGACAAGGTCGCCAGCTAACCAAAGTTGGTCATGTTCTACAGAAAAATTAACTTGCTCTAATAGCTGTTGAAGCTCGTCAAAACAGCCTTGGATGTCTCCAACAATGTAGTTAGCCACAGAGTCTCCTGATTAATTTAAGACGTTAGGAACAGCCAAGCGGAATGGATCAATCTCAGTGATGAATTCCTGTCCTTTTTCATCCAGTAACATGTAGTGTCCCTGCATGACACCAACTGGTGTTTCTAACGCAGTGCCACTGCTGTAAGTATACTCGTCATTACCTGCGATAAAGGGTTGTTGACCAACGACACCTTCTCCCTCTACCGTCATTTGTTTACCGTTGGAGTCGGTAATCAACCAGCGACGACTGACTAATTGTACCGTTTGTTGGCTGAGGTTTTTTATTGTGATGACGTAAGCGAACACATAGCGTTGTAGCTCTGGATTGGACTGTTCTTCGATGTATTTGGTATGAACTTGAATCTTAATGCAAGGTTGAATGACGTCCATGTGCACTCCTCAGAAACGTAATATCCCAATAATAATAAGCCAAACCGGCAAGGGTTTGGCTTATCGTTTGAGTTCTTAGTGCTGCGGGTTATCCGCGAGCCAGTTCGCCATGGCGACGAATTGTTGTAGCGTCAAGTTTTCTGGACGCATGCCTGGGTTGATATCAAGCTCTTCCAACACCTCTGTACTGAGCAGAGATTTATAACAGTTACGTACTGTTTTACGGCGTTGGTTAAAGCCTTCACGACATACTCGCTCCAGCAAACGTAGATCTTTAGCTGGGCATGGAAGTTCTTCGTAAGGTACTAGACGAACAACAGCTGAGTCTACTTTCGGTGGCGGAACAAAAGCGGTTGGTGGCACTTCTAGCACTGGTACTACTTTACAGTAGTACTGCGCCATGACCGTTAGACGACCATAAGCCTTGCTACCCGGACCTGCTGCCAAGCGGTTTACTACTTCTTTTTGAAGCATAAAGTGCATATCTTGAATGTCTTTATGGAATTCAAATAGGTGGAACATCAATGGTGTAGAGATGTTGTATGGCAAGTTACCAAAGATACGCAGCTTGTTGTTTGGCTTCACCAGTTGAGTGAAGTCGAAACGCATCGCGTCGCCTTCATGGATAGTAAGCTTATCTGCCAATTCAGGATGGTTGCGTAGACGTTCTGCTAGGTCACGGTCCAATTCGATCACCGTGAACTTGTCGACTTCGCGACCAACAGGTTCGGTGATTGCACCTAGACCCGGGCCGATCTCAACCAGGTTTTGACCTGGTCTTGGGTTAATTGCTGATACGATACCGTCAATAATGTACGGATCGTTCAGGAAGTTTTGACCAAAACGTTTACGCGCTTTGTGTCCTAAATGGACATCATTTCTCATTGTTTCTTCTCTACCAATTCTATCGCATGCGTGAGCGCTGTTCGGAAGCTCCCTGTATCCGCTTGACCTGTCCCTGCCAGTTCTAATGCAGTACCGTGATCCACCGAGGTTCTAATAAAAGGTAGACCAAGAGTAATGTTTACTGAACGACCAAAGCCTTTGTACTTTAATACTGGCAACACTTGGTCGTGGTACATGCCTAAAACAGCATCAGCATCGTTTAAATACTTTTCATTGAAAATAGTATCTGCCGGTAATGGACCGATCAGATTGATTCCTTTTTCTTGTCGAATCTTTTCCAATGTCGGAGTGATGGTCTCGATCTCTTCGCGACCCAAACAGCCATCTTCTCCCGCATGTGGATTTAACCCGCAAACATAGATGTTTGGCTGCGAGATGGCAAATTTTTCTACAAGATCTTTATGAAGAATATCGATGATTTTTTCTAATCGCTCTTCCGTGACGGCTTTTGATACGTAAGCCAAAGGAATGTGCGTAGTGACAAGTGCTACTCTCAGTCCTTCAGTTGCCAGCATCATCACGACCAACGGTGTGTTGGACTTCTCGGCGAAGAATTCAGTATGACCACTGAAAGCAACGCCTGAGCGATTGATCACCCCCTTATGTACAGGGCCGGTGACAATAGCATCAAATTCATCATTCATACAGCCCAAAGCGGCTCTTTCTAGTGTTTTTAATACGTAGTGACCGTTAGCTTCATTGAGTTGACCAGCGATGACATTCTCTGCCATTTCGATATGGTCAACGATCAAGGTACCCGCTTTTTGGGCTTTGGGTGCTTCTTCTGGATTGTAATCAGTCAGTTGAACATCAATGCCGAGTAGTGCGGCACGTTCCAACAGCATGTTTTTGTCTGCGCAGACGACGATTTGGTGTGCCCAGTTTTCCTTAGACAAGGCGAGCACCAAATCGGGACCGATACCCGCAGGTTCCCCTGCGGTTACGACGATTCTGCGAATCGAATTAGTTGCCATCATTATCATCCACGATTTCAACGAATGCGCTTGCGCGTAGCTCTTGCATCCATGCGCCAGCTTCTTCATTAAACTTACGGTTAAATAGAATTCGGTATGCTTTGTTCTTCATCGCTGAATCCGTGCGGTCTACCTGGCGACGGTCTAGAACTTCAACAATGTGCCAACCGTGTACCGTTTTAAATGGTTCACTGATTGAGCCGATCGGTAGTGTTTCTACTTGGTGTTTAAATTCTGGCACGTATAGGTCAGGAGTTTGGTAACCTAGCTCACCATTTTGCGCTGCTGAACCAGGATCTTGGCTGTATTGTGTCGCCAACTGAGCAAAGGTCGCTTCGCCTGCCTTGATACGACGAATAAAGTCGTTTAGCTCTTTCTTCGCACCATCATCACTTAGGATTACCGTCGGTTTGATTAGGATATGGCGAGCATTCACTTCTGTTACTGCTACGGTTTCAAGACCTTTTACATCTTCAATTTTTAGAATGTGGAAACCTACGCCGCTGCGGAATGGACCAATGATGCTACCTTTGTTTTGCATCTTGATCTGGTCTGCAAAGATGGTCGGCATTTCTTCTTTACGCATCCAACCCCAATCACCACCTTGTAGGGCTTTTGGACCTTTTGAATAGGTGTATGCCATTTCCGAGAAGTCAGCACCGTCTTTTAGTTTCTTAACCAAGGCTTTTGCTTCGGCTTCTACTTCTGACTTGTCTTTATCATCAGAGAAGCGAAGTTGAATATGACCAATTTTGTACTGAACGGTTGCATTGGTTTCTTTTGCCAGTTGGTCGGCAAGGCTATCTACTTCAGCAGGAAGAATATTGATACGACGACGCACTAGCGCATTGCGAGCTTCAGAAGCCGCAATTTCTTTACGGATCTGTTCACGAAACTCTGGGTAGCTTAGACCTTCAGCTTGAACAGATGCTGCAAGTTGCTCTACGGTCTGCTTGTTATTACGAGCAATTTCCGCAATTGCTTGGTTTAGACGGTTGTCATCGATACGGACGCCAATACGATCAGCTTCCTGTCCTTGTAGTGTGTCGATGATCAGTTTTTCTACCACTTGGTCTTTCAGCACGCTTGCTGAAGGTAGGCTCTTGCCATTTTGACGAGCATTTGCCTGAAGCGTCTTCATCGCAGTATCGATGTCACTTTGAAGAATTACGCCGTCGTTAACGATAACCGCAACCTTATCAAGCTCTACTGGCGCAGCGGTTACACCACAAGAAAGTAGCGCGGTGAATAAGAGTGATTTCCAAATTTTCATTAAAAATTCCGTCAGTAATATAGATTAAGCGTCTTGCTATTGTTTAAGACGCCTAATTTGATTAATTGTTCAAATAGAATGGACGACCGTATTTGATTGCGTTGTCTGAGCCATCAAGCTCTTTCGCCGCAGTATCAGCTCGTTGGTTGGTTGCAAAACCTTGAATACCAAAGTTCACGCTGATGTTGTTTTCGTATTTTGGTGATGCGCCAGCACTGCCGATGGCTTTTTCATCCCAGCCAAGCAGTTGGTTGGAATATGTCAAACCAAAGTACCAACAGTCAGATTGGTAGCGCACGCTCGCCAACCATTCCATATCAATGTTTTCATTCAGGTCATAGTAGTACTGACCACTTGCAGACCAGCTTGGGTTGAACTCGTAAGCCGCTACAATACCCGCTTGTGAAATCCCCTTACGAGTGATCGTATCTAGGTTTTCGAGAATGATCGTATCTTCGATGTATTCTCGAGTGACGTAACGGTAGTTACCTTGAACAAAACCACCATTGAATTGGTATTCCAGCGTGCTGTTAGCAAGCTGCATTGCGCTCAAATCAATGTCGTATTGAATACCGCCGTGGTAGAACAGGTAATCGTTGTAGTTGAAGTCTGTTTCAATTGCCCAAGATGAGTAGTTTGAGGTCTCATCTGGCACGCTAGGACTGTTACTGATCTTGGTTTTCTTATCGAAGTAGTAGATCTGACCAAACGAGATATTGAGGCGCTCTTTATAGTCATCATCAAAGAATCGAGTACTTGCACCGTAACTCAACTGGTTTGCTGATGCGATCTTATCAATGCCACTGTATTTACGGCTGCGGAATAGACCATAGTAGTCAGTTTGCAGCAAGGTGGTATCGTAGTTGTAGATGTTCGTCTGATCTTCTTCAGGGACATACAAGTACTGCAACTGAGGCTCTAGCGTTTGTGTGTAGCCTTCAATCCAGCTAGTGTCACGCTCTAGATACATACGTGCATGCGTACGGAACTCTGGAATGACGCGTGATACGTTTTCATCAAGCTGGTTGCGTAAATTAGTATCTGTTAGCCCTGTTAAGTCTTGAGAGTAGTATGTCGATAGGACACGAGCTTCTGTAGTCCATGTCGCCCAAGAGTTCGAAAGCGGGATAGTAAGACCAGGCTCTACGTGAACACGAGTTGCATCGGGCTTAGCTGTATCATCAGTATCAAAGCGGCTGATTTGGCTCTTCACGTCAAAGTTAACGTAATTGCCCATGAGTGGTGTGTAGTAGTTCAAATCCAACTGAGGCAGCAGACGGTATGGTTGGTTCTCGTCTTGAAGTAGGATTTGGAAATCACGAACTCGCAGTGATGCATCCCAGAAATTCGAACGGTATTGTACTTCACCTTCTTGAAGCAACTGACCATCTTCTCGGTTACCAATATCAGAGCTGAGATCTCGGAAGTAATCAATATCGCTGACTTTGGAGTAGTCTAAGTTGACTAACCATTGTTTGTTGATGATGCCTTCATGTTTGAACTGGTAACCCCAACGCGACTCGTCGTTGTACTTCTTGTCGCTGTTCATGTACTCGCCTTTGATTTCACCTTGTCCCCAACCATCGGTTAGGTAACGAAAATCAGCGTCGAGCTTGTTACCACGCTTCTGCATGTATAACGGAGTGATCGTCATGTCGTACTCAGGCGCGATGTTCCAATAGAATGGAATCTCAACTTCCATACCATCGTTGGAGCCATACGACAGAGAAGGGAATAGGAAACCTGTCTTACGCGTATCACCAATTGGCATTGTTAAGTACGGTACGTAAAAAACGGGAACGTCCAATACTTCAAAACGAGGGTGGTGCAGTGTAGCGGTTTCTTCATCTTGGTCGACATCAATACCTGATGCGACTAATCGCCAAGAGTTATCGCCTTGAGGGCATGATGTGATAGAGCCGTCTTCCAGCTCATAAACGGATTGACCCGTACGTGCGATATACGCTGCGGTACCTCGACCTTGCTGGCAAAGGAATTGGTAGTCGGTATTTTCTAGCGAGAAGGTATCTCGGTTGATGTCGTTGGTGACACGATCAGAGCGCGCCTTCACCTTACCGTCATTGAAGGTTACGTTACCTTCCGCTACCACTACATTGTCTTGTTGATGAAGTGTCACGCTATCCGCAGTAATCTTCTTTGGTCCTTGCGTCACTTCTACGTTGCCGGAGTATTGGGCTTTGTCGCCATTGATCGCCTGAAGACTATCAGCTTGTACTACGACTGGGGAATTTAGCGCGTCCTCCTCACCACTTGTCTCGACCAAACATTGATCTGTGATGGGCATTTCCTGCACACTATCATTGATATTCGCTTCAGCTTGAGTGGTGGGTACAAACAAGGCGGTGCTGATAGAGGCCGCTAAAAATGTGCGGGAGAAATGTTGCATTGAATTGAACTTTCCTGTGTCACTACTACTCGATGGCTATAGGGCTTGTTGTACCCTAGCTTTATAGCCAAATGAATCAACTATAGTTTGCAATTATCCCAGAGCATGGACTCGCTGTGGCATAATGCCGATATAAAATAGCTGCAAAGATAAGCAGGCGAAATAGCCTGACCGTAAAAAAACTAATTCCATTATCATAAAGGAAATCGTTGCGTCCGGCACTATAAGACCGCCGTCGTCGATAAAAATTCATTGATAGAGAACACATAATGCATATTTTTGGCAAAATATTGGGTGCCTTTTTTGGCTTGTTACTCGGAGGTCCATTCGGTTTATTGTTTGGTCTATTTATCGGTCACCAATTCGATAAAGCACGTCGTTTGAGTCAAGCGGGGTTTTCTACTGGCGGTTTTGGTAAAGGTCCAAGCCAAGCTCAACGTCAGGAAGAATTTTTTAAAGCAGCATTCGCAGTAATGGGACATGTGGCTAAAGCCAAAGGGCAGGTAACGAAAGAAGAGATTCAACTTGCTTCAACGATGATGGACCGCATGAGCCTTCATGGTGAGCAACGCCGTGCTGCCCAAGATGCATTCAGAGAAGGTAAAGAGAGCGACTTTCCGCTGGAAGAAGTATTGGTCCGAGTGAAGATCTCTTCAGCCGGTCGCTTTGATTTGCTGCAATTCTTTTTAGAGTTACAAATTTCTGCCGCATTTGCCGATGGTTCTATTCACCCGAGTGAGCGCAGTGTTCTACATAAAATTGCTCGTGGTCTTGGTTTCTCTTCCGAACAGCTAGAGCGACGTCTCAATATGCAAGAAGCGGCTTTCCGTTTCCAAAGCCAAGGTGGCTTCCATGGTCAGCAGCAAGGTCAGTATCAATCTTCAGGTGCAGGGTGGCAGCAAGCGTCACAAGCAGACCAGTTGGCCGATGCCTATAAAATTCTGGATGTGTCTTCAGATGCAGACGGTAAAACCGTTAAGCGCGCTTACCGTAAATTGATGAACGAGCATCACCCAGATAAATTGATGGCAAAAGGCCTACCACCAGAGATGATGAACGTTGCGAAAGAAAAGTCGCAGGAAATTCAAAACGCGTACGATCTGATCAAAAAGGTGAAGGGCTTTAAATAAGCGCGTATTCTTATCAAATCTCAATAAAAAGGGCACCTAGTGCCCTTTTTTAGTTTCTGTCTGGTCTTTGGTTTGGTGATGGTTTCGAGCTTTCGGGTTAGCATGATCCAAAAGCGCATAGACCTACCAGCCCCCATCAATTGGCTTGATTTAAATTCCAATCGTATTCGTATTTTACTTTTCCAGAAAAGCCTTGGTATTGCGGAGCATATTGAGCAATGTGATTAAATACTTGTTCCTCACCACCAAAATCTTCAGCAAACCAGTCATAAATGGAAGAAAGCTGCGCTGAATTACCTTTAATTGATACACCTTTACTACTGTTAATAAATGTTTTGGCTGCAGAGTCGAGTAGCGCTTGCGTGTTTTCAGCGGTGAATGCTTGAGTTTGTAAATTTGGACATCCCAAGCTTGCACAATTCACTGCATAGTGTGTTCTCGGATCTTGCCAAATTGGACGCAAAATACGATGTTCAATGTCGTTTAAAGTCAAATCTTTACCATTCACCACCACAACTTCGTCTCCCCAAGGTCCAAAGCTAAATAGCCCGCCTAGTTTCGTAATGGATTTAACAGGGTAGTTATCCAAAATTAGGTCAACGGTGATGGCGTTATAAAGGTTAACCCAATACGCGTATTGCTCTGCTTGATTGTATTGTAGGGGATCGAGTTTGGCTAAGCGTTGGATGTACTGTTTTAACTTCGCTTTATCCGTTGCTGAAACTTGGTTATAGCGAAATAACGTGTTTTCATCCTGCTCAACCAAATAGCGGTCTAATAGTTGTTGCCATTCTTGATGAGAAATTTGTGTTTTGCTGGCTTGATTCGATTGCTTCCAATACGGCCACAAATCGGATTTCGGCGCAGAAAAAGCGGAGAAAGAGACGAGGGCACACAATATCAATAATAGACGCTTCATAATTGAACCTTTGGGTTAAACCTTGTTGATAGTGTAGACCTGTAGAAGAAGTAGTTTCTTTCTGAGGTAATGAAAATAAAAGAAAAAAGGCTGGCATAAGCCAACCTTGTATTTGTTTCAATCTCGATTTGAATTAGCTTAAGAAGCTTGGAATTTTCGCTTCGTATTCAGCAATCTTATCTTCGTGTTGAAGGGTCAGACCGATATTGTCTAAACCGTTCAGTAAGCAATGACGACGGAAGGTGTCGATTTCAAAACCATATTCTTTGCCGTTAGCACGAACGACATTAGCTTCTAAGTCCACTTCCACTTCAGCACCTTCGTTAGCCTCAACAAATTGGAATATTTCATCCACTTCTTGTTCTGTAAGGCGAACAGGTACCATCTGGTTGTTGATGGAGTTACCGTAAAAAATATCGGCAAAGCTAGGTGCAATCATCGCTTTGATGCCGTAATCGGCTAATGCCCAAGGGGCGTGCTCACGAGAAGATCCACAACCGAAGTTTTCTCGTGCTAGCAAGATAGAAGCGCCTTGGTAGCGCGGAGCGTTCATCACGAACTCTGGATTTGGCTGTTCGCCAGCATCATCTAAGAAACGCCAGTCATGGAACAAGTGTTTACCAAAACCTAGACGAGATACCTTTTGTAGGAACTGCTTAGGAATAATGGCATCGGTATCTACGTTCGCTGCATCTAGAGGAACAACTAAGCCTGTGTGTTGTTTAAAACCTGACATCTGTTCTCTCCTAGTCCTGGTTCTCAAAAGAAGTCAATTCGCGAATATCAACAAAGTGACCAGCGATTGCCGCTGCCGCTGCCATAGCAGGGCTAACCAAGTGGGTGCGACCATCACGACCTTGGCGACCTTCAAAGTTACGGTTTGATGTTGACGCACAACGCTCATGGGGACCCAAGCGGTCGTTGTTCATGGCCAGACACATTGAGCAACCCGGTAGACGCCATTCAAATCCTGCCTCTTTAAAGATAACGTCCAAGCCTTCCGCTTCAGCTTGGGCTTTTACTTGTTCTGAGCCCGGAACGATAAGAGCTTGAACATGCTCTGCGACTTTACGACCTTTCGCTACTTCTGCTGCTGCACGCATGTCTTCGATTCGTGAGTTAGTACAAGAACCAACAAAGACTTTATCGACGTTGTAATCTGATAACGACTTACCAGCTTCAAGTCCCATGTAAGCCAACGCTTTTTCAGCAGAGGCTTTTTCTACTGGATCTGCAAAGCTCTCTGGTGTTGGGATTGGCTGGTCTACAGCGATTACTTGACCTGGGTTTGTGCCCCAGGTGACTTGTGGCTTGATGTCTGCACCGTTCAGCGTTACTACGGCATCAAACTGAGCATCATCATCCGTTTTTAAGGTTTTCCAGTATTCCACTGCCGCATCAAATTCAGCACCCTGTGGCGAGAACTTACGACCTTTAATGTAATCGAATGTGGTTTCATCTGGTGCAATCAAGCCTGCTTTTGCGCCTAGCTCAATCGCCATGTTACATACCGTCATACGACCTTCCATGGAAAGATCAGTGATGGCTTCTCCACAGAACTCGACGACATAACCTGTACCGCCAGCAGCTGTGGTCTCACCAATAATGGCAAGTACGATGTCTTTAGCAGTGATGCCCGGAGCTACTTTGCCTTTCACTTCGATTTTCATCGTTTTTGCACGTGCTTGTTTTAGCGTTTGAGTTGCTAGCACGTGCTCCACTTCTGAAGTACCGATACCAAATGCAAGTGAACCAAATGCACCGTGAGTTGCGGTATGTGAGTCACCACAAACAATGGTCATACCCGGTAGCGTAATGCCAAGTTCTGGTCCCATTACATGCACAATGCCTTGGTATTTGTGGTTAATGTCGTAAAGCGTAACGCCAAATTCTTCACAGTTTTTCGATAGCGTTTCCATCTGGATACGGGCCATCTCGCCGGAAGCATTGATGTCTTTTGTCGTCGTGGAAACGTTGTGGTCCATAGTCGCAAAAGTTTTGCTGACCTGACGCACTTTACGACCTTTTTCACGCAAGCCGTCAAATGCCTGCGGAGACGTCACTTCGTGTACCAAATGACGGTCGATGTACAAGATTGGGTTTTCCCCTTCTGCTGCGACGGCAACGTGTGCGTCGTAGACTTTTTCGTATAGTGTTTTGCCCATTGGTTTGCTTCCTTTCCTCGTTATCCTTGTCGCTTTGTTTTAGCACCAATGACTGAGAGGTAAGTCATTGGTGGATAGAGGATTTAGTATTTATTATGAATCTGTTCTGTATTATGAGTTTGAGATGTACTCAGCGATCTTATCGCCCATCTCAGATGTTGTAAGCGCAGGGTTGTCACCAGCAAGATCGCCCGTTAGCTCCCCAGCTGAAAGTGCTTTTGATACTGCGGCTTCAATGTCTTGCGCCGCAGTTTCTTCACCTAGGCTGTAACGCAGCATCAGTGCTGCTGATAGGATTTGCGCCACAGGGTTAGCAATATTCTTACCTGCGATATCGGGTGCACTGCCACCTGCTGGCTCGTACAGACCAAATTTACTTTCGTTTAGGCTTGCTGAAGGCAGCATACCCATTGAGCCAGTGATCATTGCACACTCATCAGAAATGATGTCGCCGAAGATGTTTGAACAAAGCATTACGTCAAACTGAGCTGGGTCTTTAATCAACTGCATTGTTGCGTTATCAATGTACATGTGTGACAGCTCGACATCTGGGTAATCTTTTGCGATTTCTTCTACCACTTCACGCCATAGGATTGAGCTTTGCAGAACGTTCGCTTTATCGATTGAACACACCTTCTTACGGCGTAGACGTGCAGATTCAAACGCAATTTTTGCGATACGTTCGATCTCAAAGCGGTGGTAAACCTCGGTATCAAATGCTTTTTCTGTTGCGCCTTCACCTTCACGACCTTTCGGTTGACCGAAGTAGATACCACCAGTTAATTCACGTACTACCACGATGTCAAAACCACGACCTGAGATGTCTGCACGAAGTGGTGAGAAGGCTTCTAGACCAGAATGGATCTGTGCTGGACGAAGATTACAGAATAATTGGAAGTGTTTACGTAGCGGAAGTAGGGCACCACGTTCAGGTTGGTCATTTGGTGGTAAGTGCTCCCACTTTGGTCCGCCTACTGAACCGAATAGGACGGCATCAGACTCTTCACACGCTTTGACTGTACTTTCTGGAAGTGGGCAGCCGTGATTGTCGATCGCAATACCACCAACATCATGCTCGTCACGTTCAAATGCAATACCGTGTTTCTTTTCGATTGCATCCAACACTTTATGCGCTTGCGCCATCACTTCTGGGCCGATACCGTCGCCAGGTAAAACGGCAATTTTGTATGATTTGTCTGTCATGTTAATCCTTTAATATTTCTAAATTTTTGAGCTTATCTAAACGAATTTGGTTGGAGTCTGAGATGTGAATCAGACCCCAATGAATCACATTAAACTGTCGCGATCTTCTTTTGCTTCATCTCTTCAATCTTATCGGCACGATGAATGCTGTTGATGACGTGTAATAGCGCTTGACCAGATGCTTCTACGATATCGGTAGAAACGCCGGTACCGTGGTACTTACGACCTTTGTAGTTGGCGATAATGTCTGCTTGACCAAGACCATCTTCACCTTCACCTTTTGCCGTGAGGTCGAACTTGTCTAGAACGATGTCGTAACCTGTCACGCGGTAGATACATTGGTATAGCGCATCAACCGGACCATTGCCGACTGCAGCCTCACACGTTTCCTCATCACCACATTGCATCTTGATGCTGGTAGTCGCCATTACGCTGCCTGATTGCACACTTAGGTAGTTCAACTTGTAGAAATCATCTTCTTCACGCAAGTTTGAGAAGTGCATTAGGGCTTCTAGATCGTAATCAAATACTTGACCCTTACGGTCGGCAAGCTTCAAGAAGTCCTCGTACAACGCATCTAAGTTGTATTCTTCTTCTTTGTAGCCCATTGAATCCATGTGGCTTTTCACGGCTGCACGACCACTGCGGCTGGTTAGGTTCAGAGCTTGGTTTTTAAGACCGATCGATTCAGGCGTCATGATCTCGTAAGTGTTTTTGTTCTTTAGCATCCCATCTTGGTGAATGCCTGAAGAGTGGCTGAATGCGTTGGCACCAACGATCGCTTTATTGCTCTGAATTGGCATGTTACATAGCTGACTAACCAACTTGCTGGTGCGGTGGATTTCGTCGTGTTTTAGACCGGTATGCACACCCATGAATTCTTGGCGTGTTTTTAGGATCATCGCGATTTCTTCTAAAGAACAGTTACCTGCACGCTCACCGATACCGTTAATGGTGCCTTCTACTTGTCGCGCCCCTGCTTGGACGGCTGCGATAGAGTTTGCGACTGACATACCTAAGTCATCGTGGCAGTGCACAGAGATGATGGCTTTGTCGATGTTGGGTACGCGGTTGAATAGGGTTTCAATGATGCCACCAAACTCACTTGGTACTGTGTAGCCAACGGTGTCTGGAATGTTGATGGTGCTTGCGCCCGCATCGATAGCGGCTTCAACCATGCGGCATAGGTTGTCGATTGGAGTGCGCCCTGCGTCTTCACAAGAAAACTCGACGTCGTCGGTGTAATTGCGTGCGTGTTTTACTGCTTTAACACCCATTTCAACCACATCGTCGTAGCTGCGGCGAAGTTTGTCCTGAACGTGAACAGTCGAAGTGGAGATGAAGGTGTGAATTCGGAAAGCATCAGCGACTTTTAGTGCTTCAGCGGCGGCATCGATGTCTTTCGCAACGGCACGCGAAAGGGCACAAACTCGGCTATTTTTTATGTGTTTTGCGATGGTTTGTACGGACTCGAAATCACCTGGTGAAGAGACAGGAAAACCCGCTTCGATAACATCAACGCCCAGCCTTTCAAGCGCATAGGCAATCTGCAGTTTTTCTTTAACCGTCAAGCTTGCTGACAACGCTTGTTCGCCATCACGCAATGTGGTGTCGAATATAATGACCTGATCGTTCATGTTTGCTTCCTTCATGATTTTTGCACTTTCGCGCAAGTTAATCGTTTACTTCCGGTATTTAGATATAAAAAAACCCGCATTTGCATGCGGGTTTCTAAGAAATTGGTGTGGTTATTTTTCTTCCACAGCCTACCCGCGCGAACTGGTCACGATCAGGAGGAGGCTAAGCAGGATAGAAAAACGTGCTGACATAGTTGTTAAGCATTCCACAAAATTAAGTTAACAAATTAGTACCGCACTCAATGGAGCACGTCAACCCTAAAGTTGATTTTTTATTCATATCGGATCAGTAGGTGAATTAATCTTCTATCAATGATGGACGTCTTCAATGTGAAGAAAGGGGAGATGTTTGTGCTACAACAATTATTGCCGCGACTAAGATCACGCTCACCATCTTCTTCTCATTGTTTTGATACTGCATGCTTTGCGAGCTATCACACAAAGGAGGCAATTGGTTGGCATAAATTCAGCAGAGCGATTTATAGTAGAACGGTTGTATCTACCGAATTTTTGAGGCAAATAGGTTAGGGATTAATGGATTTAGCGAAACAACTTGGACGTTCTGCGCTGGCTCTAGCTCTGGTTTCTTTATCTGGGTGTCAGTTACTTCAATTTGGGCAACCGACAGAGGTCACCTCTTCAGTGGTGGCGAGCGATCATGCTCATAGTGTCTTGATGATCAACCACCAAATGGATGAATACTTGAGTGAAGATGGACGTGAATCCTTTCTAAATCAAATGCTGGTGGCGTTAGAGTCGGATAACCGTGACAAGTTTAAAGGTAAAGATCCAGACACTTACTCTTGGTGGAAGATCCGTGTCCAGCCAAATCAATGGAAGGAAGCAGAAGTAAGTCGTCCTATTGTAGAGGGAGTAGATACGTCAAATACACTTGAATTTATGGATGTTTCATATCGCTCAAAGACCACTCTTAATTTGCGAGCAAAACCGAGCTTAAAAGGGGAGAAGCTGGGAGAGCTAACCAAAGGTGAGGTCTTTAATGCTCTTGCTAAAGTGGAAGGCGAACCATGGTTGTTGGTCGAACAAAAAGGTGTGATTAGAGGTTACGTACACAAAGACTACGCTCGTAGTAATGTCGTCAACCGAGACATTTTGTCGATCAAGCCTAATCCACTATTAAAGCATAATGTTGAGCCAAGCGAACAAGGGAAAAACGAATTGTTCGGTAGCTATACTTGCCGTGATTTGAGCTATGAGCTCACGAAAGATGGTCACATGACCACCGGCTCGCTTAGAGCATGTCGTAAACAAAGAAAGATCTGGTACATCGATGCACCAGTCTCTGCTTCCAATCAGTCTTGATCTTTTATGCTCAGACCTTCTGGGTGAATATCTTCGTACTTATGAGCTCGGTTGATCAACGTAACGATTACCGAGCTTAGTGCTAATCTTAACTCCCGCCGTTTTTTCTGCCCTGCTGCAAATGATAACGTGTCATTAATTATCCAAATTCTCGTCATGTAGTTGTCACCTTACACGCCTAGTTTTCATGTAAAGGTCAAAGTAAAGGAATGTTACATGCGAGCTTTAGAGACAATTAGCCAGCCAATGGCAAGCATTGCTAAATTTGATTTGGCGTTCTCCAGTGTGTGTTTACAACATCGATTTAATCAGCAAGTCGCGAATATCAGTAAAGGAGTTTCTCATAGTGGGGATGGACACCTCTATGTGGTGTTAGGGTTGTTAGCTTGGCTACTTGATAAGCAACATGGTCATTGGTTCTTGATTACCGGGTTAACCGCATTTGCCATCGAATTACCCATTTACTGGGTGTTGAAAAACAGCTTTAAGCGCCGTCGTCCTGAGGAATTGAGCGCGTTGCTTCCTGCCTTTATTACTCCCTCTGACCGTTACAGCTTACCTTCAGGTCATACTGCGGCGGGCTTTTTGATGGCGACGCTCATTCATCATTTTTATCCAGACTTAGGCATATTTGCTTTCACTTGGGCAGCCTTGATTGGGACATCACGTATTCTGCTTGGCGTGCACTTTTTTACTGACATTATCATTGGTGCTTTGTTGGGGAGCCTATGTGGTTCTTTGGCAATTGGGCTCATTGGAGGTTAATGGATGAAAATTCTGTATGGTGTTCAAGGCACAGGAAATGGTCACATCGCCCGCGCAAGAGCCATGAGTAAAGCTTTTCAAACTCACGACGTGCAGGTTGATTTTCTTTTCTCTGGACGCGAACCAGAAAAGTACTTTTCAATGGAGTCTTTTGGAAACTATCAAACTCGGCGTGGCTTTACCTTTGTGACAGAGAAAGGTGCCGTCAGCTATGCTAAAACGGCATTACGCAATAACTTGGTTCAGTTTATCCAAGAAGTAAATCAGCTGGATTTGTCTTCTTATGATCTGGTGATCAATGATTTCGAACCCGTCTCGGCTTGGGCTGCTCGTAAGCAGAACAAACCTTGTATTGGTATCAGTCATCAAAATGCATTCCGCTACCCAGTACCTCTTAAGGGGGCGAGTTGGTTGGATAAATCCGTCATAGAGCATTTTGCTCCTTCGCAACACCACCTAGGTTTGCATTGGTATCACTTTGATCAGCCGATCTTACCACCTATCGTTCATACGCTTGAGCAAACGAGTGGTAATGATGACTTTGTTCTCGTCTATCTTCCGTTTGAATCAATAGAAGACATCAGCGATTTGTTGTTCCATTTTAATCAACAGTCTTTTGTCTGTTATCACCCGAACGTGATTGAGTGTGAGCAAGTGGAAAATATTGAACTAAGACCTCTGTGTCACACTAACTTTCAATCTCATTTGCAACGTTGTAGTGGAGTGATTGCCAATGGTGGTTTTGAACTGCCATCGGAAGCCCTTTCTCTTGGCAAGAAGCTATTACTTAAACCGCTTTCTGGGCAATTTGAACAGCAAAGTAACGTCGCAACATTGGAAGACTTAGGGCTAGCATCTTCGATGGAAAACCTTGATATTTCGACGGTACGTCAGTGGTTGAAAGAACAACAAGCAGAAAGCGTGAAGTATCCTGATGTTGCAAAAGCGATCGCCAACTGGGTATTACAAGGTGTCTGGGATGCACCTGAAAAACTCTCTGAACAACTATGGGAACAAGTCGATTTTCCGAGTTACGTATCGAATATTTAACGTCTGATTTATCTTCTAAGTTGCAGTCATTCACGCGCTGATTGGCTGCATTTTTATGCCTTCTATATCATTTCTATTCACGGTCATTTTGCTGACTCTTTAACTGATTTGCATGTTTTGTGAACTTAACTATTGATGCTGGTTTTTGAACTCAAATGCAAACAATAAGCAGGGCAAATGGGTTGTATGATCCCTGTAGATTGTCATTAACGTGCTAAATAGGTTGTAAGAAACCTCTGATTTAGGCGTTTTATACTTTTTTATGTTTTTCTTAACGATATGATAAATATGGAATAAATAACTAATTGGCTAAAATTTAATGATTAAATATCAATCTAGTTGCGAAACCTTGATTGATTAGTTGATAGTACGGTTCGAGCCGGAAATATCTGGACGATAAATATAATACAAATTCGGTTTTCTATTCCTTAAAAAATGATTTGAATCCAGCCACGGTCGTTTGTGTGCAAAGAGATTCTATTCGTTAAGAATTCATTGAACCAAGTTGACGATTACATAAGAGGCGCACTCCATGTTAGATAAAAAAGACGCGATGAGCGCAATTGCTAGCTACCGTATGGAAAGCACATTGCGTGGTGTAGATTTAAACCTATTGACCGTATTTGATGCAGTGATGCAAGAGCAAAATATTACTCGTGCAGCACATAACCTTGGCATGTCACAACCAGCAGTAAGTAATGCGGTTGCTCGCCTAAAAGTAATGTTTAATGATGAGCTATTCATGCGTCAGGGTCGTGGTATTCAGCCAACTCAGCGTGCTCGTCAACTGTTTGGTCCTATCCGCCAAGCACTACAGCTTATTCGTAACGAACTTCCAAGCTCAGTTTTCCAACCTGAGTCTTCAACTCGTCTATTTAAACTGGCGATTTGTAGCCCATGTGATATGCGTTTCGCACCGAGAATCATGGCTAACATTAACGAGCAAGCACCAAGCGTACAGCTACACCTAGATGCGGAATTTGATCGCCTTCTATCTGAGCGTATGCGCTACCAAGAAATCGACTTCGTAATTGACTACGCACGTTTTGATGATCAAGGCTTCTCAAGCACTGAAATCTTTAAAGATGAGCTAGTGGTTATTGCTTCTAAGACGCACCCTCGCATCCAAGGTGGTGTATCTGCTGAGCAACTGATCAACGAGAAACACGCGAAGCTATCACGTGTACATGGTCAACGTAGCTTCTCTGAGCAAGCGTACCGCGAACTTGATTGCCAAGCCGCTTATGAAGGTTCAAGCCTAAGCAACCTGCTATACGTAGTAAGCCAATCTGAGCTTGTGACTATCGCTCCTCGCTGGATGGCTGAGAATGCAGTGAACAGCGACCAGTTGCAAATCCTAGATTTCCCATTTGAAAACAAGGAAATCAGTGGTTACCTAAGCTGGCACGAATCAAGTGAGAAGGACAAAGGCCACATCTGGTTACGTGACCAACTTATGATCACTTGTGGTGAAGTTGTTGCGCTTAAATAAGCTGAATTTTTAGCCTGATCAACTGGTCAGACTGGACTTGTAATCATCAATTTTTACAATTCCTTGCCCCTGAGAGAACGCCGTCTCTCAGGGGCTTTTTATGTCCGCTATTTAATAGTCGAAACAGCGACTTAAGTTGATTAAACCTTCAGCAGTTAAAGACCTGCTATGCTCTCATTAGTGATAGTCGTCTCTTAATAATGATAAGTTTGATAATGGTCAGTTGCGTTTTTAAGCGTCGAGGTTACACTTGTGCGCTCAAATAGCTTACGCCTGTAAGCCAAAAGGTAATGTAAAGAATGGCCAAGTTAGATTTTCATATCGTAAAACGTATTCGTGAACAAATTGCGAAGGGTAGTACTCGTGTTGCGCTTAAACATAAAGTCGGCGACACATGGCAAGGTATTACTTGGGAGCAGTTTGGTCAGCAAGTAGATGCTTTGTCACTTGCGCTTTTGGCTCAGGGATTGGGCGTTCAAGATAAGATCGGTATTTTTTCAAATAACATGCCGCAATGGACCATTGCTGATTTTGCAGCACTTCAATTGCGTGGCGTTACCGTACCTATCTATCCAACTAACACCGCAGCTCAATCGGCTTACATCATTGATAACGCAGACGTCAAAGTGTTGTTCGTTGGTGAGCAGCCACAGTTTGATGCCGCGGTTAGCATTTTCGATGAATGTAAGCAGCTAGAACTGATCGTTGCGATGTCAGATGATATTGACCTAGGCGATCATGCATTTGCCATGACATGGAAAGACTTCGTTGCTCAGGGCGACGTTAGTCACCAAGCTGAGCTAGAAACTCGTTTAGAACATGCGCAAGAAGAAGATCTACTGACCCTGATTTACACCTCTGGTACCACAGGTCAACCGAAAGGTGTAATGCTAGATTACGCGAACATCTCTGCTCAACTTGAAGGTCATGATGAGCGCTTGAGTTTAACTGAAGACGACGTATCGCTGTGTTTCTTGCCATTATCACACGTGTTTGAGCGTGCATGGACATTCTATGTGCTTTATAAAGGTGGTACCAACTGCTACCTGCAAGACACCATGCAAGTACGTGATGCCCTGAGTGAAGTACGCCCAACCGTGATGAGTGCGGTTCCTCGTTTTTATGAGAAGATCTTCTCTGCGATCCACGAGAAAGTGTCACGTGCACCATTCCATCGCAAAATTATGTTTACTTGGGCGGTCAACATGGGTGCGAAGATGGCTGCTTGTCATCAAGAAAACCGCAAGCCATCACTGATGCTACGTAAATCTTATGCTTTGGCAGACAAACTAGTGTTGAGCAAGCTACGTGCATTATTGGGTGGACGCATTAATTTCATGCCATGTGGTGGCGCGAAGCTAGATGAAACCATTGGGCGTTTTTTCCACGCAATTGGCATCAATGTTAAGCTTGGCTACGGTATGACAGAAACCACGGCAACCGTATCTTGTTGGGATGATCAATGCTTTGATCCGAGCTCTATCGGTATGGCAATGCCAGGCGCTCAAGTTAAGATTGGTGAAAACAACGAAATTTTAGTGCGCGGTCCAATGGTGATGCGTGGCTACTACAAAATGCCAGAGGAAACTGAGAAGACGTTTGACGAACATGGCTTCTTGAAGACTGGCGATGCAGGCTACATTGATGAAAATGGCAACTTGTTCATTACTGACCGCATCAAAGAACTGATGAAGACTTCAAACGGTAAGTACATTGCACCTCAAGTCGTAGAAGGTGCAATCGGTAAAGACCACTTCATTGAGCAGATTGCTGTCATCGCAGATACACGTAAATTTGTATCGGCTCTGATTGTTCCGTGTTACGACTCACTTGAAGAGTATGCGAAAGAACTAAATATCAAGTACCACGATCGTGTTGAATTGATCAAACATCATCAGATTGTTGAGATGCTTGAGAAGCGTGTTAATGACCTGCAGAAAGAACTGGCTAAGTTTGAACAAGTTAAGAAATTCAAACTTTTACCTAAAGCATTCTCGATGGATGATGGTGAGTTGACCCCAACACAAAAACTTCGTCGTAAAGTCATTAACGACAAATACCAAGATGAAATCGAAGAAATGTACACTGAAAAGTCTGATAAAAAGTAACTTAAGCTAACTTAGATTTCAGATTGATGAAAATGTCCCCAGTTGCCTGATATTGTGCTGCTGGGGATTTTTTATGACCGTCTTTCACACTTTTAGTTGTGACTTATGAAGGAAGTTTCGCTGAAAGTTGCCATTTCTAGTGAAATTATTCACTTTATTTTCTTTTGGTTTCTTATCTTGATTCTATTTTGCGCTACTTAGTTAGCGTCAAACCCTGCCTTTGTTCTGATTTATAGCATCTTGTTTAAAATTTGATTCAACTCTCATTAGACCCGTTGATAATAAAACGTTACATTTGTTGTGTTACCTTGCGTTTTGTTATGACAGACGTAAGACATAGCTGAAAAAGTGGAAGTATTTCTATTAGGCTACGAATAAGACCTAGACTATGTAAAACCAGACCAAACCGTTGGCCTTACGGTGAGGAAAACTGGTAAGGAGAGCAAATTATGACAGCAATGTTGTCAGGCGCAGAGATGGTTGTGCAATCTCTGATTGAAGAGAGCGTAGAGCAAATCTTTGGTTACCCTGGTGGGTCCGTTTTAGATATCTACGACGCACTGCACGCCAAAACCGATCAAATCAAACACGTACTAGTAAGACACGAACAAGCCGCTACCCATATGGCAGATGGCTATGCGCGAGCGACGGGCAAGCCCGGAGTCGTACTGGTATGTTCTGGTCCTGGTGCAACCAATACCATCACAGGTATTGCGACTGCATACATGGATTCAATTCCAATGATTGTTATCTCAGGTAACGTACCAAACAACCTGATTGGTAATGATGCCTTCCAAGAGTGTGACATTGTGGGTGTTTCACGCCCTGTTGTGAAACACAGCTTCCTCGTTAAGAAAGCGGAAGACATTCCTGAAACGATCAAAAAAGCGTTCTACATCTCGACAACAGGTCGACCTGGACCGGTTGTGATTGATTTGCCGAAAGATATTTTGAACCCGCAAATCAAGCTTCCTTACGAGTACCCAGAAAGCATTTCGATGCGTTCATATAAGCCAACGACGTCTGGTCACAAAGGTCAGATCAAAAAAGCGTTGAAGTCGCTTGTTGAAGCGAAGAAACCAGTACTGTACATCGGTGGTGGGGCGGTAATTTCCGGTGCGCATGAGCATATTCAAACGCTATCGGAGCAGTTAAACCTTCCTGTTGTAAGCACACTAATGGGGTTAGGTGCCTTCCCGGGTACACATAAAAACTCGCTTGGTATGCTAGGTATGCACGGTACTTACGAAGCTAACATGGCGATGCATGAAGCGGATCTTATCTTTGGTATTGGGGTACGTTTTGATGACCGTACGACCAATAATCTAGAGAAGTATTGTCCGAATGCTAAAGTGATGCACATTGATATTGACCCATCTTCTATCTCGAAAAATGTGAAAGTTGATTTGCCTATCGTAGGTTCTGCTGAAAAAGTATTAGCGACCATGGTTGGTCTGCTCAACGAGCAGGGCAATAACAACGATCAAGAAGCGATAGGTCAGTGGTGGGAAGACATTCAAGTATGGCGAGATCGCAACTGCTTGGCGTATGAGACATCTCCTGAGCGCATTAAGCCGCAACAAGTTATCGAAACACTGCACAAGCTAACCAAGGGAGACGCTTACGTTGCGTCTGATGTAGGACAGCACCAGATGTTTGCGGCGCTTTACTATCCATTTAATAAACCACGCCGTTGGATTAACTCGGGTGGCCTCGGCACAATGGGCTTCGGTCTACCTGCTGGTATGGGTGTGAAATTCGCCATGCCAGAAGAAGAAGTGGTGGTTGTGACTGGTGATGGCAGTATCCAAATGAATATTCAGGAGTTGTCGACGGCCATGCAATACGACATCCCTGTAAAAATCATTAACTTGAATAACCGTTTCCTAGGCATGGTAAAACAATGGCAAGACATTATTTATCAAGGTCGTCACTCTAACTCGTACATGAGTTCTGTTCCTGATTTTGCAGCGATTGCAGAAGCTTATGGTCACGTCGGTATTCGTATCGAAACGCCAGATCAGCTAGAAGCGGGTCTCCAAAAGGCGCTCGACATGAAAGATCGTTTGGTGTTTGTCGACATCAACGTAGATGAAACCGAACACGTTTACCCAATGCAGATCAAAGGCGAGGGTATGGACAAGATGTGGCTAAGCAAAACGGAGCGTACTTAATATGAGACACATTATTTCTTTGTTAATGGAAAACCAGCCAGGTGCTTTGTCTCGCGTTGTCGGTTTGTTTTCTCAGCGTGGTTACAACATTGAATCATTGAACGTATCACCAACTGATGACGAAACACTGTCGCGTCTAAATATCACGACTAACTCTGATGAAATGCAGTTGGAGCAGATTCAGAAGCAATTGCATAAGCTGATCGATGTGCTCAAAGTGCAAGAAGTCACGGAATTTGACCACATCGAGCGCGAACTGATGATGGTCAAGGTGAAAGCGAGTGGTTTTGCTCGTGCTGAAGTGAAGCGTACCGCGGATATTTTCCGTGGTCAGATTGTTGATGTCACGGCTTCTCAATATACGGTGCAACTTGCGGGTACCAGTGAGAAACTGGACGCTTTCATCCAAGCGATTTCGGAAGTTACGGAAGTGGTCGAAGTGGCTCGAAGTGGTGTCGTAGGCATTGCTCGCGGGGAACGTTGCCTCAAGCCTTAATGAAATCTGATGCATTTAAGAAAAGCCATCGTTGTTCGATGGCTTTTTGTTTAGAAAATAATAAACAGTGATATAATTGCTGCTTTCGTAATCAATGTGAGTAGTAGAACGCGTGAAAGTCAGGAAGTTAGTCAGCGCTTTGTTGGCGACGACGCTATTTTTTAGCGCGCTCATCTCAATTTACTACTATCAGAAATATCAAACGCTGTTAGCGGATAACGTCAAGAGCACCGCTAAAGAAGCTCTTCATCAACTCGCGTATTCCGAGCGAGAATATAACAACGTTCAAGATCAAATCTCTTCCATCAGTGATCTACTCGGTCATAGCCAAAGCCTTTACGATTATTTGCGTGATCCTAGCGACAAAAATCTCGCCATTTTACAAGAGGTGTGGAGCTCAGTCGCCGTTAACCAAAAATGGTATCGGCAGATACGTTTCCTAAACCTTGAAGGGCAAGAGAACGTACGGATTAATTACGACTTCAAAACGGGCATTGCTGCGCCAGCTCAGGTTTTGCAAGATAAGTCCGAGCGAGCTTATTTCCAATTCGCTCAGAATCTTAGCAATGACCAGATCGGCTCTTGGGGGATAGAGTTAGAACGAGAAAATAGTGAGCTCGTTTATCCGTACAGTCCATCGATTCGTATCATGATGCCTGTTGCGATGGATGGCACGCGCGAAGGCTATCTGGTACTGAACATCAACGTTCAATATTTGTCGTCACGTTTAAATTACTCACCTGTAAGAGATTTTAACATCGAGCTTATCAACCAAGCGGGCTACTACGTTGCGAGCTCTCATAATGACAAGCTGTATGGCGATATTATTCCTGCTCGCTCTCGATTCAACTTTGGTTTGCTTCACCCCAAAGTTTGGCAGAACATGGGGGCAGAAAAGATGGGTTACGAATACGATGGTAACCATCTGGTGATCTTTAATACGATTAACTTTGTGCCGGGGGAGTCTCTTCATTTAATTATCGATCTTTCGCAAGAACAGCTCTTAGAGCGAGCTGATCGAGACATTGATGACTTATTGCAAGAAGCTCTCTTTGTTTTAAGCTTGATGCTGGTTTTCGCGCTCCCGATAACAACTTTAGCACTGCACTATCGTCGCCATAGCATTGAGTCCAAGCTGGCTCGAGCGGCACTGGATGGCATGACCGCAGTGATGATTTCGGATACTTCACACCGAATTATGATGGTTAACCAAGAGTTCGAACACATGATGGGTTATTCGAATTCTCGCTTACGAGGCTGGAATGCCCACAATCTGATTTTTATCCCCGAAGACATTGAAAATATTCTGGCGATTTGGAATCAACTGGGTGTTGAGCAAGTATGGGAAGGTGAGGTGCGTTGTCGTACTAAACTTAATCATGTATTTACTGCCATTATGCGTATTCAAGCCATTATGGCAAAGTCTGGTAAGGTCAGTTATTACATCACTTCACTGGTGGATATTTCGGAGCGTAAAGAGCTAGAAGAAAAGCTGCGCAACTTAAGTGAGAAAGATGGTTTAACCAGCCTTTGGAACCGCCGTAAATTTGAAGAGCAGCTTGCACAATATACCAACTTGGTTGAACGCTATCCGAATACACCAACGACTTGTTTAGCCTTATTTGATATCGACCATTTCAAGCGTATTAACGATGAACTGGGGCATGATGAAGGCGACAAAGTCATTTGTACTGTGGCTGAAACTTTACTTCGTGGGGTGAGAAGCACCGACTTCGTGGCTCGAGTTGGCGGAGAGGAGTTCGCGGTGATCATGCCGCACACTACTACGCAAGAGGCGGAAGTGGTTTTGAATCGCTTGCGTGTTGCAGTAGAGCTAAGTAGTGACCGTTCAGTGACCGTAAGTGTGGGTTACAGCGATGTGACTGCGGATAGAACTCGCAGTTACAAATGTGCCGATATTGCCCTGTACGAGTCAAAAAGTGCAGGGCGGAACCGAGTGTCGATTTGTCACAGTTTTGATGACATTGCTTAGAGGCGATGAGAAAAAGCAGTAATTGGCTTCTCTAGCAAATAAAAAAATCGGGATAACCCCGATTTTTTGCTATCTATTGGGCGACGATATGATTAAGCCGTTTCTAGCTCTAGTACGGTTTCAATACGCTGCATTGAGCTCAATAAATGCTTATCAAGCAGTGTCATTGCTTCTTCGCTGTTCTTCGCAAGAACAAGCTTCATGATCATCTCATGTTCATCAATGTTGAACAGAGCATCTTGCTCAGAGTTCAATGTTTGCATCGCAAAGTAGCGGTAGCGTTTGATTTGGTTGATCAGATCACTGAAGAACTCAAACATGTTCTTTGAATCAGCACCTTCCAGCAAAGAGACGTGGAACTGATGGTGGCGCTCTTCCCACTCTTTCCAACAGAATGTTTCGTCAAAGTTCAGACGAGATAGCTTATGGTATGACGTTAGCACGTCCAATTCCCAGCTTTCATCACCCGCCAAGATTGCTTTCTTAAGCAGTACAGAAGAAACCACACGAAGGCTTTCGTATAGGTCGTTCAATTCTTTTTTGCACACAGGCGCAACCCAACAGCCTTTTTGTGGCTCAAGCTTTACATACTTGCTCCAAGACAGTTGCACAAGTGCTTCGCGGATAGGTGATGCACCAACGTTGTATTTCTCTTTCAGGTCAGCAACCACAAGCTTTTGACCTGGCTTTAATTCACCCGTCAGGATGTCCTGACAGATCATTTTCGAAACTTTGTCGGTAAGAGTAGGACTGGACACAAGCAACCTCATGAAATTTTATTATCGTGACGACAACTAAACAGTACGTAGTTCGGTTGTGATTGATAATACAGCGTACTGATTATGAGGGCAAGATTAAATATATAAAAAAAGAGGGCCGAAGCCCTCTTTTTTATTGAACTGATGATTGAATTCTTCAGTCTTATAGAACGTGTACAGAAGCTGTGTTCGTTGTGCCTGAAGCTACTAGAGCACCAGAAACCATAACAACGATATCGCCTTTGTTACCTAGACCTGATTCTAGAGCAAGTTCTTTACCTGCTACGTAGAACGCGTCAGTGCTTTGGATAGACTCAACAACTACTGGAGTAACACCTTTAGTTAGAACTAGCTGTGCAGCAGTCTTAGTGTTAGTCGTTAGTGCTAGGATGTTTGCAGTTGGGAAGTACTTACGTACTGAACGTGCAGACTTACCACCTTCAGTTGCAACAACGATAAGTGGAGCAGCTAGTTTTTCAGCTGTGTCTACCGCGCCTTTACATACTGCTTCAGTGATGCGAAGACGTGGGCTGTCTAGACGAGAACCTAGCTCAGCTTTTAGAGCTGAATCAGTACGGTTCGCGATTTGAGCCATGATAGTTACCGCTTCAACTGGGTACTTACCTTTAGCAGTTTCACCAGAAAGCATAACTGCGTCAGTACCGTCCATTACCGCGTTAGCAACGTCGCCAGCTTCCGCACGAGTAGGACGTGGGTTGTTGATCATAGAATCAAGCATTTGAGTTGCAGTGATAACCATCTTACGTGCACGGTTACACTTCTCGATCATCATCTTCTGAGCGAAGATTACTTCTTCAGCTGGGATTTCAACACCTAGGTCACCACGAGCAACCATGATGCCGTCAGAAAGCTCTAGGATCTCGTCGAAGTTATCAACACCTTCTTGGTTTTCGATCTTAGAGATGATGTGGATGTTCTCGCCGCCGTTTGCAGCAAGTACTTCACGGATTTCTTGAACGTCAGAAGCTTTACGGATGAAAGAAGCAGCTACGAAATCAACACCTTGCTCACAACCGAATTTAAGGTCGTTCTTATCTTTTTCAGATAGTGCAGGTAGGTTTACAGAAACGCCTGGAAGGTTAACACCTTTGTTTTCGCCTAGAGCACCGTTGTTAAGAACTTTACACTTAACTTCAGTTTCAGAAGTTGCAAGCACTTCCATTTCGATTAGACCGTCGTCTACTAGGATAGTGTTACCAACGTTTAGGTCGTTAGCAAAACCAGCGTAAGTTACTGCAACTTTGTCTTTGTTACCTACAACTGAGATGTCAGTTGTGAAAGTGAATTCTTGACCAGCTACTAGATCAACGTCGTTGCCGTCTTCTAGTTTGATAGTGCGGATTTCTGGACCTTTAGTGTCTAGAAGGATTGCAAGTTGTTTGCCTGTAGCTTCCATTACTTGGCGGAAGTTCGCGATACGAGTGCCGTGCTCTGCGTAGTCACCGTGAGAGAAGTTAAGACGCATAACGTTCATGCCAGCGTTTACTAGTTCAGTTAGCTTCTCTACAGATTCAGTTTTAGGGCCAATCGTACAAACGATTTTGGTCTTTTTCATGGAAGATACTCTCCGGTAAGTATAGTTACAATTTGAAAGTCGGTTGTTTACTCTGAAGTTAGGGCGTTTTGATGACATTTAGTGCCTGTCACCCACCGATTTTCCGCCGCATTATTGGAACTTCAGATTCTGTAAGTCTTTCACCAAGTTTAGTCATTTTATGACTAAAAGATCGGCGATTTTGGTTACCTTTTTGTGACTAATCCCACTTTATATGCAGAAAGTTGCAAAAAAATAACCTTCAATTCTGTAATTTTTTTTCTTTTCGGTGGCGAATTCTACCACCGAATGAATCCAATATCACTGTTTAAGAATTGTCTTAGGACAAGGTTTTATCGAGAAATATTAATTTTTTGGATCGAAATAAATGGACTTAAAAGTTTCGTTTTGACTATAATAAATTTCAAACCGAAACTTAAAATTAAAACATAAATGTCGAAACGAAACACTCAACTAAGAAGACACGCCATTTCTAACCTAGTAAATGAGCTTGGGGAAGTCAGCGTTGATGAACTGGCGCAGAAATTTGAAACCTCAGAAGTCACGATTAGAAAGGACTTAGCTTCTTTAGAGAAAAATGGACAACTTTTGCGCCGTTACGGTGGTGCGATTTCGATTCCAACCGAAGTTATTCATGAAGAATTGAGTCCAATTGTTTCGAGTCGAAAGTTAAGTCTAGCAAAAGCGGCGGCATCACTGATTCGTGATCATAACCGAATTGTGATCGACAGTGGCAGCACAACAGCGGCATTGATTCAGCAATTAAACGACAAACGTGGTTTGGTTGTAATGACCAACTCGTTGCATGTCGCAAATGCACTTAACGAATTAGAGAGCGAACCAACCCTGTTAATGACAGGTGGAACTTGGGATACGCACTCAGAATCCTTCCAAGGCAAAGTAGCCGAATCTGTACTAAGAGCTTACGACTTTGACCAGCTGTTTATCGGTGCTGATGGTATCGATTTAGAGCGCGGAACCACAACGTTCAATGAATTGGTTGGCTTAAGCAAAGTCATGGCAGAAGTCTCTCGTGAAGTCATTGTCATGATCGAGTCTGAAAAAGTCGGACGCAAAATTCCGAACTTAGAGTTGGCTTGGGACCAAATTGATGTATTGGTTACCGACGCAGAGTTACAGCCAGAACACAAAGCACAGATTGAACAACATGGCGTAAAAGTCATTTGCGCCTAATCTAACTAAGTAAACAGTTTCATATTTCACTTCCCTCTGGATAAAGGCCTTTGCTTGCTGCCTCTATTTGAAACCATGGCTAGGGAAGAACAAAACTACAAACGGAGATAAACACATGTGTGGAATCGTAGGTGCAGTAGCACAACGAGATGTTGCAGAAATTTTGGTTGAAGGTCTACGTCGCTTGGAATACCGCGGTTATGACTCAGCGGGCGTAGCGATCGTTGATGGCGAAACCAACCTAACGCGTATTCGTCGTCTAGGTAAGGTACAAGAGCTGGCAGACGCAGTTGATCAAGCAAAAGTGATCGGCGGTACTGGTATCGCACACACTCGTTGGGCAACACACGGTGAGCCTTCAGAAGTGAACGCACACCCACACATGTCTGGTGACATCGCAGTAGTACACAACGGCATCATCGAAAACCACGAAGAGCTACGTGAGCTACTTCAATCTCGCGGTTACGTATTTGAATCTCAAACGGATACTGAAGTTATCGCTCACATGGTTGAGTGGGAGCTTCGCACTTCAGAAACATTGCTTGAAGCAGTACAAAAAACAGCAAAACAACTTGAAGGTGCATACGGTACAGTGGCACTGGATCGTAAAGATCCTTCACGTATTGTTGTGGCGCGCTCAGGTAGCCCAATCGTTATTGGTTTTGGTGTGGGTGAAAACTTCCTCGCATCTGACCAACTTGCGCTACTTAACGTAACACGCCGTTTCATGTACCTAGAAGAAGGTGATGTTGCTGAGATCACTCGTCGTGACGTAACGGTATTTGATGCAACAGGTGAGCGTGTAGAACGCGAAATCACAGAATCAAACGCGGAACACGACGCAGGTGACAAAGGTCAATACCGTCACTTCATGCAGAAAGAGATCTACGAACAACCAACAGCGTTGATCAACACAATGGAAGGTCGTATCACGGCAGACTCTGTTGTCACTGAAGCAATCGGTGTTAACGCGGCAGAAATCCTAAGCAAAGTGGAACACGTACAAATCGTTGCATGTGGTACATCTTACAACGCTGGTATGACAGCACGTTACTGGTTTGAAGACATTGCGGGCGTGAGCTGTGATGTAGAAATCGCGTCTGAATTCCGTTACCGCAAATTTGTGACGCGTCCAAACAGCCTATTGATCACGCTTTCTCAATCTGGTGAAACCGCCGATACGCTAGCAGCACTTCGCCTAGCAAAAGAGAAGGGTTACATGGCGGCAATGACCATCTGTAACGTAGCGGGTTCTTCTTTGGTTCGTGAGTCTGACTTCGCATTCATGACACGTGCAGGCGTGGAAATCGGTGTGGCATCAACTAAAGCGTTCACGACTCAGCTTTCTGCGCTACTCATGCTAGTGACGGCACTTGGTAAGCAACAAAACCGCATTAGCAAAGAGAAAGAAAAAGAGATCGTAGAAGCGCTTCACGCTCTACCGAAACAAATCAATGCAGCGCTGTCTTTCGAAAAAGAAATTGAAGCACTAGCACCAGACTTTGCCGATAAACACCACACTCTATTCCTAGGTCGTGGTGAGTTCTACCCAATCGCGATGGAAGCGTCTCTAAAACTAAAAGAGATCTCTTACATTCACGCAGAAGCCTACGCGGCAGGTGAATTGAAACACGGTCCTTTAGCATTGATCGATGCAGATATGCCAGTTGTGGTTGTTGCACCAAGCAACGATCTTCTAGAGAAGCTGAAATCAAACGTTGAAGAAGTACGTGCTCGTGGTGGTCTGCTTTACGTATTTGCCGATGCTGACGCAGGCTTCGAAGGTGATGAGACAATGAAGATCATCACAATGCCACACGTTAGTGAAATCACGGCGGCGATCTACTACACCATTCCAATGCAGCTACTTTCTTACTACGTAGCGCTGATCAAAGGTACGGACGTAGATCAACCACGTAACCTAGCGAAAGCGGTAACCGTAGAATAATCAACACATGGTGTGATTAAGATTACACTTGTTTATGTTGCGCTATGTAAGTAGCGAGAACCTAAAGCGAAGTCACATGACTTCGCTTTTTTTATGCTTGTTGACATGGTTATGATGCGCAATACGTTGACATTCACTTGTTTACTTTCTGACACGTCGGACGGCGAGCATTACTATCGTAAGCCCAACGGATGTGGTTTCTATTGAACTGAAAAGGTCACTATGAAAATCAAACTCTTGGCAGTATGTATTGTTTCTTCGTTCTACCATCACTACGCCTTAGCAGATGAAGAACAAACGCAGCAACGCAAAAGCCAAACAGTATTTATTGATGAAAACGATGATTGGCTACAACTTAAATCTGGCGAGGTGATCAAAGGCGAGTTAACGGGGACAATCAAAGAAGAAACGAACTCGTTCGATCAAGAGATTGAATTTGATAGTGATGATCTTGGTGATCAAGAGATTGAACTGGAAGATATCGCGATATTAGAAACAGCGAGCTTTTTTACCATTCGAACCGCAAGCGGTGATGTTTTCGACGGTTACTTGTCGATTCGTGATGAGCAGCTGTACTTGACTAATGACGGTGAAGAGATGGCGTTTCCTATTACGGATGTTGTATCGATTTATCGCGGGGCAGAGAAAGATTCTGATCATTGGACGACCGAGATTTTCTTTGGTTTAGACATTAGCAAAGGCAACACCGATGAGTTTTCACTGCTCGGTGAAGTGGAAGCGGAAAGAAATACCGTTGGCTCGCGCACTAAGTTAAAAGCGAAGCACGAAAACTCCAAGACGAATGATAAAACGACGGCAAACAATAGTTCGTTTGATGGCTCCTACGATATCTATTTGAGCAATCGTCTGTTCTTTCGACCGCTCAAACTCTCTGTACTCAGTGATGAGTTTCAAAACATTGAATACCAGGTTAATGCTTCAATGCAGATGGGTTACTTTATCATTGCCAATTCACAAACAGAGTGGGATGTCTCTATTGGTCCCGGTTATCAGTACACCGATTTTAAGACGGTAGAAGAGGGGGAATCGGGTGACGCGACCAGTAACACGCTGGCGTTTGAATCTAACTTTGAGTATGAACTGACCGATGACATCGATTTAAGCCATACCTATAACCTGAATTGGGCAAGTAACGACGCGGGCGGCGCCCGTCATACCAATGAGCTAGGTTTCGATATCGATCTTGTTGATGATCTTGAACTTAGCATTAAAGCCGTTTGGGATCATGTCTCTGACACCAAAGCCGACTCGGAGGGGGTAGTACCAGAGAAAGACGACTACAAATTCCACTTTGGTTTAACTTACGAGATTTGATTATGCTCCTTGTGAGGCGAAGATGATTGTTGGATTTATGACAAAAATGTCATCTTTGGGATAGGTTGGTGTCAGGTGTCTTGTTGAATAATGAAGTCATTGAAAACAAACACACTGAAAAGGTCATCAACATGAAAGCAATGAAAACCGCTCTCCTTGTCGCAGCTATGGCAATCACTAGCGCATCCGCGTTTGCCAACCCTATCTTCACTAGCGGTAATTATGTGAGCAGAGAAGAGATGAAGACTCTCTCTGTGGAACCTACCGCAACGTCAGATGCCGCATACCAACAAGCTTTCGCTGAACTTAATGCTTTGAAAAGCATGTCGGCTCGTGAGCTTAATAAAGAGCTGAATATCTCTAACTTCAATATTGCATCTAAGAGCACTCATCTGAAAGACAGTGGGTTCATCACGGTTCAAGAACGCATGAACGCAGATGGGCAGCTGGAATATGTCGGTACAGTGAATGTCAAAGTGCACTATGCAGAGCGCGACAGTAATCGATAAAAGTGAAGCGTGAAAAGAGTATGATGTTGTTGCGTCGTACTCTTTTTTTGATGGCTGAGGTAGAGGATAGAAGTTGAAATTACTGATTGTAGAAGATGAATTGAAAGCCGGAGAATACTTGCAAAAAGGGTTGGTAGAATCGGGTTATGTTGTTGACTGGGTGCGCGATGGTGTAGACGGGCTGTATCATGCAACAAGTGAGTCTTATGATCTTATTCTTCTCGATATCATGTTACCAAAGCTCGACGGTTGGCAAGTGCTTAACACCCTGCGTAGCAGTGATATCCATACCCCGGTCATTATGCTTACGGCTAAAGAACAAATTGAGGATCGTGTTCGTGGTTTTGAATTAGGAGCCAATGATTACGTCGTCAAACCTTATGCCTTTGCCGAGCTTCTGGCGAGAATTCAAAATGTGTTTCGCCATCATACTTCCTCGCGAGTTTTAACTTCTTCGCAGACGCTGCAAATAGCCGACCTAAAGCTGGACATGATGAAGCGAGTTGCGACGCGGAACGGGCAAACCATCACTTTAACTGCCAAAGAATACGCGCTACTTGAGCTTTTGATGCGAAAAGAGGGACAAGTCCTATCACGAACGACCATTGCTTCACTGGTGTGGGATATGAACTTTGATAGCGACACCAATGTTATCGATGTTGCCGTTAAGCGATTGCGCCAAAAGGTCGACAAGCCGTTTGAGGTAGCTTTGATCCACACCGTTAGAGGGATGGGCTACAAGTTGGAAGCTCTTGATGCGTAAGTTACCAGCCAACCTCTCTATGCAAAACAAGCTCGTTTTGATGTTTGTTGGCACGACATTGGTGGTATATCTCGCTTTAGCATTCATTCTGTATTACACCATCGAACGTCATTTCTTCACCCAAGATTACAACGACACAGTGACCAAATATAACTCGATAGAAAAGACGATGCTGGTCTCACCGGAGTCGGCTTATCTACTTATCGACAATAGCTCTGTCTATATGTGGGCATTTAAAGAGGAAGCACTGACTTACAAAAACTCGACGCTCTCTATCCCTAAGGATTTGTCGTTGACGCTGAGCTCTCCACAGATCTTAAATCAAAACAATGCGATAGAGTGGCGTGAAAACTCGTTAGATATTCGAGCGTTCGCTTTTAAAACCAAAGATGTCACTGTTGTTATTGGCGTGAGCATCAACCATCATCGATTATTCTTAAATAAGCTTGGTTGGATCTTATTTTGGTCTTTAGGCTTCGCATTTATTGCATCGACGCTATTTAGCCGAGTGATCGTTAATCGCGGTTTAAAGCCCATTTTGACCTTAAATAAGCACATTCAACACATCACACCAGAACAGTTGGATATCCGCATTGCCCCAGAAACCTTACCAGTAGAGCTACGTGAACTTGCTACTAAGCACAATGCCATGCTGGATCGGTTACAAACTGGTTTTCATCGTTTGAGTGAGTTTTCTTCTGATATTGCTCATGAGCTCAAAACGCCTTTGACCAATATTACGACCCAAAACCAAGTGATATTAGGCGCGTGCCGTACATCGGAGGAATACCAAGAAGCGATTGCTTCTACGCTTGAAGAGTTAAACCGAATTACCAAGACCATCAATGATTTGCTGTATATCGCAAAAGCGGAGAATAAGCTTATCCATCGACACAATGAGCACTTCGCTGTTCATGAACAGCTTGCTCACTTAATCGAGTACTTTGGCATACTGGCGGAAGATTCTGCTTTGAGCATCATCACTTCGGGGCAAGCGATGTTGTACATGGATCGAAATATGTTTGAGAGAGCGGTAGGGAATTTGCTCTCTAATGCCATTCGCCATGCTTATGATGAAACAACGATTCGTGTTGATGTCGAGCAGAGTGATGAGTTTGTCACCATTACCGTTCACAACGTCGGTGAGACGATACCTAAGCAAAATCTACCGTATCTATTTGATCGCTTTTATCGAGTCGACAAGTCACGCCAACATTCTGGCAGCGTTGGAGCTGGGCTAGGGTTGTCGATCACACAGTCGATCGTTCACGCTTATGATGGCAAGATCACCGTGACTTCAGAAGAACACCAAACCCAGTTCTGTTTAATATTGCCCGCAGCTAAAGCGTATCCAGAAGCGGAATCACTTCCTCAAGAGATGCTTTAATTATCACTTTATCTTTAAATTCCTGCAGTGGTGGCAGTAAATCTGGAATCATCACGGCGTGGCATTCAGCAGCGAGAGCAGCTTTAATGCCATTGTTCGAATCTTCCAATACAAGACTCTCTTTTGCATCGATGCCGAGGTGGTGATAAGCCATTTGATAGCAGTCGGGGTTGGGCTTACCACGTTCTACATCTTCAGCGGTAATCACTAAATCGAACTGGGTAAGGTACTCAGTATTATTGAAGTTATGTTTTACTTCTGGGAGATGAGAAGAGGTCACAATAGCAGTGAGCAAACCACGTTGTTTAATGGCTCGTAACAACGAATCGAAACCAGGTTTGAGCGCAATACCTTGGTCTCTGAGGTGATGGAAATGCTCATCTCGCACAGCCTTGTAGCGCGGCATATCGATGGCTTGTTGAAAATGCTCGGCGAGTATTCTTTCACATTCAGGGTCTTGGACGCCGATGAATTGTTGATAGAAATCATCAGTGATGGCTAAGCCTTGCTCGGTGGCGGCGTACTGCCAACTCTGTTTGTAGATAGACTCGGTGTCGAAAATCAGTCCATCCATATCAAAAAGTACAGCTTTTAACATTGGTAGAGCTCCTACGTAGGGTGTAGAGCGGCTGACATTGATTATGTTGTTATACCCAAGCAACCTCGAATCCTTTTGAAGGTAACTTGGGTATAAATAGCGTTAGAATGGGCTCTCTTTGCCGAGTTCATTGCAGATTTCGACAATAGCAAGCGAGAGCCCTGACTTAATGATTTGTTGTTGACGTTGCAGTTGAAGCTGATAGAACTCAAGGTCGATATCGTCATCTGGTTCGCTGACTTCGAGTTGTACCATACCCATCTTCTTCACCAAGTGCAGTTTTTTGATTGGCTCTAGAATATTGGGGTCTGTGAACTCGTAATCAGAAGCGTCACTATTGAGTTGGTTTTTGAGTTTGATGATGTCTTCGATGTCGTGATAAATGTCATCGGGAAGCACACCTAAGCCAAACAATAACTTCAAACGAACAGATAGATCGCCCAGCGGTCCTGAGTCTTGTAGCAGCGGACCGACCACAGATTGGACAGCGAAGTTATCTTTACGAAAAATTCTTTGCACTAGCCCATCGATCGAATCGTTAAATACGTCGACGGTTGCAATAAAAAAGCCTCGTACCGAAGGTGCGCTGTTTAATCGCTCAATGATCTCGGTTTCGTTGATGTTATCTGCCATATACTGAATACATTTCTAATTATTAGTATCCCCATCTCTTTAAGTGGATAAGGATATAGAAGGGGAGCCAAGCTCCCCTAGGTAAATCAAAGTTGGTTGTAAAGTGTCTCGATTTGAGCCACTTCAGCACTGTCTTCTGCAAGACCTGTGTATGTCGCTAGCGTCTTCTTCACACCCACTTCTTTTAATGAGGTTTGCAGTTCTACTGCTTGTGGGTCGGTGTCGTTAGTGTACTTCAACGCAGCAGCAATGCCTTTCAAAAGAGTTTTATTTTCAGTGCCATACTCAATTGTACCGAGTAAAGGCTTCACTAATCTATCGTTCGCCCCCAATTTACGAATTGGTTGGCGACCAACACGATCAACTTCATCAACTAAATAAGGGTTGGCAAAGCGACCTAGGATCTTTTCGATGTAAGCGTTGTGCATGTCGCGGTCAAAACCGTAGCGTTTGATCAGTACTTCTCCGCTTTCTTGCATTGCTTGTTTTACTTCTGCGTGAATGCTTGGGTCTTCAATTGCTTCGCGAATAGTGCGATGTCCTTTCAAGCAACCTAAGTAAGCGGTAATGCAATGACCCGTATTTAGGGTGAACAGCTTACGCTCGACAAACGCCATTAGATTATTGGTTCTTTCCATGCCAGCGATATCAGGGATTTCACCTTTGAATTGCTGTTCATCCACAATCCATTCACTAAAACTCTCTACCGTGACTTCTAGTGGGTCATCGTTCGCGGCTTCTGCTGGTGGTACGATGCGGTCCACTGCGGAGTCGACGAAGCCAACTAGCTCGTCTGCTTTCGCGTGTAATGATTCATCCAAATGTTTGTACACTTCACCTTTTAGGTGAGTCGTGCCACGAACCATGTTTTCGCACGCGATGATGTTCAACGGTTTTTCGTTGCCTGCCGCAAAGCGCTTTGCAATGCCGGTCGCGATGGTTTTTGCAATGATGTCCAGTACGTTGGGACCTACGGCAGTTGTTACCAAGTCAGTTTTTATAATGCGATCGATGACATCTTCGCTGGCGGAGTTAACAGCGGTGACGTGGGTTACGGTGTCAATCTGGCATTCCGTACCGACCACTTTTACTTTGTATTCTTGTTTGTGGCTAAGTTGATCAACCAGTGGAGCATCAACGTCTGCAAATGTGACCTCGACTTCTGCATCTGCCAATAGTTTTCCGATGAAGCCACGACCAATGTTACCTGCGCCAAAATGAACTGCGTTTTTCATAATTCTTACCTACCAATGTCTGAAATGTTGACTAAAACGAATCTAGGGTGAGGCCAACCGCATAGGGGGTGACAGCTGACCTCGGTTTGCTCAGGAGCAAATTAAAAGGAGTGATTAAGCCGCTTGCTGACCACCAAGGATGTTCAGAATCTCTTCTACATCGTTGGTGCTAGTTAGCTTCTCAATTGCCTCCGGCTCATCGAGCGCGTTTGTAATGGTGGTAATCACCTGGATGTGCTCATCGTTCTTAGCTGCAATGCCGATAACCAGTTTTGCTACATCATCGTCGTCTTCAGTAAATTGGATACCCGCAGGGTATTGGCAGATTACAATGCCTGTTTTCTTCACGCGGTCTTTCGCTTCTACGGTACCGTGAGGTACTGCGATAGATTCGCCTAGGTAAGTTGGAACCAACGCTTCACGTTCAAACATCGCGTCTACGTATTCTGGTTCTGCGTAGCCAAGTTCAACCAATTTGTTGCCTGCAAAGCGAATGGCTTCTTCTTTGTTGGCTGCTTTCAAACCTAGGTGAATGTTCTCACGTTGAATTTGGAATACAGATGGTTGCTGTGGCTCAAAGCTGTCGTCGTTCGCCGCCATTACCGACACTTTTACCATTTGGTCGTCATTGGCTGCGGATTGGTTTTGTGCTGCTAGTAGTTTGGTGACTAGCTGGTTGTACATTTCGCTGTCTAGGAAGTTCGTCAATGAAATGTGGTGTGCGTTCGGAGCATGCTTACGTGCACGATCCGTTAAGTCTTTATGAGTAATCACGATATCTGCACTCTCTGGTAAGTTGTTAATAGCAAGGTTGGTTACATGGATGTTCAGACCGGCGTCTTGAACCTTTTTGCGCAGCATGCTTGCACCCATTGCGCTTGAACCCATGCCCGCATCGCAAGCGACAATGATGCTTTGTACTGTCGCTAGGTCTACGTCACCTTTGCTTTGGCTGTTTACCACCGCATCGTTTTTAGATGCAGATTTCATGTCTTTCATTTGTGATGTTGCTTTCTCTAGTGCAGCTTCATCACCGTCTTCTTCTGTTGACGTTTGCGTCTTCATCAGTAGTGCCGCTACTGCGAATGACACACCTGTTGCTGCTGCGATAGATGCGAGTACACCTACGATTGAACCTTTCTGAGTCATCAACAAGATAGCGAAGATTGAACCTGGTGATGCTGGAGAAACGATACCTGCGTTAAACATTGTTAGAACGAATACGCCAGTCATACCACCTGCAATGGCTGCTAGGATTAGGCGAGGGTTCATTAGAATGTATGGGAAGTAAATTTCGTGGATACCGCCGAAGAAGTGGATGATTGATGCACCACCGGCAGTTTGACGAGCCGTTCCTTTACCAAACACCATGTAAGCCAGCAAGATACCTAGACCAGGACCTGGGTTCGCTTCGATTAGGAAGAAGATAGATTGACCTGTCTCAGACGCTTGTTGGATACCTAGTGGAGAGAAGATACCGTGGTTGATCGCGTTGTTTAGGAACAGGATCTTCGCAGGTTCAACGAAGATTGAAGTCAGTGGTAACAGGTGAGCAGATACTAGGAAGTTAACGCCAGCTGCTAAGCCACCAGATAGAATTTTTACGAATGGACCGATAAAGATAAAAGCAAGAATCGCACATAGCATGCCGATGATGCCTGCAGAGAAGTTGTTAACCAACATCTCAAAGCCACTTTTTACTTTACCGTCGATGTAGTTATCGAATTTTTTGATCGCCCAGCCACCCATCGGACCGACCATCATTGCACCCATAAACATTGGGATGTCTGTACCGACAATCACACCCATTGTTGTGATTGCGCCGACTACCGCACCGCGATCGCCACCGACTAATTTACCACCGGTATAACCGATAAGCAGTGGTAGCAAGTAGGTAATCATAGGACCAACCATAGAGGCTAACGTTTCGTTAGGTAGCCATCCAGTTGGGATGAATAGAGCAGTGATAAAGCCCCACGCGATAAACGCGCCGATGTTTGGCATTACCATGTTTGACAGAAAACGACCAAAATTTTGTATCTTGATCTTGGCATCTGGTGATATCATAACAATTCCCCGTTCGATGTTCTGATGAATATTGTTGTAGTAAACGGTTCGCCAAAACCGCTTGTTTGATTGCTTAGTACCCAATCAATTTACCACACATTTTCCAATTGGAACTGACAACGGGTTTTTCGTGATCTACGCCCGCATTTCCTAGGCTGAGAAACGGTTTTTAAGTGACTTGGATCGACTTATTGACCTGTAAATAAATAACAAAAAGCCACTTTTAAATCTGTCAATAAAAATACTAGTGATCAATTCGATCTTCTGACAAATTAAAATCCAAAATACTTTGTGATTTAGATCACTTTTGATTTCTTTTGAAATCCGAATTAAATACCGCAAGTGATCAATATCACACTTTGTGTTGTATTGCTTGGTCTTGTAAGTGTGATCTATATCTGGTTTGGTAATTTGTGAAAGTTTTTGACGTAATTAGCGTGACCAATGTCATCGCTAAGGTTTTGATAAATTGCGTTGATGAATGTCTTTTCGAACCACTTCACGCAGTGATATGTCATTAGTGATAGAAAGATTAGAAGTGCATTGCTCTAGGGCTTCATTCTATCCATGACAACGCACTTTTCATGGATATTTCAATACTCAGCGGTGTTGACCTAAGTAACGGTGAGCCTGCTCGCCCCCCATGTACCGTGCTAATGTTTTTTCTTGGACATTACGCAAGTCAACCATGATCAATCCATCCAAAGCGTTGTTGAATGCTGGGTCTACATTGAAGCAAACCAGCTTGCCGTTGAGACTTAAATACTGACGTAGCAACACTGGCACGCCTTTCCCTTCGTCAATTCTGGCAATCACTCGAGACAGCAGTTGTAAATCGCCTAATGCCGTAAGCATGCTGGTATTCCAACCACGATGGTTCTCTGGCAGAGGGTTAGATGGCGTGACGTATTCTGCACAGTCTTTGTCATAGTGGTGCAGTGTCATTGATTGAGCCAACAACTGGCGTGCTGTGTCGCTGTAGTCATTGCTGATACTGACTGGACCAAATAGGTGTGTGTAATCTGGGTTTTGATGTACGAAGGTCGCAATGCCTTTCCACAGTAGCAATAATGCACTCATGCTCTTTTGATATTGCTGAGCGATCACCGAACGCCCCATCTCGATCGATTTTCCCATCTGATCTAAAAAGCACTGGTCATAGTTAAACAGCGTACGTGAATACAGACCTTCTACACCACGCTTCTCAATCAGTTGATCAACCAGACCTAAGCGATAAGTGCCGACCAAGCATTGGTTTTCTCTGTCCCACACAAATAGGTGCAGATAGTCATGATCGAAGTGATCAATATCTATCGCTAATCCAGTGCCTTCACCAACTTGACGAAAATTGAATTCACGTAGACGACCAATTTCATGCAGTAGAGAAGGAATGCTCTTCGCCTCAGCACAATAGACATCGAACTCTCCACTTTCGAGTAGCTTTGTTTCTTCTGGTAGGTTGTTCAGTTCTTCAAGCAATTCGCCTATGGGTAACCCTGCCGCAATTGGAGAGAGCATTTCCGAAGAGGACGAGGGCTTGATTGGTTGGGTGTCACGATTAAGTAAATAAGTATTGAGGCGCAAATAGTTAACGACCTGATCATCGTTAAGTGTGTTGAGCTCTTTAAATTTTATGGCTTGCCCAAACGAAAGCTTGATGGTTTGTGCGTGTTTGTTCAATAGCTCTCGACCAAGCATTAGGGTGCGCAAAAGTGGGTGGATTTTCCCCGCCATGTAAAAGCGTTTGGAATTTTGACCACTGATAAAGACTGGAACCGTAGTCGCTTTGTTTTTGCGGATAAGGCTACTGACACTGCGGCTCCACTCTTTGTCTTCTATACGTTGTGGTTTCGCATCGACTAATTGCGATACTTCACCGGCAGGAAAGACGAGTAATAAGCCACCATTAGCCAGATGCTTGTTGGCTGCTCTAAGCGCTTTCATGTTGGATTTGACAGCGTCTTTGCCTTCAAATACATCGACGCCAATGAAGAGCTGATCCAGCTCAGGAACGGTCTTAAGGTATTGATTGGCTAAAATTTGAATATCCCCCCTGACCATCAATAGCAGCTCCGCCAAGATCACGCCTTCCACACACCCTAGAGGGTGGTTCGCCACAATGACGGTTGCACCTTGCTTAGGAACAGAGTCGAGTGAACCATGAGTGATACGATAATCGATGCCCAAGATATCTAGGGTAAAGCGGAGAAAGGTTTTGGTGTCGGCATTGATAGGTCGTCGGGCGTAGAACTTATCAAGTTGGTTTAAACCCGTTGCCCATTCAGTAACATTTTCACCAATGCCAAATGGCGTTTTACGAGGGAGACGAAAGGGGGTCGAACTATCCATATTTACCTCAGCGTACAAGTTGCTGATTGGATGGTAGAAATTACAGATGACAGTTCAGAGGCAAAAGCATGAGCCTTTGATGACAAAGCCGTGAAGCTTTATTGAACAAAGGCTATTCACCCAGATTTATGAGGGGAGTTTGTTTATGATTTATCACCGGCAAACATCAGGACGCTCATGGCGTTAAGCGTTTTACTGATTGACTCTATAGAGCTTAATACCTGTTTGGTTGGTTCATTTTCCAATAGTAGACGACCATCAAACCCCTTGGTTCCACAAGGCTCTTCTTCGCAAGCCAATGTTCGCTCTTCATGCGTATTTTCTTCGGTGATTTGCTTATCAATTGTTGGGTCTTCAGAGGTCATATTGTTGGCACTAAAACAAGAAGTTGAGATGAAGACACCACTAATAAGAAGCATTAACTTTGTTTTCAACATGATGATAAACTCAATAATAAAACACTGTTCGATTTTATGTTATTGTCTTCATCATTTCGAGTGATATGACAGAAATTTAGCTTTTGGTCGCTATTCTTTTGCCATTCGTAGGCTATCTTATCTGCATAACAAATTGATTGGTTTAACGAAATCAGGAGGATGAATGGAGAACGTTTCCAACAAAGCGTCAATATGGTTAGGGCTGTGTCTAATTATTGGTTTGGGAGTGTTGGGTTTCTTTATCCAGCAGACAGCGGTGAAATATAAAGCGTATGAACGTGTGGTTACGGTGAAAGGCTTGTCTGAGCGAGAGTACCCAGCGGATACAGTAATTTGGCCTATTCAATTTACTGTGGCGAGTAATGATATGACCGCAATGTTTGATGACATTGATCAGCAGACTAAGCTGGTCATCGATTTTCTTGTGGCAAAAGGACTGAATGAATCAAACTTCTCTCTGTCATCACCAGCTGTCATTGACCGTAAAGCTCAGCAATATGGTAGTGAGCAAGATATCGAATATCGCTACCTCGCAAACCGAACTGTGACGGTTTACAGTCAGAATATTGATTTGGTGAGAGCAGCAATCAATGAAATTGGCGAGCTAGGCAAACAGGGCGTTTTATTAAACCAAGATCCTTACTCGAATCGTGTGGAGTACAGCTTTACTAAGCTTAACGAGATTAAGCCTGATATGATTGAGGAAGCGACGAAGAATGCACGAGAAGTAGCAGAAAAATTTGCTAAAGACTCACAGAGCTCGCTCGGTAAAATTAAGCGAGCGACACAAGGTCAGTTCTCAATTTATGACCGAGATAGCAATACGCCTTACATCAAGAAGGTACGCGTTGTTTCAACTGTTCAGTATTACCTATCGGACTAAGCAAGATTATCTCAAGTTTCAACCCAATCTCACAAGCCAGTCATTTGACTGGCTTTTTTATGTTCAATCGATTGCATTATAAGTGCTGTAGGTTTTCTCGCTTATGCAAGTGATCTTTTATAAAACTAAGTTCTTATTTGTTTGGCAATGAAGTTGATAAAAGTCAATTCACAGAAGGAGTTAGAGGCGTAATTTTGACCGCACTTATTAGCTAGAAGGAATTACTAGAATGGCCTTTAAACATTACCTCAGAGAGTTGTTAGGCTTAACCATTGTTGTCTCTGTGGTATTCGGAGTATTGAGTATCTTACTGGACTTCTGTGCTCTTGTAGCGCTGTGCGAACATCAAGAGAATATTGCCCATATTTTTTTCCATGAATCGTTCTACTTTATCGCATTCCTGATCCCGCCTTATTTCTTATGGAAAGTGATTAACCGTCCCGGCTTAGTTTCAGCAACAGAAGAATATCAGGTCAGCAAGCTTGAGTTAGAGCGCCCTTAGCTGGAAATAAACCTAAACGTAAGTGCTTGGCTTGCGATGAGGATATTGGACGGAATCTCTATCTTCCAGATACAACAAAGGCCCGTAGATTTCTCTACGAGCCTTTCGGAATATGGTGGCCCCTCCCAGACTTGAACTGGGGACCAATCGATTATGAGTCGTAAAATATCTCGTTTCATAGAATCTCGAATTATCTCACAACTTACCAAAGTTATTGAATTTTAAGCGCTTAACAGGCTTGCCTTATTGCATGTTATCTCACAAACTGTCATTAAGCGACTTCCTAACTACACCCACAACTACACCCAATTTAGTGCTGGGTGTAGTTGCGCAACAAAGGATCTGCCATGGCAATTACGCAAAAAGAGATTGTGGGGCTCAAGCCGAAAAGTAGTGCTTACTATGTTTGGGATGATGACAGAACAAAAGGCTCTGGGCGCCTCGGAGTAAAGGTTTTCACCAGTGGCAATAAAGGTTTTGTCTTCCGTTACTACCGTCAGAGCAAGCGTCTCTTTATTCAGTTAGGTCGATTTCCGGCGTTGAGCCTTGTTGATGCACGGAAAGAGGCACACAAACTGGGCTTAATGCTTAAGCAGGGACTCGATCCTAAATTTGAAATAGCCAACGCAGAGAAAAAGCGTGAAGCCGCCCGACGTGAAGAAGAGCGTAAGGGGAGCATAGAGCTATTGTTTCAAAGTTACGTGAACCAGATGAAAAAAGAGGGGAAAAGAACTTATCAAAATGTTTACCGCTCGCTGGAGAAGGAGGTTTATCCATTTATTTCTAGAGAAACGAAAGCTTGCGATGTAACTACTGCTGACATTGTTACGATTCTCGCTCACATGATACAACGTGGTGCCGCAACACAGAGCAATCGGGTCAGGAGCTACCTTCATGCCGCATTTAACTACGGTCTTTCACATGATAATGACCCAGCGAATTACTTGAGAGACGCTAAGTTTGGTCTCGCCTTTAATCCAGTGTCTTCTATACCAAAACAAAAAGACGCAGAACGAGTAGGAGAGCGTTACCTAACTTTCACAGAACTACACCAGTTTATGCAAGACATTGAGTTTGACATTGAAGGGGTTCGAGCCTCAGAAATGATGCGATGCCTTATTCTTCTTTGTATTCATACTGGAGGGCAGAGGCCTTATGAGATTGCAGCATCAAAATGGACGGCAATCAACTGGGATGAACGAACCTTGCTTATCACACCAGACCTTTCGAAAAATAAGCGTAGCCACTTGGTGCCTTTAACTAACACAGCTATATCGATCTTAAAGAGATTAAGAGAAAGAGACTCAACCAGTCATTTTATCTTCCCTCATTATAAAGACGAAAATGACCACGTTCGCTTAGATTCATTGAGCCAAACCATTGCTCGTTATAGAGATGATCACCCTCACTTTGAGCATTTTATCCCTAGAGATTTACGCCGCACATGTAAAACCCTGATGGGAGAGCTTGGCATAAGTAAAGCATTGAGGGATAGGCTACAAAACCATGCGCTCAATGATGTGAGCTCAAAACACTATGATAGATATGAGTACCTAAGTGAGAAACGTCATGCTTTGGAACTGTGGGAAAGCAAACTATTAAGAGTCGACTACGTTTCACCTAACGTAGTGGAGTTTCGATGACTTATCTTTTCTAAAGAATTTCAAGTCGAGCTTATGATTGTTTGACGATTACGTAAGCTTTATTCAGTTTTATGCTTTGGCGGAAAAAGTAACTTAACAATTATGAGCTTAAATTGATTTTCTAAGAACTAAACAACCGCACTCGTTGGTGCGGTTGTTTAGTTATTGTATTGGGGAAGTAAACACCTAACTTTGTGGTCCATTGGTGCTGAATACACCTTTAAACCAAAGTATCATCCTCGCGATGATACCTTTCTTTTTTCGAAGTTGCTCCGCTTTGATTGCGAGAATGACGTCTCTAGAGGCTTCCATTAACAACTTAACTTTGAAATCATCTATGTTGTTAATACTAAAACCTTCCGCATCTCCGGCTTTATCATGAAAGCTCTCGATTATGTTACTCAGTTTATCTCCCAAGGAGGGACTAACTGCTTCTATCACTATTATTGAGTCTTGCAGTTGATTGAGTTTTACTCGTGCATATTTTACGTAATAGAGTGTTAGGTTGTGTTCGTTTTCAATGTATTTCTGCACAGACTCGTCAATAAAGAGCATAAATGGTGTTATGAACTTAGGTATCAGTATCTGTCTCATCCAAAACTCATCATGAACTGAGTTTTTATGGTTACGTGCGTTTGTAAGAAAAGTTAGATATAGAGTTAGGGCTGAGAGTACCGCTGAAACAACTATAGCTATTATGGCGATGAGGTCAGAAGATTTTAATTCGTTATCTGACTTTTTCTCTTTTGATGTAGTGTCTTTAGGACTACTTACGTCTTCTCTTTCTGTTTTCTCTTCAACAACACACCGGATATCAGTTAGATCATACTCAACAACACATAGGTCATTTGGTATGAAATCATAATATTCAACCGTAGCTATACTGTCGTCCGCATATACCTTAAAGGTAATAAATAACGTGGACAGTATAACTAGTAAGAAGCCTGAGCAGCGATTATAACTAGACTTCAAATGAGCTTAGTCCTCTTCTAATCGCTCTAGTACACTCTTCTGCGCTGTCTGGGTTTAGTCCAGACATGTCAATTCTAGTAAGGAGCTCGTTCGTATCTTCTAGGCTTGCTAATAAATGTAAAAGTTCAGCACCAACTAGACCAAGAAAATAAGAGCTAGTTACTAATTGTTCGTGTTTTGCTTTGAATACGAAATACTCAGCATTTCTTACGCCAAAGTGCTCTCGTGCTCGGTAACCGTTCTTTCGACCAGTAAAAAGACTAGCATTGTCAAACTTACTGAAATCTATAGTCAATTCATTGCTTTTAGTCATTTTTATCTTCAATACCTTGTAGTGGCGTCGTACTACCTTGCAAAGGAATCCTAATGTTAATCATCAAACCAGGAAAATATACGCCTTTCATTGAGTATACAAAGCTAGAATCTGGTGGCAACTCTAAACTAGATTCTTTGTTGAAAGCAATCGTAACACTTTCTTCGCCTTTGGAGTTTACCTCTGTGTGAGAATGGTAGGTACCATCGAATTTTACAACGGTAGAACCTGATATCAAGTTCATCTGTGCTGCAGAGTTCTCAACTCCACGAACTCGCAACTCTACATAAGAGCGATGTATATCCTCAAAAGTTTCAATTAAATTAACGGTTCCTTGACCTCGCGTAGGATCTGAATCTTTCTTTGATGAGGTATTTCCCTGTAATGCCGAAACTGTTAATAAATTACATTTAGACTCTTTGCCCAAGTGCTTATCAACATACTTCATAGCTAATTTTTTTGCTTTACTCTCTTTAGGTAGCTCTTCAAACGTCTCAGCGATAGTATCCCCCAAGTTAAGGACCATAAGCTCAAAGAATCTACCTCGTTTCGAGCTCGTGTTCAAAAAGCTTCTAACAAACCATACTGGAGCGGTTCTATTACAGTGATCATTTGCGTTATCTAATATCTCTCCGATACAGTAACGTAATTTGGTTGCTGCTTGCTCTTTCAGGGTTAGGAGTTGCTCATTGAGGCATTTTTCTAGGTGGGCAACACATCCATTTGCTGTATTAGTTTTCTTGTCGTCGGAAGAAACGCTAGCTGCCTCATTTAGTCTATTATCGACCTTATAGACATGTACGCTGCCATTGGTAACTTCAAATTTCATTGATTTATTACCGGGGCTGATAGCTTCTGACAGGATGCCAATATGTCTTGTTAACTCACAAGCTCGTCTATCCTTTGGTAATTTACCTTCATAGTCTATCGGGCTATCAATTTCAGCACGATAATCTTGATACTCTAGTGCTAGTCGGCCTAACAAGAACTCACTAGCAAGGCTAGTTTTAGTCACTTTGGACTGACTGAAGAAGACTTTTTTAATTTTTTTGTCAGATAAAGATACCTGAAGTTTCCCTAGCGATTTCAATACTGATTCAGGATCAGAAAAAATATCAAAAACGCTTGGGGCTTTGAATTTATAAAAAGATTGATTGTTGTCTTTTGCTTTTAGTTGAGTATTCTTGTAAATTCTCGACAGATCTCTAAGTATTGGATTATTATCGGTTTTTATAAAGCTGGCATCTTCCATTGCCTTTTTTCTTAATTTCTTTTTGTGTTCCTTTCTCTTTATTCTAACTTTTAAAGATTTGCTGTTACGTAGATGTTTTTTCAGTTTTTTGATGCGAACACAATCTGCCGGAAATAGCCTTTTTTTCAATGCCTAGCCCTCCAAAAATGGACGTTGATTTTATCACTATCATTCATTTTCAAGCAATTAGGTTTCTATTACTGCAATTAGGACTGTGTTAGTGAAACTGTATGTCCTGTTAAGAAAATTAGGTGTTTTAGTTATAGCTAATGGTTCTAAAAACAATGCATGTAGTTATGGCTTTCTCTTAATTTCGATACATTACGTTTTGATGCTAATTTGCTGGTTATGGGGCTTGTATAAATAAACAATCGACCTCCTAAAAGCATCACCTCCTTTTTTTTCAAAGATACTAACTCCTGTCACTTGATGAGATAAGGAGAAAGTTGATGACACATAATCGAATCATGTCCTTAAAAGAGGTTTCAGAAGCCTTAGGACGAACTCCCAAAACTATTTGGCGATGGTGGGCAAAAGAGAAAACATTTCCGAAACCTATTCTTATCAATGGACGCTGCCTTGGGTGGCGAGAGTCTGAGCTAGATAACTGGATGGAGAGTCAAGGGGGTAAAAGTGACAACAACAAGTGCTAAAAGTCAGCCGAGCGAGCCTCAACTCGATTTTCCAGACAAGAAAAAAGAAGGGGTTAAGAAGCTTATTCTCAATACGGATGACAACCTAAGGGTACTGTTAGATCACAAAGGATATGTCCCTTACTTAAATGCGATGAACACTGAGATAGAAGTGCTCCATAACGGTAAGGTGATGGAATACGAGGTGCTAATAAGTAAGTTAATAAGTGACTGTGCAAGATTCGATGTACCAAAAGCTGCAATTGGTGATCATCTACATGTCTTGGCAAAGGAGCGTTCATATCACCCTATTGTTTTGCATCTGTCTGACTCTAAATGGGATGGCGTCGAACGAGTGAAAAAAGTTATTGGGTGCATCCGTTCTAACAGGCCTGAAGTTACGGAGTTAATTATGCGGAGGTGGCTTGTTGGTTGTATTGCGGCGCTGTACGAGCCTCGGTTTAGCAGTAAGTTAGTTCCAGTGCTTCAGAGTAAGCAGTCTTTTAGAAAAACCGCGTTCTTATCAAGAATAGGTGACATCGTACAAGGGGCATTTCTTGGAGGTCGGGCATTAGATCCCCGCTGTAAAGATAGCGTGTTACCTATTATTAAGTCATGGATTGTTGAACTTGGTGAACTGGAGTCCTCAACAAAGCACAGTCAAGGTCAGCTGAAAGCCTTTATATCCCAAGAGGCAGACACAATCAGGTTGCCCTATGCGCGTACCGACCTCAAAAAACCGAGGCAAACGCTTTTGATAGCGACGGTAAACGGCCAAGACTTCTTAAAGGACAGAACGGGTAATACTCGGTTTGGTGTGATTGAACTAAATGAACCCATTGATATGACTACTGTGAATCGGATTCTCGGGTGGCAATACAACGGAACTGGCAGCCTTCGCCAAGAAGAGCCCGAGTCATTGCGGCAGTTTTGGTTGGAGGTCAAGCACATGTATGAAGCTGGTGAGCCGTGGGTACTGTCAATGGACGAGCAGGCTCTGGTTGATACGGTATCTGATAAATATTTGGACAAAGGGCGTTGGTATAAAATGCTTCAGGAGCGAATATCAATGGGCTCTGATGATAATCGAAGCCAGACTGAATGGCTTGCGCCAGGCCAAATTAGCCAGATCTTAGGCATACCATGTAACTATGTTGCTCATGTTGGCAGAGCTCTACAGCGATTAGCTGATGAGGGGAAAATTGAAACTCGTTACAAAGATGGTTACAGACTGTATTTGTTTCCAAGCAGCTATCGTCCACATTTCTGAGGTTGTATGTTCATAACTTTGCTTCACTTACCTCACTTAAAGTGGAGTAAGTGAAGTAAATTGAGAAAAACCAAGTTTATGTCGTTCGCACTGCGAACATCTGATCAATTCAATCAATCGACCTCTTAAAACCGTTACACCTCTTTTTATCAAAGATACTGGTTCAGTCATCAAATGAGAAAAGGAGGATGCTCATGGCAAGAGACCGAATTATGTCCCTTAAAGAAGTTTCAGACTCACTAGGTCGCAGTCCGAGGACGATCTGGCGTTGGTGGGCCAAAGACAAATGTTTTCCTAAACCAATTCAAATCAACGGACGTTGTTTAGGGTGGCGAGAAAAAGACTTTGTTGATTGGCTAGTTGCACAAGAGCAGTCCTTTGAAGAGTAAAGTTATAGAAGCGAGGTAATAGGCCTCGCTTTTTCGTTCGCACTGCGAACATCGACTTAATACTTTGTGAAATACAGCGATCGTTAGTTTAAAAAAAATATCCGGTTCTATCTGTCTTAATGTTCATTTTGAAGCTCAAGAGGAGCAGGCATTACAGCTTCTCATCCATTAAGAAGGAAAGAAAATGAATAGTGTTAAACATATTTCGACTGAAACGTTTGATTCCGCAGCTGTGAAGTTTTGTAATCAAACAAGCATCGCATTATCTGGTCATGTTGATATGAGACATGTGTTATTTGGGTATTTCGAGGAGTTTCTATCTCCTATGACGCCTTTAAATCATGACCATGCGCTCTGCGCTGTTATAGAGGACATTGATTGCATCATTGTTGATTACGGTAAAGACATCAGACGGTTTCTTAACCTCACAGAGGCTTTAGCTTGGGCTAAATCCATTCTAGGAGTGAAGGTATTCAGGTGTGTAGATTTATCCTTGTTTGGTGAGGCTGGCTTCTTCATAGAAGACTACATGGATGAACTAAGAGAAAACTCTGATAGTTTGATAGACTTTTTCGTAGATAGCTTTAATCACCACGGTTGGCGTGTGTCTCCATATCAACTTGCTCGTGATGTAGAGATTATGTGCGAAGATAACGAACCGGAACTTGTTGAAGCTTTATATAACTTTGCTAGAAATATTCATGGCTTTAGTTCTATAGGACCAGATCGCTCGCCTTGGTTCATGAGTAAACCTGATATTGAAGGGGCCTATAAAGTTTGTGTCTTTAACGGAAAGGTTGAGTCGGTAGAGCTTAAACGTGTTCATACTGAAGGCGATGGGGCTAGTGGTTTGATGGTGTTACGTGAGGAAGGGGAGCCTGTGTTGTTATCTGACCGAAAGACAGATGAATGGCTGTGGTCTTATACTTTTAACCAAGCTACACCAATTACCTAAAAGGCATGATTAATTAGAAGCGGCTTGACGTAGAGTTGAGTCGTTTTCTTTATTACCAGTAGTGATTATCCGAGTGAGGTCTTTCGGTAATTTTATTCCTCAGTGTCCCTTCTAAATCTCGTTCAAAATCATTACCGATGTCATCGAAATAGGTTGTGTCTGACAGCCCATCATCAAAGCTTATATGCTCTTTATCTCTGCTTTTTACAGCATCAGAGGCATCTAGAATTAAAATAATGCCTTCAAGTAGAGCAATGCAAGTTGTGCTGAGTATTGCTAATAGGCTAGGGACCTTTTTATCTTCCATGTTTTCACCTGTACACAATCAGTATTACGTCACGAATTTGAGTGTAGCATTCTTATAAAGTTAGCTATGAAATAACATGTTCGCAGTGCGAACAAAGCAAGATAAAGGGGGACGTATGGTTCACATGGAAGAGTTTCTTTGGAAGCGCTATATGGAAGATATGGAGCATGTGTTTCTGGATGCACTTGCATTTGTGAGTGACCAACATCGTGTTGTGCTGGCGAAAGCATTAACGGCCATTTTTGCTGAGGATGCTCCATTTGAACTATCTGATGAGAACATACTGGCCTACCTAAAATCTACTGATGCGATCAAGCGTCAGATATTCATCAAGTATGGTTACTTTGAGCCACGTTTTGACTTGCCTTTGCAAGAATTGGTTTTATGTATTGACGATATCAAAGAGCCTTTACTCAAATCTATCAAGCTGCCAATGTAGCGCCTCCTGTCACTAGCTATGAAATAGGTAGTGACAGGAGGCGTGCCTCAACCACCAAAGCTTACGCTTTCTGCATTCCACTCTTTTTTAAAGCGGGGTCGCTTGGTGACAGCCAAGTGACGGCTTGCTAGCCTAACAATGTAAATACAAGTAGCCGTCGCTCTAAAGACACTTCAGAAATCGTAAATCATATAAATAGGAGAAAGAAACGTAACCAGCATTGTTCTTCATAATGCTCTTCTCGTAGGTGCTCAAGCTTCTTCAAGTAGACCATGTACGACAGTCGTCACTTCGACATACAAACCATAAATCTTGCCCTCATCGCCTCTGAGGCATTCTGCTTACTAACCATAAGTTGGAATTGGGCTTATCACTAACCAACAGGTCACAGTGGTTTGATTACGTTTCTCTTCGATATGTTTCAAATAAACAGAGCCATATGAGCTATATGGCTCTCATTTGATTAGGAGTAGAGGTATGGCTAAGCCGAGCTTAAGGCACGGACTTGTTTTGTTGATGAGACGTAATGCAGACGGAAGTTATGCATCCCAAGCTGCACGCAGCAATATTCTTATTCAAATTGAGAAACAGTTAAAAGGGGGAGGCTACAGGCACTTAACTCCTCATACGCTTAAGCTAAAGCACGTAAAATTTCTTGTTGAGCATTGGCAGAGCCAAGGCTTGAGCATAGGAACGATCAAAAATCGCATGGCTCATGTTCGTTGGGTATTTGAAAAAACTGGCCGTGAGCATTTATTGCCGAAATCGAATGAAGAACTAGGTATCGGAAAGCGAGTGTTTAGCGACAATACAATGAATAAGGCAAAAACACTTGATGTGGAAAAGCTCAACACAATCTCAGACCCGTACATCAAAACAGCATTAGAACTACAATCTGCGTTTGGTTTGAGACGAGAAGAAGCGTTGAAGTTCTCACCCTGTATAGCTATCAAAAATGATAGAATTTTTTTAAAGGGTTCTTGGACTAAGGGCGGTAAGGAACGAGAGGTTCCAATTCGAAATGAATACCAGAAGCGAGTTTTAGAACATGCCGTTGAAATAGCTCCCAAAGGTTCTATGATTCCGGCTGGAAAAACATACATCCAACAACTAAAACATTATGAGAGCACCTGCAAGCAAGCTGGGTTATGTAAGAATCACGGCTTGCGACATCAGTACGCCCAGACACGTTATATTGAACTTACAGGCATGAAGGCTCTAAAGGCTGGTGGTTTGACGAGCAGAGAGCTTAGCGTAAACCAGAAAATGGTAGATAAGGAAGCTCGTTTGATTATCAGCAAGGAGCTGGGACATGAAAGAGAAGAAGTCACGGTAATTTATCTGGGACGATAAACTAGACAGCTCACCAATTCTTCAGTAGATTGAAAAGTAATCAGTAAGAATAAGAGTGGAGCTTTACTATGTTGACGCAAATTCTAGATGCTGCCGATATGACGTTAGCGCAGTTCTTGTTTTTATCTCTTATCGTCTTCGGAACGACATGTTTGATTCTGTTTGCAACTTGGTATGACCACAAGCATGGAATTGAATAAAGTGCGAATCTAAAAAAAGCGCCCCTTGAGAAAGGGGCGCTTTTTTGTTGTAGGCAATAAGGATTCTCTGAGTTTTCTGCTCTTGATGGCAAATTGCTTTAAGTATGAGGTTGTCTTTTCTGGCATGGGAGATCTTCTTGATTCTGATTATTCAGAAAAACTGAATAGTGTTTTTGGATTTAATGTAATTCCAAACATCAAAGTAAACTTAGATAATTGTCATACGCAATTAGTGACTTATGTGAATGAAGTGTTTTTGACAAGATTTTTCCACATATCGCTGACTAACTTTAATTCAGAGAAAGTGGTAATGAATGTAATTAAGTTAATACTTCTGACAACGATTCCAACAGTCATGTTAGTCGGATGTGGAGGTAGTGGTGGCTCAGATAACAATAATAGCTCTAATTCTATGGAGTCGGAGGTATTCGAGTATATTGCTAATGCTCCATTATACTTACAACCTTACGAGCAAGTTGATGTTACAAAAACATACCATGCGTCGGTAAACGGTAAGAGCATTAAAGTTGATACGTTGAATGGGGCTATCCAAGAATACAGTCAAGTTCGTATCGATGATGAGAGAGCTATCAACCCTGTATTATCAGATTGCGCTGAATATATTGAATCAATCAAGCCACGCTTGAATCATTATTTCCACTCATTGACTCCGGAGCAAAGTGACCTCTATGGAGAAGATGGTGAAGCTAATGCCAAATTTTTGGGACTTGGTAAAATCACAACTGATGATGACAATGGAGAGCAAGCCGAACTGCTAGAGGTTTCTAGCTTTAGGTTTGAGCCTCGCTCACGTTCTGAAGATGCAGTGTACGTGAATAACAACTGGTCTGGCGTAATCGATCTCCATCATGCTATAGGCTTTTCTTACTTTGAGGTCGATGTGGGTAATAACTGCCATATAAGCTTGGACAGCTGGAATATTTCAAATGGAGATATGCTGAGGTAACTGTGTGCTTGCAGGAAACGTCGACACAATTATTTAAAAGCGCCCCTTGAGAAAGGGGCGCTTTTTTGTTGTATGCAATAAGGGGTTATCTGAGTTTTCTGCTCTTGATGGCAAACACTACTTTTGATTAACAGGAGAGGACTCGAAATGTGCGTTAAGTCTCTTCCTAACTACACCCACAACTACACCCAAAATCATCAAATGCAAAAAAGGCGTAGTAGGTACTAACCTGCTACGCCTTTCGAAATTTGGTGGCCCCTCCCAGACTTGAACTGGGGACCAATCGATTATGAGTCGACTGCTCTAACCACTGAGCTAAGGGGCCTTAATAGGTCAACGATTATAGGGGAAGCGTTGCGAGGTGTCTAGCCACTAGGTGGGGCAATTGCGCTTAGTTTTTATTCACTTAGCTTCACAGATAATAAAAAAGGCGACCCATTGGTCACCTTTTTTGATTTTAATCGCTTCGATTACTCGTCTAGGAAGCTGCGCAGTGTTTCTGAGCGGCTTGGGTGACGTAGTTTACGTAGTGCTTTCGCTTCGATCTGACGGATACGTTCACGAGTAACGTCGAACTGCTTACCTACTTCTTCTAGAGTATGGTCAGTGTTCATGTCGATACCAAAGCGCATACGAAGTACTTTTGCTTCACGTGGTGTTAGACCTGCAAGTACGTCTTTCGTTGCCATTTTCAGGCTCGTTGCCGTAGCAGAATCTAGTGGTAGCTCTAGCGTAGTATCTTCGATGAAATCACCTAGATGCGAATCTTCGTCGTCACCGATTGGTGTCTCCATAGAGATTGGCTCTTTAGCGATCTTCAGTACTTTACGAATCTTGTCTTCTGGCATTTGCATACGTTCTGCCAGTTCTTCCGGTAACGGCTCACGACCCATCTCTTGTAGCATTTGACGAGAGATACGGTTTAGTTTGTTGATCGTTTCGATCATGTGTACCGGAATACGAATCGTACGTGCTTGGTCCGCGATTGAACGAGTGATTGCCTGACGGATCCACCACGTTGCGTAAGTCGAGAACTTGTAACCACGACGGTATTCGAACTTATCTACCGCTTTCATCAGACCGATGTTACCTTCTTGGATTAGGTCCAAGAACTGTAGACCACGGTTGGTGTACTTTTTAGCGATAGAAATTACTAGACGTAAGTTCGCCTCAACCATCTCTTTCTTCGCACGGCGAGCTTTCGCTTCACCGATAGACATACGACGGCTGATGTCTTTAATGTTTTGAACGTTCAGAGAAGTCTCTTCTTCAATCATTTTTAGTTTAGCGATTGAACGACGGATTTCTTCTTCGTTACGTTTGATCTTCTCAGCGTATGGCTTGTCAGATGATAGGATTTCATCTAACCATGCTTCGCTTGATTCGTTACCTGTGAACAGCGCGATGAACGATTTCTTCGGCATTTTGCCGTATTCAACTGCAGACTTCATGATCAGACGTTCTTGAGTACGAACGCGATCCATTGCTGTGCGCAGTTCATTCACTAAGTGGTCGAACTGTTTTGGTGTTAGACGGAATTCTTTGAATACGTCTAGCATCAACTCGTTAGCTACTGTTGCTTTCGGGCTTTCGTAACCGTGCTCGTTGATTGCAAGCTGAAGGTTTTGGTATGTGCTGCGTAGCTGGTTGAATTTCTCAAGCGCAAGCTCTGGGTCGATACCTACATCTTCTTCAGAGTCATCTGAATCGTCATCACTTTCTTCGTCTTCATCAACGTCTTCTTCGTCTTCTTCTTCTAGCTGAGATTCAGTTAGTTCAGAACCGATGTGCGTCGCTGTTGGTGCAGCTGTGTCGTCTGCATCAGGGTCAACAAATCCAGAGATTAGGTCAGTTAGACGAAGTTCTTCTGCTTGAACTTTGTCAAACTGCTCAAGAATGTATGGGATAGTGCCAGGGTATTCAGCAACAGACGATTGAACTTGGTTAATACCTTCTTCAATACGTTTTGCGATGTCGATTTCGCCTTCGCGAGTCAGCAGCTCTACAGTACCCATTTCACGCATGTACATGCGCACTGGGTCTGTTGTACGACCAATTTCACTTTCTACGCTAGAAAGTGCTGCTGCTGCAGCTTCAGCTGCATCTTCATCGGTGATGTTTGTGTCATCGTTCAGTGCAAGATCATCAGCATCAGGAGCAGTTTCTACTACCTTGATACCCATGTCGTTGATCATCTGAATGATGTCTTCTACCTGTTCTGAATCTACGATTTCAGCAGGTAGGTGGTCGTTTACTTCGGCGTAGGTCAGATAGCCTTGTTCCTTGCCTTTAATAACAAGTAACTTTAGCTGTGACTGCGGATTTTGATCCATAGACGGTATCCAACTTCGTAATCTGGTGAAGGAATCAGTATGCGAAATGCAAACCACTTACTATAACAAATTAAATTGTTGCTGACTAATTAAACAGGGTTACGCTTTTAAATCTAGCATCAAAGCTAGCAGCTCCCTTTTCTCTTCGGCTGATAAACCGACACTTCTTGCTTTGGCCTGCAGGTTTTCAATTTGTTTTTCTACGCACTGGGCAATAATTTTATCCAGTGAGTCTAAAAATATTTCTTCTTGGTTGTCTTCATCGAGGGGAATATCCCAGCTCGCGAGACGAGACAGAAGGGTCTCATTTTGGCTGTTTCGCCAATGCTCTAATAATTGGCCAGTGTTGATATGGGGATGCGCCTGACATTTATCAAGTACATCAGCAAATAAACTTAGGCCTGGTATGGATAAATCTCTCACTGAGGAAAGATCTGGTACCATTTGAGCATAGCTCGGATTCTGAATAAGTAGAGCGATTACCTCGCGCATCGGAGTTCGTTTGATCTCTTTGTGCGGCTGAGGTCGACTTTCACCCGTCTTTTTACGTGGTTGACGTAAGCGGTTATCAAAACCCGTGCGTTCATCAAGTAGCTTTTCGAGTAACTCCTGAAAATAGGGATCAGGAATCTTGTCAATCAATGCACTCGCATAGGCTCGTAGTGCTGATTTACCTTCATTATTACCCAAGTTGATTTGGTGTAATTCAATCAGGTTATCAAAGAGATAACTCGAAAGCGGTGTGGCTTGTTCTATTTGCTGTTCGAAGGCTTGCTTGCCATATTTTCGAACGTAGCTGTCAGGGTCTTCACCGTCAGGTAAGAACAGGAACTTCAATGTATTACCCGTTTTAAGGTACTGAAGTGCATTTTCTAGCGCGCGCCATGCGGCTTCTTTACCTGCTCGGTCACCATCGTAACAACATACGACGGTATTCGTTTGCCTAAACAGCATTTGAATGTGGTCGCCAGTGGTTGACGTGCCCAAAGAGGCGACAGAGTAATCTACGCCATATTGCGCCAACGCGACAACATCCATATAACCTTCAACCACCAAAATTCGTGGTGGTTCACGATATGCTTGTAGCACTTCGTAAAGACCATAAAGCTCTTTACCTTTATGGAAGATAGGCGTTTCTGGTGAGTTCAGATATTTTGGTGTGCCGTCGCCAAGTACGCGACCGCCAAATCCAATCACTCGACCACGGCGATCACGAATGGGGAACATGATACGACCACGGAAGCGGTCATAGCGGTTACCTTTGTCGTTCTCGATCAACATGCCGCCAGTCACAAGCATGTCTTGATTGTCTTTGTTCTGACCAAAGTTTTTACGGACTAAGTCCCATTCATCCGCCACATAGCCGATGCCAAACTTCTGTACGATTTCACCCGACAAACCGCGGTCTTTTAGGTACTCAATCGCCACTTTACTTGTTGGCTGCTTGAGTTGGTTACGATAGAACTGAGCAATGCTGCCCATGATATCGTAGAGACTACGCTTTTCGCTGCTGCTGGCTTGTGGTCCTGAGTTAAATTGACCGCCACCACCACTGCGTTGTTCGCGTGGTACATCTAATCCAAGATAAGATGCCAGTTCTTCAATGGCTTCGACAAAGTCTAGGCGTTCGAACTCCATAATGAAGTCGATGGCATTGCCATGCACGCCACAACCAAAACAGTGATAAAACTGCTTTTCTTGGCTAACGCTGAATGACGGTGTCTTTTCGTTATGGAAAGGGCAGCAAGCGCCGTAGTTTTTGCCTTTTTTCTTAAGTTTCACGCGCGCGTCGATGATATCGACAATATCGAGTCGAGCTAGGAGGTCATCAATAAAACTACGAGGGATGTGTCCAGCCATAAAACCTAACAAAAAAAGAAAATCATGATTGGTGTGAATGGGTTACAGAGAAAAGCATGTGTGCGGCTTTTTGTTATTCCATTCTGCCAGATACAAACAAGCCGTGCGTTCCAAAGGATAGCACGGCTTGCTGCAATTGGGTGGGGTATTAAGCCAATTTAGCGCGAACTAAACCGCTTACTTTACCCATATCTGCACGCCCTTGAATTTGCGGTTTCAGAACGCCCATTACTTTGCCCATGTCTTGCATGCCAGCTGCGCCAGATTCAGCAACTGCGCTCTCAATAAGAGCTGCAACTTCTTCGTCTGTCAGTGGTTGAGGCATAAAGTCCTCAAGAACGGTAATTTCAGCTTGTTCCGCATCAGCAAGATCTTGACGACCTGCTGCTTCAAATTGCGTTACAGAGTCGCGACGTTGTTTAACCATCTTGGTCAACACAGCAAGAATGTCGTCGTCGCCCAGAGTAATCTGTTCGTCAACTTCACGTTGCTTAATTGCAGATAGAGCTAAACGAATAGTACCAAGGCGCAATTTGTCCTTGGCTTTCATCGCTAATTTTTGCTCTTCTTTGAGTTTATCAATCAGAGCCATAACTAAATTCCTTTCCGGAGCTCAGTTATTAGTACAGGCGAACGCGACGAGCGTTTTCGCGAGCTAGCTTCTTAGCGTGACGCTTTTGAGCTGCTGCTTTAGCGCGTTTGCGAACTGTAGTTGGTTTTTCGTAGTGCTCACGACGACGCACTTCAGAAAGGATACCTGCTTTTTCGCAAGAGCGCTTGAAACGACGTAGAGCAACGTCGAACGGTTCGTTTTCACGTACTTTAACTACTGGCATATGCCTTTCACCTCAGGGGTTATTCGTTAACGCTGGAATTTAATGAACCAAATCACAATTGTTTGGTCAGTTACCAGCTTGATCAAAAATGGTGCGGAATTTTAATCCGATCAACACAGCTTTGTAAAGCGTTTTATCGCCTATTGTCTGTACAAAATTTGTTTGAAGCACCAAGGCAGGGTAATATGACGCCCAAATTTCCTCTATATAGAAAGCACACTGAGAAAACCATGCGCATTATTGGTATTGAAACCTCTTGTGACGAGACTGGCATCGCGATTTATGACGATGAGAAAGGTCTTTTATCACACAAGCTTTACAGCCAAGTAAAACTTCACGCAGATTACGGCGGCGTGGTGCCTGAGTTGGCTTCACGTGACCATGTTAAGAAAACCATTCCTCTTATTAAAGAGGCTCTGAAAGAAGCGAATCTGACTTCCAAAGACATCGACGGTGTTGCATACACGGCAGGTCCGGGTTTGGTAGGTGCATTGCTTGTCGGTGCCACTATCGGTCGCAGTATTGCTTATGCTTGGGGTGTGCCTGCGGTGCCTGTTCACCATATGGAAGGTCACCTACTGGCGCCTATGCTAGAAGATAACCCACCACCGTTCCCATTTGTGGCGGTATTGGTATCGGGTGGTCACTCAATGATGGTTGAAGTTAAAGGCATCGGCGAGTACAAAATCCTAGGCGAATCTATTGATGATGCGGCGGGTGAAGCATTCGATAAGACTGCGAAGCTAATGGGCTTGGATTACCCTGGTGGTCCACTGCTATCTAAGTTGGCTGAAAAAGGTACTCCGGGTCGCTTTAAATTCCCACGTCCAATGACGAATGTGCCAGGTTTGGACATGAGCTTCTCAGGTTTAAAAACTTTCACGGCAAACACGATTGCTGCAAACGGTGATGATGAACAAACTCGCGCTGATATCGCTTACGCATTCGAAGAAGCGGTATGTGCTACGCTGGCAATTAAATGTAAGCGCGCACTTGAGCAAACAGGTATGAAGCGCATTGTTATTGCTGGCGGTGTAAGTGCTAACCGTCGTCTGCGTGCTGAGCTTGAAAAACTGGCTAAGAAAGTTGGTGGTGAAGTTTACTACCCACGCACTGAGTTCTGTACGGACAATGGCGCGATGATCGCATACGCAGGTATGCAACGCCTGAAAAACGGTGAAGTGGCAGATATGTCGGTAGAAGCGCGTCCGCGTTGGCCTATCGACCAGCTTACGCCAATCGCGTAATCAAACTTCTACTGAAGGTTTGAAATATATTCAACACGATAAAGGTCTCTGCTCATCAGAGGCCTTTATTTTTAACTAGCTAATTGAAAGGCCTTGTGTAATTGATTGTAAGAGCCTAACTGATGCGAGCAGTTTTGTTTCGTTTCAGTGATAGGATTGTGCCGAAGAATAATAAATGGATATAACAATGAATAAGTTTGAAATTGAAGGTCAGCAGCTTGCTTACCTAGATAAGGGCGAAGGTCCTGTATTGCTGTTTGGTCACAGCTACTTGTGGGATAACCAAATGTGGGCTCCACAGATTGAAGTGTTGAGCCAATCATATCGTTGTATCGTGCCTGATCTATGGGCGCATGGTGAGTCGGACGCCGCGCCTGCTTCGACACGATCTTTAGTCGATTACGCTCAACATATGCTGGCACTCATGGATCATTTGGAGATCGAACAATTCTCTATTGTTGGTTTATCGGTTGGTGGGATGTGGGGAGCAGAGCTGACGTCACAAGCTCCTCAACGTGTTAAATCTCTGGTTCTTATGGATACATTCATCGGTTTGGAACCTGAAGTTACACATAAGAAATACTTTGCGATGCTGGATGCGATAAGCCAAGTTCAAGCCGTACCAGCACCGATCGTTGAGGCTGTCACACCGCTGTTCTTTGCCAACAACGCAGAGCAAGCCAATCCTGAACTTGTGGCATCATTCAAGCAAAGTCTTGAAGCATTGCAAGGTGAGCGCGCGGTCGAAGTAGCTCGTATTGGACGTATGGTGTTTGGGCGTCGTGACGTTATCGAAGATGCAGAGATGTTTGCATTGCCAACCTTGATTGCGGTTGGTCGCGAGGATAAGCCTCGTCCAGTATTTGAATCTTACTTAATGAACGATTGCATCACTGGCAGTGAGTTGGTTGAGATCCCTGAAGCGGGTCATATCAGTTCATTGGAACAGCCAGAAATCGTCAACCAGATGTTGTTGGATTTCTTGAATAAAGTGCATGCGTCGTAATTTTTTCAAGTAACGATTGAATAAACAAAAAACTCGGCATTACGCCGAGTTTTTTTCTACCAATTTCTTTTCACCAATCTTGGGTTCTTCCCCTGACAATAAGCGGCGAATATTCTGATGATGTTTAAACACGATCAAACAACAAAGCATCGCGACAGGTAAGGTGTACTGCGGTTTGAACATCCAAGCATAGAAGGGCGTAACGAGTACCGTAACAAGCGCAGCTAGAGAAGAGTAGCGAAACAACAAAGCGACCGATAACCAAGTCAGCATGACCAGCCCAGTCAGATCCAATCCAATAGGGGCTATTGCACCAAGTGCTGTTGCGACACCTTTACCCCCCTTAAAGTGGAAAAATATTGGGTACATGTGACCAAGGCACGCTGCAATGGCAATAACGCCAAGGATGATTGGGTCGATACCAAGAAAGTAGCCGCTCCAAACCGGAATTGTTCCTTTGAGCATGTCGAACAGCAACACTGCCGCCGCTGCACCTTTGCCTCCGATACGCAGGACATTGGTGGCTCCAGGATTGTTAGAGCCCACTTTACGCGGATCCGGCAGTCTTAATAAACGACAAATTAGCACCGCGCTGGAGATAGAACCCAGCAAATAGGCTGCCATTGTCATTATTAGTGCCAGTGCGTCCATAGAAGTCCTTGATGGATTGGAATTTAATGCTCAGTTCCTGAGTAATTGCTATCATACCGCGATTCGGCTTTGAGCAAAAATACTCTCTGCGATAGAGCTTGCATTATGGGATTTCTTGTATATAAAGAGTCTTCGCAGTTTATACCCAAGCGACTTTTCCAGCCAATTTACAGAGTGAAAGGTCATAGTAGGTTGCTTGGGTATAGAATAGTACGATCAATTTGCCCAAATCGGGTATCCGACCTCTGTAAAAGAAGGACATAAGATGGCTCTGGATAAAGTTTTTATTGAACAGTTAGAAGTAATCACCACCATCGGCGTTTACGATTGGGAACAGCAAATCAAGCAAAAGCTGGTTCTGGATATCGAAATGGCACACGACAACAAACCTGCGGGTAAGAGTGATGATGTTCAAGATGCGTTGGATTACTCACAAGTGAGTGAAGCGGTGTTGAATCACATCGAAAATGGTCGTTTCTTGTTGGTTGAGCGTGTCGCAGAAGAAGTTGCAGAACTTATCATGCAACGTTTCTCTGTACCTTGGGTGAAAATTCGTTTGGCGAAGCCTGGTGCGGTGCCTCAAGCACGCGCAGTTGGCGTTGTGATTGAGCGAGGTCAGGCATGATCAAAACGTATATCGGAGTAGGCACCAATATCGAAAGAGAGCAGCACGCGCGAGTAGCTTATCAAGAGTTACAAAAGCTAGGCTGCGATCTGTGTGTTTCTCCGATATATGAATGCGAGCCAATCGGCTTTAGTAGTCAAAACTTCTACAACTTCGTGATTAGTTTCTCCACGAAGCTATCACTCGAAGAGTTGAGTCACCACTTACGCGAGATTGAATTTCAGTGGGGGCGCGAAGAAAACGCGCAAAAGTATCAGGATCGAACCTTAGATCTCGATATAGTCTTGTTCGGTGAATGCATTTCGCCACAAAAACCTGAGCTACCTCGCAGCGATATCTACAAATATCCTTTTGTAACAAAGCCCCTGTATGATCTCGAACCTCAATTGGTGATCCCCGGCGATGGAAGAACAATCGCAGATATTTGGCAGGCGATGCAGCCAGTCGATTCACTCAAACCAGTTTCTTTTTCACTTTAATTTTGAGTTGTTTACATGAGTTACTTTGAAGCCTTTATTTTGGCTCTGATTCAGGGTCTGACAGAGTTTTTGCCAATTTCCAGCTCTGCCCATTTGATCCTGCCTTCTGCCATTCTTGGTTGGGAAGACCAAGGTCTGGCATTTGATGTTGCTGTTCACGTTGGTACGTTAATGGCCGTTGTGATTTACTTCCGACAAGAAGTCATCACGCTATTCCAAGCGCTATTTGCTTCTATCTTTAAGGGTGATCGCAGTAAAGAAGCCAAATTAGCATGGATGATCGTGCTGGCTACGATTCCTGCATGTGTATTTGGTTTGTTGATGAAAGACATCATTGAGATCTATTTGCGCAGTGCCTATGTAATTGCAACGACGACCATCATTTTTGGTCTGCTACTTTGGTGGGTAGACAAGAATGCAAAACTGGTTGCCGATGAATACCAAACGGGTTGGAAGAAAGCGCTATTTATTGGTATCGCTCAGGCGCTTGCTATGATCCCTGGCACTTCTCGTTCTGGTGCCACGATTACTGCGGCTTTGTACCTTGGCTTTACTCGTGAAGCTGCGGCGCGTTTCTCGTTTCTGATGTCGATTCCAATCATCACCTTGGCTGGTGGTTACCTAGGCTTGAAACTGGTAACAAGTGGCGAGCCTGTACACGTTGGCTTCCTGCTAACTGGTATTGTGACATCCTTTATCAGTGCGTACATTTGTATCCACTTCTTCTTGAAGATGATTTCACGTATGGGTATGACGCCATTTGTGATTTACCGTCTGATTCTAGGTTTCGGTTTATTCGCCTTCTTGCTAACGGCTTAAGTTGAGCAGCTAAAACTGAAATAAAAACGCCCGCTTTTAATTGCGGGCGTTTTTGTCTGTCTACCTGCTTTGCCGGACTTATTTGCCTAATGCAATTCTAACCGCTTCTACACGGCGCTTCTCTTGTTCATCACGAATAGCGGGTCCTTGAAAACCCTCTTTAATAATGGCTTGCACATCGACTGATGTCGCCGCTTTATAGGCTTGCATAAACAATTCTGCTTGCGGGTAGGGTTGCAGTTCTAATCCTTTACGACCAGCGTGATCGGCTTGGCAGCAAATTAAGATATCTTGCAAGCGTTCGGATTTACGCCAAACATCAAACTTATTGAGAATTTTGATGACGGTTTGAGGTTTAAGCTCAGCCGCTCGATGAATATTGGAGTGCTGCTCGCACACCATTAATGCTAAGTCGCGGAACTCATTAGGTACGCGTACACGATCGCACAGTTTTTTGATTAGCTTCAAACCGGTATGGCAATGCATCTTATGGCTCGGCCATTCCTTTTCAGGCGTGATGCCTTTACCCAAATCATGCACTTGTGCAGCAAATCGAACTGGCAGTGAATCACTGAGTTTTGCTGCTTGCTCAGCCACCATTAAGGTGTGGATACCAGTATCAATCTCCGGGTGCCACTTCTCTGGTTGAGGAACCCCAAACAATGCATCAATTTCAGGCAAGACAACCGCTAATGCACCGCAATCTCTAAGCACTGATAAGAATACGTCAGGTCGAGCAGTGGACAATGATTTGTGCCATTCTTGCCAAACGCGTTCTGGTGTCAGCGTGCTCAGTTCTCCTGATTCTGCCATATTGCGCATCAGTAGCATGGTTTCTTCTGCGACACTAAAGCCTAAGTGGGCTAACTTTGCAGCGAAGCGTGCGACACGCAAAACACGCAGTGGATCTTCGATAAAGGCATTCGAAACATGGCGCAGCACTTTAGCTTGCAGGTCTTGCTGGCCACCATGGGGGTCGTACAACTTACCGTCATTATCCATTGCCATCGCATTGATAGTGAGGTCACGACGGATCAGATCGTCTTCTAATGTGACACTTTGATCGAAAAAGCAATCAAAGCCAGTGTAGCCTGCGCCAGATTTTCTTTCGGTTCGTGCAAGGGCATGTTCTTCTTTGCTCTTAGGGTGTAAGAACACAGGAAAATCTTTTCCAACCGCAGTATAGCCTTGGCTAAGCATGATTTCCGGCGTTGCTCCAACTACAACCCAGTCTTTGTCGTAGCTATCTATTCCAAGCAAATGATCTCGAACTGCTCCACCAACTAAATAAACTTGCACGGATTACCTCTTAATTTATCGATCTGACGTTGGACATTGTAGCAAGCAATGGTACTTTTCTTTACTTCTAAAAGAACTTAGCGCTTTGTTTAAGTCTAATAAGGAAATACCCGATTTGATTGAGGGTGGGTTTTAGCTGGAGATCCTAATGTATAAGGACTTTTTCGGGTTTGTTGAACTGCCATTTTCCATAGTTCCAAACTCGCGTTATCTGTATCTGAGTCAACGTCATAAAGAGGCGATTACGCATCTGCAGGCGGGGTTAGGCGATGGTGGTGGTTTTGCTATGCTAACCGGTGAAGTAGGGACAGGTAAAACCACGGTTGCTAAAGCCATGCTGGCAAACTTGGATGAGAATACGAAAGCGGGCTTGATCCTTAATCCGACCTTCTCAAGCCGCGATTTACTTGAAGCTATTTGTGACGAGTTCAAAGTCACCTACCCCGAAGAAGCGAGCCTCAAGCAGCTTAACCAAGCGATTCATGATTACTTATTGCGCAATCATAAAATGGGCTGGACGACCTTATTGGTGATTGATGAGGCTCAGCACTTAGCCGCTGATGTGCTTGAACAGCTTCGCTTATTAACCAACTTAGAAACGGACACCAGAAAGCTCCTCAAAGTGCTGTTAGTTGGTCAGCCAGAGCTGCAACGCTTGCTGCAAACCACTCAATTGCGTCAACTTGCTCAACGGATTACTGGTCGATATCACCTGCTACCACTCGATGAGAAAGAGACTGCGGACTATATTACTTTCCGCCTGCATACTGCTGGTGGTGATAAACAGTTGTTTGACCGTAGCTCGACCAAATTGATTGCTAAGTACAGTCACGGCATCCCACGCTTGATTAACCTGATTTGTGATAAGTCGTTAAACCTGAGTTACCACAAAGGTAATGTTGTGGTTGATAAGCAAACAGTACATCAGGCTTGTGAAGAGGTGATGCAGTTCCAAGCCGAAATTTACCAGCAAGACCAGCCTGTCCGTCGTAGCTTTGAATGGCCTACTTGGGGCTCTGCTGCGATTGGCGTGTTTGCCGCGGTAGGTATTGGTTGGGCAGTGATGCAGAAAATGCCATCTCAAGTTAGTACCAGCATCCAACCTAATCCCATTCAAGTTGCTCAGACGACATCGCAACCTGTAACTGCAGAGATGAACGAGCAACTCACCAGTGAACAACGCAATATGCTCTTAGAGCAGACGCAATCGAACTTGGCAGTTAATGAACTGTACAAGTTGTGGGGCTATCGTGCCTCTGTTCGTGACAACTTGTGTTTGTCCGAACCGCAATCAACCATGCGTTGTGAGCGTAAAATGGCAACGTGGCCGTTGTTAGTGCAACAAAATCGCCCTGTCATCTTAGAGCTGAATTACCAAGGGCAAGTGGGTTACGTCCTGTTGTACGCGATTGGAAATGACAAGGTGGAAGTCCTTAATGGTAGCCAACGTTTGCGATTGCCTGTTTCATGGCTTAAACCATTGTGGCAGGGCAATATCATTGAATTGTGGCAAGCTCCTCTGAGAGAGACCCTACGTTTAGATATGGAAGGTCCAGCAATTGAAGTATTGGATACCCTTCTCGCTCAAGCGGTGAATGAACAGCCATTAGGCACGGACATCTTTGATGCTGCATTAAAAGAGCGAGTGGAATTGTTCCAGCGTTGGCAGGGCATTGGCGTTGATGGTATTGCCGGTCAAAGAACTTTAGAGCGCTTACAGCAGAGCGTGCAAACTGATGCTCCTGCCTTGAAACAGATTAAAGAGGAGGGCGCATAATGTCAGTCATGAAGCATGTGGGGCTCTTTTTATTGCCGGTAAGTATTACGGCAGTCGGTGCTGCTTGGTATTTGGACTTATTTGCTCAAGAGGGCATAGCTCCAGCGGCAACAGAGATACAAGCACAAGCAACCAATGCATTGGTCGAGCTTAAATCTACGACTAACTTTGAAAGCTTGAGTTATCCTGAAGAGCCCCAATTGGCGCAGCTTCAGCGTGAATGGCCAACAGCAGAGCTCTCACAGGACATTGGTACCTTTATTGGTGAAGAGTATGCGAGTAATGACGCCGTTCCTGGTGAGCAAGAGCTACTCAACGAGCCTCAGAAAACAGTAAAAACAAGCCCTACAATGCGAAGTGGTGATGACCTTGGTTTGTCTTTAGATGATCTTGATTTGTCCTCATTGTCGCCTGACCTTGCTTTGAAAGTAGAGAACGCGCTTGCGAACGATGACGAGCCATCGACAAACGATAGCTCGTCTGTTGACGATTTAGAGCGAGAAGCTCAACAATGGCATGGTCGTTTGCCTGCTCTTAACTTACAAACTCACATGTACTCAAGTGATGTAAAGCGACGTTGGGTGAAAATTAACAATGTTGAGTACCACCAAGGCGATGTTGTCGATGGGCAAGTGACCTTAAAAGAGATCCAACCTCAAGCGGTCATTGTCGAATTCCAAGGCGAGCAGATCCGTATTCCTGCTTTGTATGAATGGAAAGGCTAGAGGCATCCTATCGTTTCTTTCTCTGTATCATTCAGGACTAAACAGACAAAACAAAAAAGCCAGTCGAGTTCGACTGGCTTTTCTTTTACCGATTCATCAGAGTAAGGTGATTATGCCCAACCTGCTGGTGATTTCTTTCTACGTGGGATGATATGAGGAAGAATCAAACCAAACAGTAGACCTAGACCTGCAACACCACCACCGTAAGTAAAGTACTTCAGTAACATGTCGTCTTTTTGTGTGTCTAGTTTGGCGCGAAGTTCGCGGTTTTCTGTTTCAACAGAAGTAAGCTGGTCGCTGATTTCAGAGTATTTCTTCTCTAGATCAGAAATTTGTTGGTTGCGTGTTTCTAGTGAGGTTACTAGACCCGCTTTTTCTGTGTCTGAGTTCTGGCGTGCGTTTGCCAGTTGCTCTTTCACTTCTTTCAGTTCTTTCTCAACGCGAGGAAGGCGGATTGCCATGCTCTCTTGGTTAGTTACAAACTTGCTTTGAACCCAGCCAGTACGACCGCGTGCATCACGGATTTGGGTGTAACCCGTGTCTTTGTTTGTTTGAAGAAGTTGTACTTTAGAGCCTGCGTTAACACTACCCATGATACGGTAAGTGTTGTTTGGACCAGAGTGCATGAAAGTGAATAGGTCATCAGAAATATAACGGTCTGCCGCTAGTGCCGCTGGCGCTGCTAGCAAAGTAAACAAAACCGTGATGATTAGTTTTTTCACAGTAAATCCCTTAACGATTTTCTTGGATACAGCTTTGGCACCGAATTATTGGAGCCGGAAATAGACGAATATTATGCAGTTTCAAACTTAGGTGCAACAAAGAAGGGAGGCAAAGCCTCCCTTTCTGTGCGTTTGAGTCAATAATGACAAAGCGTTTACATTGTATTGACCCAGCGCTTCGCGCTAAAGCAGTGTTACGAGAACATCGCTTGGATGCCGTAGAAGAATACGACTGCTAGTAGTGCACCAGCAGGTAGCGTAACGATCCAAGATGCAACGATGTTACGAACTACGCCCAAGTTAAGGGCTGCAATACCACGAGCGAAACCTACACCTAGAACCGCACCAACCAGTGTTTGCGTTGTAGAGATAGGTAGACCTGTACCTGACGCTAGAACTACTGTACATGCTGTTGCTAGCTGAGCAGCAAAGCCACGGCTTGGTGTTAGTTCAGTGATACCAGTACCAACTGTTGCCATTACTTTGTGACCTAGTGTTGCTAGACCAACAACGATACCAAAACCACCTAGAGGAAGAATCCACCATGCGATTGAGCTTTTCGTTGTGATTTCACCCATGTGCTCAACAGTTGATACAACTGCAGACAGTGGACCGATCGCGTTAGCTACGTCGTTTGAACCGTGAGCGAATGCCATAGCACACGCTGTGATAACCATTAGTACGCTGAAGATACCTTCTACGCCAGCAAAGCTGCGGTCTTCTTCACGGTTAGCAAATTTCTTCTGAATGTAGAAGTAACCGCCAGCCATTACTGCTGCAGATACGACTGCTGCCCACATCCATGCTTCACCGTTGCTAAGGTGTAGACCTACGTGTTTCAGACCTTTCTTGATAGTTACAAGTGCAATCACCATCGTCGTGATGAACATGTAAACTGGAACGAAACGTTTTGCGTTGAATAGTGGGTTCTCAGTATCAAAGATCAGACGCTGTGCGCTGACAAAAATGACGTAAGCAAAGAATCCTGAGATAACCGGAGTAATAATCCAGCTACCGACAATCCCTTGTACACTGCTCCAATCAACTGCTTCAGTACCTACAGACACACACGCAAAACCGATGATTGCACCGATGATAGAGTGAGTAGTCGATACTGGCCAGCCCATGTAAGAAGCAAGTAGAAGCCAAGTACCAGCCGCAAGAAGCGCTGACATCATGCCGTAGACAAGAATATCAGGTTGGCTAGCAAATAGAGATGTTTCGATAACACCTTTACGGATAGTGTCGGTTACTTCACCGCCTGCAAGGTATGCACCCGCAAATTCAAAGATCATCGCAATGATGATTGCTTGTTTTACGGTTAGCGCTTTTGAGCCAACAGATGTACCCATAGCATTAGCAACGTCGTTCGCGCCAATACCAATCGCCATCATGAAACCAAAAATCGCTGCAACAATAATCAGGACAGTGCCGTAGTTCGCAAGGATATCCATCGTAATACCTAGTTGTTTTATAACAAGCGGAGCAAAATTTTGCGCGCGTCAGCCCATAAGACGGTGAATTTTGTCATCGTCCATCTGACACGCGTGAATAATGCTCTTCGTTATGTCGTTAACTTATGTTTTAAGATCGAGATAGCATGACTTCCAAACGAGCACCTACGCGCTGCGCTTGGTCGGCAATACCACCTACCCATTCAAGAATCTTGTACAAGAACATGACATCGATAGGGTTCATGTCAGATTCAATCACCATCAGTTGTTGGCGAAGTTCAATCTGCATTGCATCGGTATCATCTTCAATCACGTCCAATTGATGAATCATTTCAGCAACGAGCGTTACTTCACGGCCTTTGAAGCCGGTCTCTAGAAGTTCATCAAGTTCGTTAATTACTTTTTGCGCCTGATCAGCCGCATCAAGACAACGTTGAACGTATGCGAGGAAGTTTGGTTGGAGAGCCTCAGGAATGACAAGTTGACGACCATATACACGGCCAGCAATGTCTTTTGCCAGGTTAGCAAGTTTGTCTTGTTGAGTTAGAAGCTCAAGCATGTCAGTACGATCGACTGGCATAAACAAACCGCGAGGCAGTTTTAGACGGATTTCACGTTTTAGCACGTCCGCCTCTTTCTCTAGGTGAGAAATTTGAGCACGGATTTCAGCTGCTTTTTCCCAGTCACCCTTTGAAGATACTTCAAAGAACTTAACCAGGTGTGAACAACATTCGTTGACACACACAACGTGGCGCTGCAAAGGCTTAATTGGGGACTTTGCAAATAACCCCATAATTGTATTTACTGGCATGGTCATTCAACCTAATAACTATAACCTTAAAAAAACATACACCATTTCTTGGCGAAATGTTGAACGATGGCTATAAAGGCGCGCATGTTAACGCATTAAATCGCTCATTAAAACTGTTTTAGATCATCATTCGGGTGATATTTCTTTCTTGCCGTGTGAGAAATTAGGCAATATCCTGTTTCTATCTGCTTTGAAAGGTATAGCTATGGAAACCGAGATAGAACTGAAGTTTTTTGTTTCTCCTGAATTTTCAGAGACTTTAAGAGCTAAAATTTCCGAAACAAAAGTACTTCAGCACAGTAGTCGTGATTTGGGTAACACCTACTTTGATACCGCTGATAAATGGTTAAGAAAGCACGACATTGGTTTAAGAATTCGCCGTTTTGATGATGTTTTTGTCCAGACTGTAAAAACAGCAGGACGCGTTGTTGCAGGCCTTCATCAAAGACCAGAATACAATGCTGAGCACACCAGTAATGAGCCGGACCTCACGCTTCATCCTTCTGATATCTGGCCTTCTGGCAAAGATGTCGCTACGCTACAAGCGGAACTGACGCCGCTCTTTTCTACCAACTTTACTCGTGAACAATGGTTGATTGGGATGCCTGATGGTAGCCAAATCGAAGTTGCATTCGACCAAGGAGCTGTGATTGCTCAAGGTACGGATGGAGAAGAGAAGCAAGATCCTATCTGTGAAGTTGAATTAGAGCTGAAATCGGGTCAGACAGACGCTTTGTTTACCCTTGCTCGCAGTTTGTGTGAGGCAGGTGGTATGCGCCTTGGTAACCTGAGTAAAGCTGCGAAAGGCTATCGCTTAGCCAGTGGTTACGCTGGTGATGAAGTCAAACCACTAGCATTAGTGGACAGCACGAAAAACGACACAGTCGAGTACTGCCTGATTAATTCGCTAGAGCATGCGCTATCGCACTGGCATTACCATGAGCAAATCTACACTGAGCGTGATTGCGTTGAAGCATTACGTGAAATCGTTAATGCGATTCGCTTTATCCGCCAGACATTTACTATCTTTGGCAGCATGGTGCCGCGTCGAGCAAGTGCAATTCTTCGCCAAGAAATGAAGTGGCTAGAAGAAGAGCTTGAATGGTTAGATGAACACGCTCACTTAGAAGAGCTGCTAGATGATAAAGGCAACGTGCTGCGCAAACTTGATGCGCGTAAGTTCCTTGTTTCTGAGTTGACACAACAACTGGGCGAGTTGCCAAGCCGCGAAGCGGTGTTAGAGCTATTAAGCTCTGCACGTTACACCGGTTTGTTATTGGATTTGAGCCGTTGGATTCTGACGCGTGGTTGGCAGCCATTTTTGGATGATAAAGCGCGCGAAAAGATGTCGAGCAACATTCAACCTTTCTCAGTGAAGCAGTTGGATCGCACTTGGGCTGAGCTGATGGAAGCTTTCCCCGCAGAGCGAGAACTCTCGGCTCAAGAGTACGTGGATCAGCGATACCGTCTTTTACGTAACTTGTACACCGGTATCGGTTTTGCGAGCTTGTACGATGCAGAAGAGCGCAATACCTTCCGTTTACCATGGGCAGACCTAGTGCATGGTATCGACGACCTGCTTATGCTTAATCACCTTCTGCCATTAATTGGCATGTTAGAAGGGGAAGAACAAGAGCAGTTAGAGCGCTGGCTACACCGCCAAGAACGTTCCATCCTGCATGCCATGGATCAGACTCGCGCAATCAGTGTTGAAGTCGAGCCATACTGGCAAGAATAAGAGTAAAAAATAGGACCCTCTGGTCCTATTTTTTTGTCTGTTGTTTTTGCTCTTGCAGTTCATCTTCGATGGACTGCAGTCGATTTAAGATCTGCTCCTGCCTTTCTAATACTTGCTCCAAGAGCTTCTCTTTATTCTTAGAACGATTGTCCTGTTGTCTGGTCGGTGCGGTTAGGATCGACGTGATCAAACCTGAAATCATACCGAAGATGCCGACACCACAAATGATGATCAGTACGGCAAGCAGCTTGCCTCCTGTCGTGACTGGATAGTGGTCGCCGTAGCCAACGGTCGAAATAGTGACAAATGCCCACCACAAAGCGTCTGTTCCTGTTTGAATATTGGCTTCAGGGTTTTGCCCTTCAATAAACAACATGGCGCTAGAACCAAGAGTGATGAGAACCACCATTAACAGCAGAATAGACGCTAATGTAGTTTCACGGCGGTTTTGCTTGAGCTGGAAAAGAATGAACTTTGAAGAGCGTAAGACCAGAATGACACGCAGGATGTGAAATAAGCGAGCAAAGCGCAAAGGCTCAATCATTGGGATGCTCGCCACAAAATCAATCCAGTGATGCTTGATAAATGACCAACGATCTGTGGCTCGGATCAAATCTACGATGAGCTGCAGTAGAAAAATACTACAGATTATAAAATCCAGACCGATAAGAACTTGACGGGTTTCGTGATCAAGTGGGAAAAACAACAGGCCTGAGATCACAAATAGCGCCATAAAGGACAATATTAGTGATAGCAACCCCATCGGTTTGGTGCTGTCTTTGATATCATAGTTTTTCATACGAAGCTCGAAATAAATCGCGCAACCAGAGCCAATCGCGCGCATAACTATAAGTAATACAAAGACTATATAAGACTCGGTGGAGAACTGACAATGGAAAAGCTGGCATTTAAGCCGTGGGAAAGGGTGATATCCGACATCAAGCTCGTTCCGAAAATGGTCATGTTGATGGTATTCAGCACCATCTTGATTGTGGCAAAGCAATTGTGGGACGCAAGTACCTTCTACAACTCATTACTTGCAGCAACGCAAAATGAACAAGTTGCCCAACAGCACTATGAAGCCTACTTAACACAAGTGGCTTGGCAAACTGCATTGTTGATTGTGGTGTTTGTGGTGTTACTGCTTGCAGCAGCTCGTGTCATGCTACGACAAACACAATATTTGAACGATGCAATCAAGTTAATGGCAAGCAAAAACCTTTCTGTGCCATTTGGTATGGATTGTAAAGACGAATACGGTGACGTAGCGCGTGAGCTAGAGAAAACCCGTCGTCAGTTGCATGATGTCATCCAAATGCAGATCAACGCATCTGATGAGCTTGCAACGTTGACCGAAGTGATGACATTGAGTATGTCGGAAACAAAAGAGTCGGCACAAGAAGAGTTTAATGAGATCGATCAACTTGCTACCGCAATGAGTGAGATGTCATCGACAGTTCAAACGGTTGCGGATCATGCGCAGACGGCATCTTCATTGACCGAGCAGGCATCAACGCAAGCCGTGACTGGTCAGCAGTTCTTGCAGAAAACGGTCTCTAAGATGAGTGAACTGTCTTCCGATATCGCGTCTTCGGCAAGTGCCGTTAACCAAGTAGAAGAGCGTGTTGACGCAATTGGTAGTGTCGTTGGCACCATTCAAGGTATTTCTGAGCAAACTAACTTGCTTGCACTGAATGCGGCAATTGAAGCGGCGCGAGCTGGTGAAGCTGGTCGCGGCTTTGCTGTCGTTGCAGATGAAGTTCGTAACCTTGCACAACGCACTCAGCAAGCAACCGTTGAAATCCAAGAGATGATTACTCAGCTTCAATCAAGTGCCACCTCAGCAGTGGAATTGATGGAGAAAAGTGTTGTTGAAGCAGCAGAAGGGGTAGAGCTGGTATCAAATGCTGGTAGCGAGTTGGACGGCATTGTTGGGCAGGTGACGCAGATTAACGACATGAACTTCCAAATCGCAACGGCGTCAGGCCAACAAAGCAGCGTTGCAGAGGAAATGAGTCAAAACTTAACCAACGTTCGTGAGCTTGTTGAAGCTTCAGTTGTGGTCGTGACTGAGCTATTGGAAACCTCTGAGATGATGCAAAGCAACGCCGAAGAGCTAGATAAGAAGATTAAATCTTTCGAAGTCTAGTTTCTGTAAGCTTTGATAAAACGCCCACAAACCTTTTGTGGGCGTTTTTATTTATGCCAACTCTGGTATAAAAGAGTGTATACCTCTCAAACCACAGTGCTTTTCAAACAAGGAAGAAAAATGCAGCTGCCTTCGTCACTGATTTCTGTCGCGGATTCCGCGGTCCAAAATGCTGAGCAAGCGGGATACTTTCAACAATGGCCTACCGAGATTGCCGAACAGTTTCGTTTTGTGTCTGGTCTAAGTAAGTTCATTACCGAAGCGATTCACCGTGATGAGAAACTCGCGCAAGACTTGCCAAACATGCTGGCAGAAAATAGTCGACAACAAGCGTATCGTGTTCGTCTAGCGGAGCTGTTGGCTGGATGCCAAGATGAGATGGCTGGGCATCGTGTGCTGCGTCAGTTCCGTAACCGCGAAATGGTTTACATTGCGTGGAAAGACTTCACCCATACTTGGACGTTAGAAGAATCGCTTTGTCATTTGTCTCAACTGGCTGAAGCGATGATCTTCGAAACTTATCAATGGCAATACAAGATTTGCTGTAATGAGTGGGGCACGCCAACCAATGCCGAAGGTGAAGCGCAGCCTATGCTGATCATCGGCATGGGTAAACTTGGTGGCGGCGAGCTGAACTTCTCTTCTGATATCGATCTGATTTTTACTTATCCAGAAAACGGTGAGACACAAGGCGCGCGCCGCAGCATTGCTAATGCGCAATTCTTTACCCGTTTAGGGCAGCGCATCATTAAAGCGCTCGACCAACAAACCTTTGACGGCTTCTGTTACCGCGTGGACATGCGTTTGCGTCCGTTTGGTGAGAGTGGTCCGTTGGTAATGAGCTATGCGGCACTAGAGGATTACTACCAAGAACAAGGAAGAGATTGGGAACGTTACGCGATGATCAAAGCGCGTGTGATGGGCAGTGAAATGTATCCGCAATATCAAGAGTTGCGCCAGATGCTGCGTCCGTTTGTTTTCCGCCGTTATATCGACTTCAGCGCGATTCAATCCCTGCGCCGCATGAAATCAATGATCAGCAGTGAAGTGCGCCGTCGCGGTTTGAGTAACAACATTAAACTGGGTGCTGGCGGCATTCGCGAGATTGAGTTTATCGCTCAAGTGTTCCAGTTAATTCGTGGTGGTCGTGAACCTTCTTTACGTGGTCGTGGTTTACTAGAAACTTTGAATGCCATTGGTGAGCTAGGTCAGCTTACTCAATCAGAGGTTGATAATCTTGAAGCTGCCTATAAATATCTGCGCCAGCTAGAAAACCTGTTGCAAGCCATGGCAGACAAGCAAACGCAAACCTTGCCGGATTGTGAAGATGAGCAATTGAAACTTGCTACGGCGATGCGTTTTGAATCTTGGGATACGCTCATTGCTCAAACCCAACAACACATGGCAAATGTCCACAAGGTGTTTGAAAGCTTAATCGGTGATGACGAAGAAGATGAAACAGAAGCGGTGGCTCGTCATTTTCACGAATTGTGGGACATGGCGACCAAGCAAGATGTGCTTGAACACGTTCTACAAGAGGACATTAAAGCTGAAAACTCACAAGAGTTAGCAAAAACCATCATGCAGTTCAAAGCGGACTTGGCAAAGAAAACACTTGGACCGCGTGGTCGTGAAGTGCTAACTAAGTTGATGCCTAAAGTCTTTGATGCGGTATTTGCCCACCCAGATGCGCAATTCGGTTTGCCACGTGTTTTGCACTTGCTGCACAACATCTGCACTCGTACAACGTATCTTGAATTGTTGGATGAACATCCGGCAGCCTTAATACAACTGGTTCGTTTATGTACCGCCAGTCCTATGATTTCAGAGCAGCTATCGCGTTATCCGATTCTGCTTGATGAGTTGATCGACCCTCAGCATCTGTACAACCCAATTCCACTTGATAGCTACCGAACAGAGCTACGTGATTTCCTTGCCCGCATCCCAGAGGATGATATGGAGCAGCAGATGGAAGCGCTGCGCCAGTTTAAGCAAATCTGTATCTTACGTATTGCAGCGGCAGACATTGCTGGTGTATTGCCCGTCATGAAAGTGAGTGACCACTTAACGTATTTAGCGGAAGCGATCGTTGAAGCGGTAGTGAACCAAGCGTGGCTGCAAGTGTCGGAAAAGTATGGCGAGCCAACGCATGTGAAAGATCGTGAAGGCAAAGGCTTCGCCGTGATTGGTTACGGGAAAGTCGGCGGCTGGGAACTGGGTTATAACTCAGACCTTGATATTGTGTTCATGCACGATTGCCCAGTTAACGTTTATACCGATGGTAAAAAAGAAATCGATGGTCGCCAGTTCTATCTTCGTTTAGCGCAGCGCATCATCCATATTTTCTCAACTCGTACAGCATCAGGCATTCTGTATGAAGTGGATACTCGCTTACGCCCATCTGGCGCTTCAGGCTTATTAGTCAGCCCAACAGATGCATTTGATGATTATCAACATAAAGATGCCTGGACGTGGGAGCATCAAGCTCTTGTGCGTGCTCGTATGATTTATGGTGATGAGCCTTTGGCGATCGCCTTCCATAACACTCGCCACGATGTGTTGTGTAAACTGCGTAACCAAGACACGTTAAAGAAAGAAGTGGTCGATATGCGTGAGAAAATGCGTGACCATCTTGGCGGGAAAAAGTCCGGTCGTTTTATGCTTAAGCAAGATAACGGCGGCATTACCGATATTGAATTTCTCGCTCAATACCTTGTGCTCAACTACAGTCACAGTAAGCCTAAGCTCATTCGCTGGTGCGATAATGTACGTATTTTTGAAACTCTAATCGCACAAGGTGTCATGGAAGAAGATCAAGCGATGCAACTGACACGCGCATACACATCAATGCGCGATGAAATTCATCGTCGAAACTTGCTTAACTTAGATGCCGATGTGGCAGAAGAGAAATTTATTGCGGAGCGAGAGTGGGTGAAGCAAGCATGGAATCAATGGTTTGCCTAAGCAGAAGTAGTGCACAAGGTTCAGCCTAGAAAAAGGCTGTGTTAAACTCACCACGATTTAATTTTTGGAGACCAATAATGAAACCAATTCTACCTGATTACAACAGCGCTGGTGTGCTTATCATCGGCGATGTCATGCTAGATCGTTACTGGTATGGCCCGACTGGACGTATCTCTCCTGAAGCGCCAGTACCTGTTGTGAAAGTAGAAAATAATGAAGAGCGTCCGGGTGGTGCTGCGAACGTGGCAATGAATATTGCCTCACTTGGCGGTCACGCTCACATTGTTGGTCTAACGGGGATGGATGAGCCAGCGAAAGTTCTGACTGAAACGCTGAACTCGCTAAAAGTAAAATGCGATTTCGTCGCGCTGCCTGATTACCCAACCATCACTAAACTACGTGTGATGAGCCGTGGTCAGCAATTGATTCGTCTGGATTTTGAAGACAAGTTCGAAAACACCGATGCTGAACCTGTGTTATCTCGTATGGAAACTGCTTTGCCAAGCGTGAAAGCTGTGATCATGTCTGATTACGCGAAAGGTTCGTTAGAGCATGTACAGGCTTACATCCAGAAAGCACGTGCTGCGAATATCCCAGTCTTCATCGACCCGAAAGGTGCAGACTTCGAACGCTACCGTGGTGCAACGCTACTGACACCAAACATGAAAGAGTTTGAAGATGTTGTTGGTAAGGTGAAGTCAGAGCAAGAGCTGGTAGAAAAAGCGCTAGCACTAGTAGAAGAGTTCGAGTTTGAAGCTCTATTGGTAACGCGCAGTGAAAATGGTATGACGCTGATCCGCCGTGGTCAGGAACCATTCCATCTACCGACTCAAGCAAAAGAAGTCTATGACGTAACTGGTGCGGGCGATACGGTGATCTCTGTATTGGCGGCTTCTGTTGCCGCAGGCAAATCATTTGAAGAAGCTTGTGCTCTAGCCAATGCAGCGGCAGGTGTTGTGGTTGGTAAATTGGGTACCTCAACGCTTTCTGAAATTGAGCTGGCAGAAGCCATTCACGGTAGCCAAGATACAGATTACGGTGTGATTTCAGAGCAAGCTCTGATTGAAGCCGTGAAGAAAGCACGAGCGAAAGGTGAGAAGGTTGTGATGACTAATGGTTGTTTCGATATCTTACACGCTGGTCACGTGTCTTACTTAAACCACGCCGCAGAACTCGGTGATCGCTTGATTGTTGCGGTAAACACGGATGATTCGGTAAAACGTCTAAAAGGTCCTGGTCGTCCAGTAAACCCAACCGATCGTCGTATGGCTGTGTTAGCTGGTTTAGGTGCTGTCGATTGGGTTGTGCCTTTCAGCGAAGACACGCCTCAACGCCTTATTTCGGAAGTACTACCAAGCTTGTTAGTGAAAGGTGGTGATTACAAGCCTGAAGAGATCGCTGGTGGTAAAGAAGTGATTGCCGCAGGCGGTGAGGTTCGCGTGCTGAACTTTGAAGATGGTTGCTCAACTAGCGAAATCATCAATGCCATCAAAGGCGGTAAAGGCTAAGCCTTCCTTGCTTTCGATTCTTAAAGAAAAGGTCGCTCTATGGGCGACCTTTTTTGATCGTAATTGTTTTTTGGAATGTAATGCTTAGCAAAATAGCTCGCAATAAAAAACGCCAGTTGAAAGCTCAACTGGCGTTTTATGCATTATACCCAAGTCATTCTCGCTGAACTAAGCGTCTCGAGGTTACTTGGGTATACATGAGACATTTATTTTGCTGGCTTAAGGCCTGCATCAACATCTAGGATATCTTGCTCGCTCAGTGTACCTACCGCTTGGCGTAGCTGAAGACCAGCAAGAATGTAGTTGTAACGTGCGTCTGACAAGTTCTTGTTTGCATCGTATAGACGGCGAGTTGCGTCTAATACGTCAACGATAGTACGAGTACCTACATCGAAACCGGCTTCTGTCGCTTCTAGTGCAGATTGCGCTGACACTACAGACTGTTCGTACGCTTTTAGTGCGCCGATAGAAGCGTTGATGTTGTTGTTTTGTGCACGCACTTCTTTCACAACACTACGGTATTCTTTTTCCAGCTCTTCGCTTGCTGATACATAGCCGTATTCTGCTTGTTTCACTTCAGACGTTGTACGACCACCAGTGTATAGAGGAACTGCTAAGTTAACACCGACTTTGAAACCGTCAGTCGTGTTATCTGTAACACTTTCAGATGTATCTGCGTAGTTGTAGCCACCGTCTAGCGAAAGCGTTGGCAGGTGACCAGAGCTTGCTAGTGAGATGTTATCGCGCGCGATGTCTTGTCCGATACGTGCAGATAATAGGCTCAGGTTAGTTGTCTTCGCTTCTTCAATCAATGTTTCAGCAGCTTCAGAAGAGCGGCTTGCAGAGAAGCGAGCTGTATCTAGAACGTTTAGGTTCTTGTGCTCTTGACCTGTAATCTCACGTAGCGATTCGTAGCTGTTGATTAGCGAGTTTTCCGCCAATACTTCGTCTGCAAGTACAGCATCGTATTGTGCTTGCGCATCGTGTACGTCAGTGATTGCTGACAAACCAACTTCAAAACGTTGTTTAGTTTGCTCTAGTTGGCGACCAACCGCTGCTTTTTCTGCACGAACGAACACTAGGTTGTCTTGTGCGCGTAGCACTTCGAAGTACGCTTGAGAAACTCGAAGGATCAAACCTTGTTGTGTTGCGGCATAGTTTGCGTCGGCACGACGAGCTGTTTTCTCTGCGGTATCAAGCGTGATCCAAGATGCACGGTTGTATAGCTCTTGTGTAAAACCAACACCTGCTGACAGTACATTTTCGTCAGTAGACGTTTTTCCGCCTGCATCTAGATCTCTGTCGCCACGAGTGATGTCGTAGCCTGCTGTCAAGTTGATCTGTGGTAGTAGGGCACTGCGGCTAGAGTTGATTGCTTCAAAAGCTTGATCACGCTGCGCTGCTACACTGAGCAATTGAGGATCATTTTGTTTTGCTAAGTCATAGATTTCAGCAAGAGAGTCTGCCCATGCAGATGTACTCATACTGCCTAGCGCTGCACTGATAAATAGTGGAAGCAGTTTTTTCATTTTCTATTCCCGCGGTCTATAGATTGGTTAATTCTCAGTAGTTTAACTCAATTTGGACGATATTTACTCGAAACTTTGCACTTTTTTACACGTAATTATCCAGTTGTGCAATAAATAAAGGAGAATTGCTTAAAATAATTTATAACTATTGTACAAAAAGTTGAGCCAAGTCCTTTGAGCAAGCGAATAACAATGAGTAAACTACAAGATTCACTCAGAGAGGTGTTGAATGCAACAGTGTGACAAGCAACAGAATGATTTTACTCCCCAAGATGTGGAAATAATCTCAAAAGAAACCGTATTTAAAGGCTTCTTTAAAATGGTGAAATACCGTTTTAAGCATAGATTATTCGCCGGTGGCTGGAGTGGGATTGTCGAACGAGAAATGTTCGAACGTGGTCATGCTGCAGCCATGCTCCCGTATGACCCCGTGACTGACCAAGTCGTGATCATAGAACAGATCCGCGTTGGAGCATTAGAGCATTCGCACCCATGGCAGTTCGAAATTGTTGCTGGCATGATTGATCGAGATGAATCAGCAGAAGCTGTGATTCGTCGAGAAGCAGAAGAGGAAGCGGGCATTCAGGTAGGACGTGTTGCTTCGGTTACCTCTTATTATCCCTCTTCGGGCGGCTGCTCAGAGAAGCTTGATGTGTTCATTGGTGAAGTCGATGCATCTAAAGCGCATGGCATTCATGGTTTAGACTATGAGAATGAAGATATTCGAGTCCATGTAATGAGCCGTGAAACTGCGTATCAGTGGGTGAAAGATGGCAAATTTGAAAATGGTGCTTCAATCATTGCGCTTCAATGGTTGCAGTTAAATCATCAAGAATTGACATCACAATGGGGTAAATCCCCTATGGTGGAGAGTAAGTAATGGCGCAAGTAGCTGAAAAGCAAAGATACCATGTCGACTTAGCAGGTCTTATGAGAACTTATGAGACCAACTATGCGAAGTTGAACGCTTTGCTGCCTGCCTCTGCCGAAGTTGGTGACGTACGCTGTTATCAGGCGGCGAATATGGTTTATCAACTGACCGTGAATGAAATCACAAAATACACCACAGTTGTTGAGATATGTCAGAGTGATGAAACACCAGTGTTTCCTTTACCGACGATGTCTGTCAGGCTTTATCACGATGCGAGAGTAGCTGAAGTATGCTCAAGCGGAGAGTTTTCTCGCATTAAAGCTAAATATGATTATCCCAACGACCAGTTGATGCAGAAAGATGAAAAGCATCAGCTTAATACGTTTCTTGGTGAATGGCTGACATTCTGTTTACGAAGTGGCATTAGTAGAACGCCGCTTGCCTTCAATTGATTGTCACGTCACTAAGGAAAAATAACAAAAAACTATATAGTGGACGAATCAGGTTTTCATTTTGCAACCATCTAGTGACAGCATAAAGCTATTACAAATCACGGATACTCATCTGTTTGAGGCAGATGAGGGCAGTTTGCTGAGCGTAAGAACCGCCGACAGCTTTGCAGCCGTGGTAAAAGAGATTCTTCATCGTCAAGTGCCATTTGAATACATCTTGGCTACAGGCGATATTTCACAAGATCATAGTGCAGAGTCATATCAGCGTTTTGCTGAGGGTATCTCGCCGCTGAAAAAAGATTGTTTTTGGCTTCCGGGCAACCATGACTACAAGCCAAACATGGGTAGTGTGCTACCATCCCCTCAAATTCAAGCTGTTGAACACCTAAAGCTGGGTGACGATTGGCAGGTAATTCTGCTGGATTCGCAAGTGGTCGGCGTTCCTCATGGGCGATTAAGCGATCAACAACTGACTTTGCTTGAAGAAAAGCTCGCAGAAAATCCGCAGCGACATACGTTGGTGCTTTTGCATCATCATCCACTTTTAGTGGGCAGTGCTTGGCTAGATCAGCACACGCTGAAAGACGCAGAGGCGTTTTGGCAGGTCGTAGACCGATTTGACAATGTGAAGGGTATTCTCTGTGGTCATGTTCATCAGGATATGAACATTATTCACAAAGGTATTCGTGTGATGGCAACGCCTTCAACGTGTGTACAGTTCAAGCCGAACTCTGATGACTTTGCATTAGATACACAGTCACCAGGCTGGCGGGAATTAGAACTACATAGTAACGGTGACATCTCGACACAAGTTAACCGTTTACCAGATGGTCAATTCCAGCCAGACTTTACCTCAAGCGGATACTAATCATTACCATGCCCGAACTTTATGTTCGGGCTTACTTTTTTACATGAGGCAACCATGAGCCAATCTTCTTTGCTGCTTTATATTCACGGTTTTAACAGCTCACCGCTTTCGATGAAAGCGAACTTAATGAAAGAGTATTGTGAGCAGCAGCGTCCAGATATAAAAGTCATCGTGCCTCAGTTACCATGCTTCCCTCAACTTGCTGCACAATGCTTGCTCGATATCATTGAGCAATACAAAGATGACTACAACATCGGCTTGGTGGGTAGCTCATTGGGTGGATACATGTCTACTTGGCTCAATGATAAGTTTGGTTTTAGAGCAGTGGTTGTTAACCCCGCGGTGAAGCCGTATGAGTTGCTGGTGGACTATTTAGGGGAGCAAACTAACCCCTACACGCATGAAACCTATACACTTGAAGCTTGTCATATTGACGAGCTAAAAGCTCTTGATGTACAAAGCATCGCGTCGCCTCAATCCTTTTGGCTTTTACAACAAACCGAAGATGAGGTTTTAGACTATCGCCAAGCCGTAGAAAAGTTCGCACAAGCGACGCAAACGGTAGAAGAGGGCGGTGATCACAGTTTTGTAGGCTTTGAGCGTTATCCTGCTCAAATCATTGAATTCTTAAAACTGTAATACTAAAGAGACGGATTGGAATAGGCTCATAGTTTTTATTGATATATCCAACTGTTTCTTGACATAGTCGATATGCTTTCCGACTATGTTTTGCCAAAAAGATCTTAAGGGTATTTAAGCCCTGACTACTTTGTTATGCATCTTCTTTATCTTTAGATAAATGTGCAGACGGGGTAGCTTTTTCGTTTCTCGAGTACAGCTCGCGTGAATGCGAGGCTCGGGTTACAAGTAAACTTTGAGAACAATTCCGTATTATGACTGAACAATATAATGCTGGTGCCATTGAAGTACTGAATGGCTTAGAGCCAGTACGTCGCCGACCAGGGATGTATACGGATACAGCGCGCCCAAACCACTTGGGCCAAGAAGTTATCGATAACAGTGTCGATGAAGCGCTTGCCGGACATGCCTCAAAAGTACAAGTCATCCTACATGCTGACCAATCACTAGAAGTGATCGATGATGGTCGAGGCATGCCTGTTGATATACACCCAGAAGAAAAGGTATCAGGCGTTGAGCTGATCCTATGTAAGCTTCATGCGGGTGGTAAATTCTCCAACAAGAACTATCAATTCTCTGGTGGTTTGCATGGTGTAGGTATCTCTGTAGTAAACGCGCTATCAAAGCGTGTTGAAGTGACGGTTCGTCGTGACGGTCAAATTTATGAGATTGCTTTCGAGCATGGTGACAAGGTTTCTGACCTCACTGTCACAGGGACATGCGGTCGTCGTAACCGTGGTACCAGCGTGCATTTCTGGCCAGATGCAAAGTACTTTGATTCCGCAAACTTCTCTGTTACGCGTCTGGTGAACAACCTACGTGCGAAAGCAGTACTTTGCCCGGGTCTGGAGATTACGTTTACCGATAAAGTAAACAACAAAGACTACAAATGGCACTACGAAGATGGTCTTAAAGACTATCTAGCGGAAGGTGTGAAAGGTTATCCAGTTCTACCTGAAGAACCATTTACTGGTGAGTTCTCAGCAGAGACTGAAGCGGCAAACTGGGCAGTAATCTGGCAGCCAGAAGGCGGCGAGATGATCACGGAAAGTTACGTGAACCTTATCCCTACCGCTCAAGGTGGTACACACGTTAACGGTCTACGCCAAGGTTTGCTTGATGCGATGCGTGAGTTCTGTGAATTCCGCAATTTGTTACCTCGTGGTGTGAAGCTAACTGGTGATGACGTTTTCGACCGCTGTTCTTACGTCCTGTCAGTTAAGATCCAAGACCCGCAATTTGCCGGTCAAACCAAAGAGCGTTTGTCTTCTCGTCAAACGGCTGCCTTTGTCTCTGGTGTAGTAAAAGATGCATTCAGCCTATGGTTGAACGAAAAGCCACAACTGGCTGAGCAGTTAGCGGAAGTGTGTATCGCGAATGCCCACCGCCGTATGCGTGCTAGTAAAAAGGTTGTGCGTAAGAAGGTTGCATCAGGTCCTGCTCTACCAGGCAAACTGACAGACTGTTCTGTGCAAGATCTCAACCGCACCGAAATCTTCTTCGTGGAGGGTGACTCGGCGGGCGGTTCTGCTAAACAAGCACGTGATCGTGAGTTCCAAGCGGTAATGCCACTGCGCGGTAAGATCCTAAACACGTGGGAAGTCTCTGCAGACCAAGTGCTTGCATCTCAAGAAGTGCACGATATCTCAGTTGCTCTGGGTATTGACCCAGACAGCGATAACCTAGACAGCCTTCGTTACGGTAAAATCTGTATCCTTGCCGATGCGGACTCGGACGGTTTGCACATCGCAACGCTGTTATGTGCGCTGTTCACTCGTCACTTCCGTGCGCTGGTTGAAGCTGGTCATATCTACGTCGCGATGCCGCCTCTATACCGTATCGACTGTGGCAAAGAAGTATTCTATGCCTTAGACGATGACGAAAAAGATGGTGTATTAGAGCGCTTGTCTAAGAAGAAAGCCAAAATCAATGTGCAACGATTCAAAGGTCTGGGTGAGATGAACCCACTTCAGTTGCGCGAAACGACCATGGATCCAAATACGCGTCGCTTGGTTCAGCTAACCATCGATGACTCGGCGGCGACCATGGAAATGATGGACATGCTGCTTGGTAAGAAACGAGCAGATGATCGTCGTTCTTGGCTGCAAAACAACGGCGATATGGCAGAGGTTTAACGGATGTCTACAGAAATTACTTACGATGGCGTTGAACAGTTGCCAATGCGCAAGTTCACCGAAGACGCTTATCTGAACTACTCGATGTACGTGATCATGGACCGCGCATTGCCATACATTGGCGATGGTCTGAAACCGGTTCAACGACGCATCATTTACGCAATGTCGGAGCTTGGTCTTTCGGCATCAGCAAAATACAAAAAATCCGCACGTACCGTTGGTGACGTGTTGGGTAAATACCACCCGCACGGTGACTCTGCATGTTACGAAGCGATGGTATTGATGGCGCAGCCATTCTCTTACCGTTACCCATTGGTTGACGGTCAAGGTAACTGGGGTGCGCCAGATGACCCGAAATCATTCGCAGCAATGCGTTATACCGAAGCAAAACTGTCTAAGTTTGCCGAAGTACTGTTAGGCGAATTAGGTCAGGGTACAGTTGAATGGCAACCTAACTTTGATGGCACGATGAAAGAGCCACAAATGTTGCCAGCACGTCTGCCTCATATCCTGTTAAACGGTGTAACCGGTATCGCAGTAGGTATGGCGACGGATATTCCACCTCACAACGTTCGTGAAGTGGCGGATGCGACCATCCATTTGATCGACAACCCGAAGGCGGAACTGCCAGATGTGATGCAGTTCGTTAAAGGTCCGGATTACCCAACAGAAGCGGAAATCATCTCGCCACAAGCAGATATTGAGAAGATTTACCGCAACGGTCGTGGCAGCATCAAGATGCGCGCGGTATGGCACAAAGAAGGTTCAGATATCGTAATCACTTCTTTGCCACACCAAGTATCAGGTGCAAAATTACTTGAGCAAATCGCTAACCAAATGCGTGCTAAGAAGCTGCCAATGGTTGACGATCTTCGTGATGAATCGGATCACGAGAACCCGACGCGTATCGTTGTGGTTCCGAAGTCAAACCGCGTTGATTGCGATCTGTTGATGAACCACTTGTTCGCTTCTACGGATCTTGAGCGCAGCTACCGCGTTAACTTGAACATGATTGGTTTGGATAACCGTCCTCAAGTTAAAGGTCTGGTACAAATTCTGTCTGAGTGGATCGAGTTCCGTCGTACGACTGTACGTCGCCGTCTACAACATCGCCTAGACAAAGTAATGGCTCGTCTACACATCTTGGAAGGTTTGTTGGTTGCTTACCTAAACCTAGATGAAGTGATTGAGATCATTCGTACTGAAGACGATCCAAAAGCAGTGCTGATGGAACGCTTTGGCATTACCGATATCCAAGCGGATGCAATTCTAGATACCAAACTTCGTCATCTAGCAAAACTAGAAGAGATGAAGATCCGTGGTGAGCAAGACGAGCTAGAGAAAGAACGTGAGAAGCTAGAACAGCTACTAGGTTCTGAGCGTCGTCTGAACACACTACTGAAGAAAGAAATCAAAGCAGACGCAGAGAAATATGGTGATGACCGCCGTTCTCCAATGGTTGAACGTGCAGAAGCAAAAGCATTGACTGAACGCGACCTAGTACCAAGTGAGCCAATCACGGTTGTGCTTTCTGAGAAAGGTTGGATTCGTCACGCGAAAGGTCACGATGTGGATGCTGAAGGCTTGAGCTACAAGTCTGGTGACCAATACTTAGCACATGCGCGTGGTAAGAGTAACCAGCAAGCGGTGTTCTTTGGCAGTGATGGTCGAAGCTACTCACTTGAGTCGCATTCATTACCGTCTGCAAGAAGTCAAGGCGAGCCAATTACAGGTCGTTTGAATATCACCGCAGGCAGCAATATTCGCCAAGTGATCATGGGTGAAGAAGATCAGCTTTGGCTGGTGGGTTCTGATGCTGGTTACGGCTTTGTATGTAAAGGCTCAGATTTGCTATCTAAGAACCGCAGCGGTAAAGCATTGGTGACTCTACCTGCGAACTCTGAGGTGATGACACCAAAGACGATTGCAGACTTGGATTCAGATGAAATTCTAGCTATTACGAATCAAGGTCGTATGCTGTTGTTCCCAATCAAAGACCTACCGCAATTAGCGAAAGGTAAGGGTAACAAGATCATCAACATCCCAGCAGCGAAGGCGAAAGAACGTGAAGAGGTGCTTTCTCACTTGATGGCTCTGCCACAAGGTGCGTCTCTTACACTTTATGCGGGTAAGCGAAAATTAGGTTTGAAACCTGCTGATCTTGAGAACTTCCGTGGTGAACGCGGACGTCGAGGCAGCTTGCTACCGCGAGGTTTGCAGCGCGTAACTCGAATTGAAATCGAAATGGGTGGAAGCTCAGAGGTTTCAGAAGAGCCGAGCGATAGCGAATAACGCACAAACAAAAATCCCAGCCAATGGCTGGGATTTTTTTATGCTTCTTGTTTGTCTTCGGCGATGGTTACTTTCAAATTCATTTCTTTACCCTTGCGGATAATACCAACATCAACGCTGGTGCCTGGACGCAAGTCAGTAACAATATCCATCACACTTTGACGACCTTGCACTTTGGTTCCGTTAATGCTGATAATGATGTCCTGCTTTTCAAAGCCAGCCGCACTTGCAGGTCCATTTGGATCAATGCCTAGGACGACAATACCGCCAATGTGCTGGTTACCTAGTAAGCGGGCAGTAACCGCATTGATATCCTGTCCGTCAATACCAATGTAGCCACGGATCACGCGACCATCAGCAATGATCTTTTGCATGATCTTATTCGCCAGAGGAGCTGGAATCGCAAAAGAGATGCCGTAGGTCTCAAGGTCTGTCGCCTGTTGGAATGAAGCCGTATTAATGCCTACCAGTTCACCTTGAGTGTTGACCAAAGCGCCGCCAGAGTTACCTTCGTTGATTGCCGCATCGGTTTGAATGAAGGCTTGACGACCATCGCTGATCGATGAGCGTCCTGTTGCTGAGATGATGCCAAACGTCGTGGTTTGACCTAAGTTGTATGGGTTTCCGATAGCCAGTACCACGTCACCAACCTGAGGCTTGTAATCAGGATTCAGTGGGATGACAGGTAAATTAGAGCCTTCAACGCGTAAAATCGCGATATCTGTACGCTTATCCGTACCGACCAACTGAGCTGCAGCAACACGACCATCTTGCAGTGCGACTACTATTTGGTCTGCTTGAGCGACGACATGGTAGTTAGTAATGATGTAGCCTTTCTCGCTAACAATCACACCAGATCCCAAGCCCTGAGTTGAAAGCTTGCTTCGGTCGTTTTCAACATACTTGCGACTATAGATATTCACAACCGCTGGCGCTGCCTTTCTTACCGCTTGGTTAAAAGAGACTTCGAGCGAGGCGATATTGCTCGGCTGCGGATCGCTGAGTGCTGTAGGAATAACATTGCTGCGCAAAGATGGAACGGCGAGTAATACGATGATGGCAGTTGCTAAGCCTAAAAAGACAGAACGTAACAAAAAGCTAAGCATAACCTCTCCATGATTGAGCGCCCAATTGGCATAGAAAACTGAAGGATAGCATTACATTGAAAAATAACAAAAGGGCAAGACGTAATCGTCTTACCCTTTTATAAAACCATGACATACGAGGTAAAGTGTTCGAGCGTTATCACGAATATCGATGTGGTTAACGCACGTTTACTTCAGCCTACGTGATTGCTGTTAACTCAACACGATTAGCGGATAACGAGGTAAACCGTTCGATCGCCGCGTTGAACGTTGATCGCCAGTACACCTTGATGCTTCTCTACAATCGCACGTAACTCCGCTAAGTTCTTCACGCGTTTACGGTTTACACCAATGATAATGTCGCCTTCTGCCAACTGATATTGTGCTGCTGGCGAGTTCTCAGCAACGCTCGTTACCTTCACACCTTGGATAGAATCACTTGGTGTCGTATTGCTAAGCTCAGCGCCTTTGAGTCCTTCATGTAGAGTCTCAGCCTTCGCTTTGACATTGGTTGATTCTCCCAAGGTCACATCAAAGCTCTTCTTCTTACCGTCTCGGACAACGCCAAGCGTGACTTTTTTACCAGCCCCTAAGGTTGCGACTTTCGCGCGAAGCTCGGCGAACGTATCAATCGCTTTGCCATTAATCGAAATGATGACATCACCAGCTTTTAGGCCAGCCTTGTCAGCGGCGCTGTCTGGAACCACTTGACTAACAAAGGCACCTTTACTTGATTCATAGCCCAGAGCTTCTGCCAACTCAGAAGTGACTTCACCACCTTGAACACCAAGCATGCCGCGTTTTACTTCACCAAACTCCAAGATTTGATCAGTTAGGTTTTTCATCATGTTGGACGGAATCGCAAAGCCAATACCGACGTTGCCTCCGTTTGGACCAAGAATGGCGGTGTTGATGCCGATCAGTTCACCATTGAGATTAACCAAAGCGCCACCGGAGTTACCACTGTTAATTGCTGCATCGGTTTGAATGAAGTTTTCAAAGTTTTCGACATTTAAGCCGCTTCGACCCAGTGCAGAAACGATGCCGGATGTCACTGTCTGACCTAGACCAAACGGGTTACCAATGGCTACGGTAAAATCACCTACGCGTAGTTTGTCTGAATCCGCGACTTTAATTTGTGTCAGGTCTTTTGCTTTTTCGAGCTTAAGCAAGGCAATGTCTGACATCTCGTCTCCGCCGACGAGTTCTGCATCGTACTCTCTACCATCATATAGACGGACACGAATGTCATCAGCGCCTTTGATAACGTGATAGTTCGTTACGATTTGACCTTTCTTAGCGTCAATAATGACACCAGAACCTAAACCTCGGAACGGACGCTCACGAGTTTGTTCTGTCGGGAAATCAGGACCAAAGAAGAACTGAAACTGCTCTGGAATACGACTGGTTTGAACTTGTTTGCCTTCGACCGCAATACTCACAACCGCAGGGGTTACTTTTTCGAGCATTGGGGCAAGACTAGGTAACTGCTCCCCATCCACACTGAGTGGAAGCGCCGCTGTTGCGGTGACTGGGGTGATGATTGAACCCAAGCTTAAAGATAGAACGGTTAACGCAAGCAATGGTTTTTTCATCCAATAACTCCTCTTGAAACGGGTCTGCCAAAAAAGAAATATCCGAATGCTTTGTCTCTTATTGATAGTAATTAATATAGGGACGAATTCGGACAATCAAAACGTGGCGGCAGCACACAAGTTGTTAGAGATGAGTTGCTTAAGAAAAGTTCAACAAGGGTCAATACAAATTGATAAGAAATGTGAATGTATTGACCCAATTAGGCAGGATAAGGGGATTAAGACGCTTTCGCTGTGACTGCTTCAGGTGCGTCGATGATTTCTTTTTCCTGATCTTTTAAAAGACCAGTTGCGCCGTTGGCATAGTCTTTTGGTTGTTCATTGACGTCTGATTGATCCTCTTCGACTTTATCAGATGACATTGCAGTCTTCTTATCGAATGGATTGTCTTGCTCAGGCAAGTTTGGCAGAAGTTCAGAAGACGTCTTCGCCATGTGCTGGTATAGCTTGGTATAATCTTTACCTAAGGTGTCCAGCATTTCTGCAGTTTGTGCAAAGTGATCGACGAGCTCTTGACGTTGTTGCTCTAGTTCAAATTTGGCTGCTTCCAGCTCTTTTTGCACAGACTTTTGTTTTTTGTATTCGGGGGTGGTTAGTCTACTAATGACTACGCCTACGATTGTACCGACCAGCAAACCCACAATGGCATAAATCCAAGGCATAACTGCTCCTTATAGTTGTTTTAACAAGTCTTTTACTACTTAGTTACACGCGGTGCTTGTCCATGTTACTATGGCTTGAACAGCCGATAAAGAAAAATAGCGGTAAGTCTTCGGGGACTGATATCTACCTCTCTCTATGCTCAACGCTGACCCCGAGGTGACAATTTTTTCTGTACCTCTGATACGACTCTATACCATGACACCATTAAAACGATACCAACAAGACATAGCAGAGCATGGATTCCAGCGTGATGAAGCCCAATATAACGCTGTCGTTGCTTTAGACAATCTTTACCATGCGATTGCAGAGTTTCAGTCTGCGCCTATTCCTCAGCTTAGCACTTGGCAGAAATTACTTGGTAAAAAGCCAGAATTACCAGAACCGCCGAAAGGGCTCTACTTTTGGGGTGGTGTTGGGCGTGGTAAAACTTATCTTATGGATGCGTTTTTTGACGCGTTGCCTACAGAACGAAAGATGCGAGTGCATTTTCACCGCTTTATGTATCGAGTCCATGATGAACTCAAGCGGTTAGGGGAAGTTGAAAATCCACTGTCAAAAGTCGCTGACTTATTCAAAAAAGAAGCGGATGTGGTCTGCTTCGATGAGTTTTTTGTTTCTGACATTACCGATGCGATGATTTTAGCGACATTGCTGCAAGAGATGTTTAAACGCCAGATGATTTTGGTTGCAACATCCAACATTGAACCTGAAAACTTGTACCGTAATGGCTTACAACGGGCGCGCTTCTTACCAGCGATAGACATGATCATTCAGCGCTGTGACGTGCTTAATGTCGACAGTGGAGTGGATTACCGTCTAAGAACGTTGCAACAAGCTGAAATCTACCATTATCCGCTAGATGAACAAGCGTCCGTCAATCTCAATAAGTACTACCACCAGTTGATTGGCGAAAGAAAGGTCGCAGCACACAGCATTGAAGTAAATCATCGTGAAGTTAAAGTAATTGAAGCAAGTGATGGCGTGCTACATGCGTCTTTTGAGCAACTTTGCCAGACACCACGCAGTCAGAATGACTATATTGAACTGTCGCGTATTTACCATACGGTATTGTTGGCAGAGGTGAAGCAGATGGATCGTAAGATTGATGATGCAGCAAGACGTTTTATCGCTTTAGTTGATGAATTTTACGAACGTAACGTGAAACTGATTATTTCTGCAGAAGTCTCGATGGAGTCTCTGTATACGCAAGGGCAGTTAGAGTTCGAATTTAAACGTTGTTTGTCTCGATTGACTGAGATGCAAAGCCATGAATACCTCGCTAGAGAGCATCTGGCGTAAAAATCGACAACTCATCTTAAAAAAGTGAAGAAAAAATTCGTGATTTAACGCAAAAAAAGGTGATTTTTTCTTCGCTCTTCTCTATAATCCTGCGACCCACCGTTACTGCAGACCTGATTATCGAAGTTATTTCGACATAGAAGGTCGAGAGTACCAACGACTCGAAGGGGTGATGACTGGGCTCTTAGACAGTGTGGGAGCACTATTGGGTGTTCCTTTAAAGTTTAAATTTTAATTAACGGGTTATTATTAGCATGAAAACTTTCGTTGCTAAACCAGAAACTGTAAAACGCGACTGGTACGTTGTAGACGCAGAGGGTAAAACTCTTGGCCGTCTAGCAAGTGAAATTGCATCTCGCCTACGTGGCAAACACAAAGCTGAATACACTCCTCACGTTGACACTGGTGATTACATCATCGTTATCAACGCTGAGAAAGTTGCTGTAACTGGTAACAAAGCTAAGAACAAAGTGTACTACCGTCACTCTGAATTCCCAGGTGGTCTAAAATCTATCACTTTTGAAAAGTTGATCGATCGTAAACCTGAGATGGCTCTTGAGCTTGCAGTTAAAGGCATGCTTCCACGTGGTCCTCTAGGCCGTGCTATGTACCGTAAGCTTAAAGTTTACGCGGGCGCTGAGCACAACCATGTTGCTCAACAACCACAAGTACTAGACATCTAATTGGGGATTTCGAAAATGGCAGAGAATCAATACTACGGCACTGGCCGTCGCAAAAGCTCAGCTGCGCGTGTTTTCATCAAACCAGGCAGCGGCAACATCGTAATCAACAAGCGTAGCCTTGATGAGTACTTCGGTCGTCCAACTTCTCGCATGGTTGTTAAACAACCTCTTGAGCTAGTTGAACTAACTGAGAAGCTAGACCTATACGTTACTGTTAAAGGTGGCGGTATTTCTGGTCAAGCTGGTGCTATCCGTCACGGTATCACTCGCGCTCTTATGGAGTACGATGAGTCTCTACGTCCTACTCTACGTGCAGCTGGTTACGTTACTCGTGACGCTCGTTGCGTTGAACGTAAGAAAGTTGGTCTACGTAAAGCACGTCGTCGTCCACAGTTCTCTAAGCGTTAATTTCCTTTTATCGGAAATTATGCTGTTCCAGAGTTTCTCTGGATACTGTGTACCAAAGCTCGGCTATATGCCGAGCTTTTTGTTTTTCTAACGCGTGGAAAAGCGTTTTTTCATTTCATATCGAACTTCACATCGCCACTTAATATCCTCGCAACATTTGAATGTTTTATCTGCACTTTTTCTGGATTTATTCGTGCTACAAGACGGAGATAACAAAAGTGGGGAGTCCCTTCACATTCTTGACATATCTTTCTATGTAATCGACTGAAAACAGCCGGAATACAAGGCTTTTTATCCCATTCTTAGCCATTCTTCGTTTCGCTTTCTTGTTACAAATCACATCTATTTTTTATAATTTTGCCGCTTTTGTGACGGCGTGAGCGATTTGCCTCACAATTGTTACAAAAAGGTAGCTTTATCTTGTCAAAAAGTAGGGTTTTCTTTATCATTTCCCCCCAATAAATAGAACTAAATTCATTATTTGTTAGCCATGCTCTTATAAGCGGAATAATAACGATCCAAAGGGAGCAAATGGGAGAATGTTTGGATGAGCAACGCGCCTTTAAATAACGGTCGCAGGCGTTTTCTAACCGCTACAACGGCAGTTGTTGGTGGATTAGGGGCAGCTGCCGTCGCCGTGCCTTTTATCAAATCATGGAATCCGAGCGCCAAAGCAAAAGCTGCGGGTGCACCGGTGGAAGTGGATATCAGTAAAATCGAAGCTGGTCAGATGGTTCGTGTTGAGTGGCAAGGTAAGCCTGTATGGGTTGTACGTCGCACTCAAGAAGTGGTGGATAACCTAAAGAACATCGACGGACAGCTTCGTGACCCACAATCAGAAATGGAACAACAGCCAGTTTATGCTCAGAACGCGCATCGTTCGATCAAGCCTGAGTATTTCGTGGCAGTTGGCTTCTGTACTCACTTAGGTTGTTCACCGACCTATCTACCTGACACGTTCTCTGAGCAAGTTCAAGGCGTTAAGTCTGGCTTCTTCTGTCCATGTCACGGTTCTAAATTCGATATGGCTGGTCGAGTGTTCCAAGGTGTTCCTGCACCTCTGAACCTTGTGGTTCCTAAGCACATGTACTTGAGTGATACGAAGCTCATGATCGGTGTTGATGAGGGAGACGCATAATGCAAGCACTACTAGACTGGGTTGAAAAACGAATTCCCGCGATGAATGCTTATAAAAAGCATTTGTCTGAATACCCAATGCCTAAGAACTTCAACTTTTGGTACCTTTTCGGTTCTCTGGCAATGTTGGTACTGGTTAACCAAATCCTAACCGGTATTTGGTTAACAATGAACTACGTTCCTTCTGGTGATGGTGCGTTTGCTTCTATCGAATACATCATGCGTGACGTTGATTACGGCTGGTTGTTGCGTTACATGCACTCAACTGGCGCGTCAGCGTTTTTCGTTGTTGTTTACCTGCACATGTTCCGTGGTCTGATTTACGGTTCATACCAAAAGCCTCGTGAGCTACTTTGGATCTTCGGTATGTTGATCTTCTTGGTTCTAATGGCTGAAGCTTTCATGGGTTACCTATTACCATGGGGTCAGATGTCATACTGGGGTGCTCAGGTAATCATTTCTCTATTTGGTGCGATTCCTGTTATTGGCGATGACTTAACGCTTTGGATCCGTGGTGACTACATCATCTCAGGTGCAACGCTAAACCGTTTCTTCGCACTACACGTTATTGCGCTACCTATCGTTCTACTTCTTCTTGTTGTTCTGCACGTATTGGCACTACACGAAGTTGGCTCTAACAACCCGGATGGTATCGAGACTAAGCTACCAAAAGGCTCAATGGGCGACGATTACGAAACACAGTTCAAGTTCCACGATTACTACACGAAGAAATACGACATCATCGATTCGATTCCTTTCCATCCATACGGTACGGTTAAGGACCTAGTTGGTGTGGCTGGTTTCTTGTTCTTCTTCTGTTATGTGCTGTTCTTCAACCCAGAAATGGGTGGATACTTCCTTGAGCCACCTAACTTTGAAGCTGCAAACCCACTGAAGACACCTGAGCATATCGCTCCTGTTTGGTACTTCACACCATTCTACGCAATCTTACGTGCGGTTCCAGACAAGCTATTGGGTGTAATCCTAATGGGTGCGTCAATTGCAGTACTGTTTGTTCTACCTTGGTTGGATCGTTGTAAAGTTCGTTCTTACCGTTACCGCAGCAAAATTCACCTATTGAATATTGTTCAGTTCACTATCGCCTTTATCGCTCTGGGTATTTTGGGTGCACTACCGGCAACGCCGCTGTACACGCTTTTGTCTCAGATCTTTAGCTTGTGTTACTTCATGTTCTTTGTCCTGCTGTTCTTCTACAGCAAAAATGAAGCGACCAAACCATTACCAGAGAGGGTGACATTCAAATGAAGAAGTGGATTGTAATTCTATTTGCTATGTTGCCATCTCTCGCGATGGCAGCGGGTGCCAACGTACCGCTAGACAAGGCGAACGTGGACCTATCGGATAAAGCTTCGCTACAAAACGGCGCGAAGCTATTCATGAACTACTGTTTTGCTTGTCACTCAACGCAATACCAGCGTTACGAGCGAGTGGCAACAGACTTGGATATTCCTGTTGACCTAATGAAGGAAAACCTGATTTTCGACCCTGAAGCGAAAATTGGTGACCTTATGGTGAACGCAATGCCTGCAAAGCAAGCTGGTGATTGGTTTGGTGCTCCGCCACCGGATCTAACTCTTGTTGCTCGAGTTCGTGGTGCAGATTGGCTGTACACTTACCTACGCTCTTTCTATGTTGACCCATCACGTCCATTCGGTGTGAACAACATTGTATTCCCAAGCGTTGGTATGCCACATGTACTTGAAGAGCTTCAAGGCATTCCTACTCCAGTCTACGGCACGAAAGTGGTTGACGGTGAGGAAGTTCAGGTCGTTGTAGGTACTGAAACAGACGGTACTGGTGAGCTAAGCTCTGGCGAATATGACAAAGCGGTTGGTGACCTAGTTAACTTCCTAGTTTACTCAGGCGACCCAGTTCAACTAGAGCGTCATGCGCTTGGTTGGTGGGTGATGGGCTTCCTCGTTCTACTAACAATTGTTGTCGTGATGCTTAAGAAAGAGTATTGGCGTGATGTGCATTAATTGTGCTATCATACCGTGCTAATTCCCAATTTTAATTGACGAATAATGGAGGCTTAGCCTCCATTATTTTTATTTGTAAGTGTGCTGGAGGGCTCCATGGCTGTAGCTGCCAATAAACGTTCTGTGATGACTCTTTTCTCAAGTGCATCAGATTTGTATAGCCATCAGGTTCGCATCGTATTAGCTGAAAAAGGCGTAAGTGTTGAAGTTGAGCTTGTTGATGAAGCTAACCTTCCTGCTGAGCTTGTGGAACTGAACCCATACAAATCAGTACCAACTCTTGTGGACCGTGAGCTAGCTCTTTACGATTCAAAAATCATCATGGAGTACTTGGACGAGCGTTTCCCTCATCCACCTCTAATGCCTGTTTACCCAGTTGCTCGTGGTAACAGCCGTTTGATGATGTACCGTATTGAACGCAACTGGTACTCACTAGCTGAAAAAGTTGTTAAGGGTAACGCGGAAGAATCAGAAAAAGCACGTACTAAACTACGTAACGATCTTCTGACTCTAGCGCCAATCTTCGCTGAATACGAATACTTCATGAGCGAAGAGTTCAGCCTAATCGACTGCTACCTAGCTCCACTATTGTGGCGTCTGCCTCAACTAGGTATCGACCTTGTAGGTCCTGGTTCAAAAGAGATCAAAGTTTACATGAACCGCGTATTTGAGCGTGATTCATTCCTTGCTTCTCTAACTGAAGCTGAACGTGAAATGCGCCTAGTTCGCTAAGCGATTTAGATAACACGTTATGGATATTGCAAAAATGACTGCTCGCCGTCCGTATATGCTTCGTGCATTTTACGATTGGTTGGTAGACAACGACTTAACTCCTCACTTGGTGGTTGATGCAACGATGCCGGGTGTGCGTGTACCAGTTGAGTTTATTCAAGATGGTCAAATCATCTTGAATATTGCTCCACGTGCTGTTGGTCAACTTGAGTTGGGTAATGATGCGATTACCTTCCATGCTCGTTTTAGTGGTCGACCTCATTCAGTGATCGTACCGGTTTATGCGGTACAAGCGATTTACGCTCGAGAGAATGGTGCTGGCACCATGTTTGAACCTGAAGAAGCGTACACTCATATCGAAGAAGAAGGGATTGTTGAAGAAGAACAGTCACCAACTTTTACTACCGTGAGTGATGATTCAGAAGTCATGGACTCGGAGTCTGAAGAGGAAGAAGCTCCTCGTCCGAAAGGCAGACCAAGCTTACGAGTTATCAAATAAAAAAAAGCAGCGTGCCCACGCTGCTTTTTTATTATCTGCTAAGTTGTATTAAACAACTGTCTAGCTAGTTCACTTGAGAGCCTAATTCAGTGACTGTTGCTTCAGGCTGTGTTGTTTCTGGTTCTTCCACTTTTAATGGCTTTTCATCACCATATTGGAAGCCTTTAATCACTTGTTTTACGCCTGAGATATTACGTGCAATCTCTGTTGCTCGATCGCTTTGTTGTGGCGTGACGTAACCAAACAAGAATACATCGCTGTCTTCAGTAATCACTTTTACTTTGATGCCATTTAACTCGCTATCAGTCAGTAATGCTGATTTAACCTTGGTGGTGATCCAGCTATCGTTGCTGATTTGAGTTACGCTCAATGGTTCTTTTTGTTTGATCTGGTTATGGATATTTTTCACACCACTTACTGCACGAGCTCGACGTTCAAACTCATTAATCAGTTCGCGAGTTGGGGCTTGCCCCATTAATACAACAGTCCCATTGTATGAACTCGCAACGACGCGAGCTTTTCCTTTGAATGGTGCTTTATTGCCAATCGCTGCAACTTCAAATTCGATGTTGTTGTCTTGCCAAATTTCTTTGGTTGTACGTGTATCTGTAACGATATTGGCAGTAGTTGCTGCCCCTGCAATAAACAAACCCGCACAGCCACTCATGCTGAGTGCTGCAAATAAAATGACAAGACTACGTATCATATTTCTAAACTCTCAATTTCAATTATTCTTCGTGAGCAGGGAAAAGAACTTGGTCGATGAGGTCACACAAGCAATGAAGGGTGACCATATGTACTTCATGGATGCGTGCTGTTCGATGTGATGGAATGCGAATCTCCACATCATTTTCACCAAGCAAGCCAGCCATTTCACCGCCATCTTTACCAGTAAGAGCAATGATCGTCATATCGCGAGTTACCGCGGCTTCCATTGCTTTGATGATGTTTTTGCTGTTACCACTGGTAGAGATTGCGAGCAAGATGTCGCCCGGCTGACCAAAAGCGCGTACTTGCTTGGAGAAGATCTCTTGGTAGTGGTAGTCATTGGCAACGGCAGTGAGCGTTGTGTTATCCGCCGTCAACGTCATTGCTGGTAGGCTAGGGCGCTCTGTTTCGAATCGGTTCAAAAGACAAGAGACAAATTGTTGTGAATTCGACGCACTGCCCCCGTTGCCACAGCATAGGATTTTATTGCCGTTGAGTAAGCTTGAAACCATTGCCTGAGCAGCGTGAGTAATTGCATCTGGTAGTGCTTCTGCTGCAGCGATTTGAATTTGAATACTTTCTGTAAAACTGTCTTTAATGCTGTCTAGCATCGTTTATCCTTCAGAGATTGCATTTTGTATCCAGTTGATGTCTCGACCACTGTCGTGAATGGCAATAACATCAAACCGATAATCGATAGTGTGTGCCGAGCATTTTTGCTGGCTTAGCCAAATTTGAGCTGTTTTGACTAGTTTACGCATTTTTGCGTAGGTGACCATTTCTGCTGCAGAGCCAAAAGCATCATTCTTACGATATTTGACCTCAACAAAGACGATAGTTTCACCTTGTTGGAAAATTAAATCAATTTCGCCGACTTTCGTTAGGAAGTTTTGATCTAAAAAGCGCAAACCCTGACGCTGCAAATATCGCTTCGCCAGGGTTTCGTATTGATTGCCGATTTGTCGCTTACTAAAGAGCCCCACGCTCGGCCCAGTCTAACTCACGTTGTACTACACAGTTGTTGTTGATACTTAATACACCTGTTTGACCATCAACTGAGTAGCCCGGTAGTAACTTCATTTGCGGTAACTCACCAAGCAGTTTGTATGCGTCCATACCTAATGCTTCTAAGCGTTTTTCCATATTGGATTGATCTGGCCATAGCTCATTCATTTGTGTCGCGATGGTTGGATCTGGATTGATTAACATCGGAATGTCGCTGTACGCCACGCCTGATAGATCTTCGTAAGTTGCGCCACCACTGTTACTGCGAGAGTTAGAGAACAACTTAGGTGGTTTTGCATCTGGGTTAATCGCGACTTCGATAAATGGCTTGATCAACGTCAGTTCGGAACTGCGTGCGACAATATATACCGCATCCACATCACGACGACTACGAGGTTGGCTCTCTAAAGAGATGCGCATCAGAGACTGCATTTGTGCGATGCGTTGCTGACTCTCTTGTAAGCCAAATACACCATTAATGTTCTTTTGCAGTTGGCGTTTATCACCAAAGTAACTAGTCGCAACTTTGTTTGAGCTGTATTTGCTCCACTCTTCATTAAACGCTTCAACAACACGCTGACCATAAGCTCCGTTTGGCGCTAAGATCATTGGGAATTGGTAGCCTTGGCTGAATAGGTACTTGGCTGCCTGTGCAACTTCTTGCTCTGGAGAAAGTGCTAGGTAACACATGTCTGTGCCAGCTTGCACTTCTTCCGGAATGTTGAGTGCCAACGTTGGAATTTTCACGCCTGTTTCGGAACCGTCTAATGTCGCTTGTAGCTTCTCTACGTTTTCTTTTTGTAGAGGACCAACGACAAAATCGATGTTCTCATTGATTAAGCGCTGTTTGATTTGATCGGCGCTGTAAGCGTGTGTATCAATCACCGTCAGCGTCGCACTTGGATCTCGTGCTTGGTCGTTCATCATCGCAAAGATGAAACCATCGCGGATCAGTTGTGCTTGCGGAGCAAATTTACCCGTTAGCGGTAACAGAAGCGCTGTGTTGTTTGGTTTCACAATCTCTAACGAGAGGATGTTTTGAATTTCTGCAGGAGTATAAACCGCTGCTGGATGTGAAGGGTTTTCACTTAACCAGTGCTCAAGCGTGTTTTTAAGCTGAGGAATATTGCTCGATAACGTTTTTGCATAGATCGCTAATTGTAGCCAACCATCTAGTACGTCTTCGCTTGGTTCAGTTTGTAATGCCGTCAGTTCATTTTCAGAGTAACTGCCGAAGTTCATCCAAATACGGCTAGAGATCTCACGTTGCTCTGCTGATGTCGCGTATTGGCCTTCGGCTACCAATTGGCGGTTTGCTTCAAACGGTTGGTTTAAGCTTTGGTAAGCGTCCGCGCGCAACTCGTAGTAGTCTTTCCACTGTTCGCTTGGCAGTTTCCACCAAGGTTTAAAGTTCAGCCCTTGCAGCAATTGTGAGTATTTACCTTGCTTTTGCTGTAAGGTCGCACGAGCCAATTGCCACTCAGCCTGTTGAACTTCGCTCAGTTGCTGACGAGAAAGACGTTTGATTAACAGCTCAGCTTGGTCTAACTCATTTGCTTGGATTGCCGCTTTGGTTGCCATGATCAACCAGTCGTTTTGTAGGCTACCTTCGGTGCTATCAGCTTGAATCATGTAGTTCTGAACAGACTGTGTCGGCTCAAGTGTAATATCTACGCTATCTGGTTGTCGCGGACCTGAAGAACAGGCGGCGAGCGTAATTGCCAGTGCAACAGGAGTGAGTAAGCGTGGTACACTGAGTCTCTTATGGTTCATCATTGCCGTGAGTTCTCTATAATTTTGTACAAAATTGTCTCTATATTAATCGTTGAAGTGATGGTAAACAAATGACAGATAAAAATAAGTTGCCGAATGAGGGGCCAACTCTATACATCGTACCGACTCCAATCGGAAATTTAGCGGATATCACTCAACGTGCTATCGAAGTTCTGTCGAATGTGGACATCATTGCCGCTGAGGATACTCGACATACAGGCAAATTACTGTCTCACTTCAATATCCAAACCAAAACTTTTGCGCTGCATGATCACAACGAGCAACAAAAAGCACAAGTTCTAGTTGAAAAGCTACTGTCAGGTCAGTCTATCGCATTGGTTTCTGACGCTGGTACGCCGCTAATAAGCGATCCAGGATACCACTTGGTGACAAAATGTCGTCAAGCGGGCGTAAGAGTTGTGCCTCTTCCTGGTGCGTGTGCGGTCATCACTGCGTTAAGTGCTTCAGGTCTACCATCTGACCGATTCAGTTTCGAAGGCTTCTTACCACCGAAAAGTAAAGGTCGTAAAGACAAGTTCTTGGAGATTGCTTCTGTTGAACGTACTTGTATCTTCTACGAATCTCCGCATCGTATTTTAGACTCTCTACAAGATATGTTAGACGTTCTTGGTCCAGAACGTGAAGTGGTATTGGCTCGTGAACTAACCAAAACCTTTGAAACTATTCAAGGAATGCCTCTTGGTGAGTTGATTGAGTGGGTGAAGAGTGACGATAACCAACAACGTGGTGAGATGGTATTGCTGATTCATGGTCACCGAGATTCAACGGAAGAGAGCCTACCTGATGAAGCGACGCGTACATTGGGCATCTTGACTAAAGAGTTACCATTGAAGAAAGCCGCTGCGCTTGCCGCTGAAATCTACAGTTTGAAGAAGAATGCTTTATATAAGTGGGGCTTGGAGAATCTGGGTTAAAAGCTTCTAGAACGAACGCCGGCACTTTGGAAACGCTTCGCTTCTGGAGGTGAGGCTCGAGAATATAGCGGTCTTAATCCTGCGCTCAGCTATCAATATATCCCAAGACGTACATTTATCTTAAGTGAATTTCTGTTTGAAAGGAGAACCATCAACTCGGTTCTCCTTTTTATTTTTTAAGCTTACCTACAACGTTCTCTCTTCGGGGTATCGCGCTCCCGGTTCTCGAATCCGGCAACGCAATGTTCCCCAGATTTAAGTATTCTTGTTTGTTTTCTGAGCAATTAACATCCTCATTTCATCATATCTGTGATCTCACTAGACTCAGAAGGGATAACTCTATACAATCCGCCATCGGAGCTGACTGGGTAGTCGCTGCTTTGTTGATGTCCTTCGGGAGACTGACGTCGAAGTCCCTTTGGGAGACTGACGTTGACGTCCTTCGGGAGACTGACAAAGGGGAGGAAAGTCCGGGCTTCATAGAGCAAGGTGCCAGGTAACGCCTGGGGGGCGCAAGCCTACGACAAGTGCAGCAGAGAGAAGACCGCCGATGGCCTTAGGGCACAGGTAAGGGTGAAAGGGTGCGGTAAGAGCGCACCGGACGACTAGTAATAGTTCGTAGCAGGGTAAACTCCACCTGAAGCAAGACCAAATAGGCCTCCACATTGCGTTGCTCGCGTAAGGAGGCGGGTAGGTTGCTCGAGCCAGTGAGTGATTGCTGGCCTAGACGAATGGCTACCGCCGCGCAAGCGGAACAGAACCCGGCTTATGTGTCGGCTCCACCTATTCGAGACCCATCCCTACTTCGGTAGTGATGGGTTTTTTGCATTTTATTGACGCAAACTATGTCATTACCAATAAACTTGGCGCTGAATCACGTCTAACTTTAGACTTGAGGTGGCGATGATGTGGGAAATCAGTACACTAAAGAATCGCTTCAAGATCATTCAACGAGAAAGCTATGACCGAAACATTTCAACATATCTCAGTGTTATTAAATGAATCCATTGATGGCTTGGCTATCAAACCCGATGGTATCTATATCGATGGAACATTTGGCCGTGGCGGTCACAGCCGAACTATCTTGTCGAAGCTCGGGGAGAATGGTCGTCTATACAGTATCGACCGTGATCCACAGGCTATCGCAGAAGCGAGCAAAATCGACGACCCTCGTTTTACCATCATTCATGGTCCATTTTCTGGTATGGCGAAGTACGCAGAAGAATACAGTTTAGTTGGTAAAGTTGACGGTGTCCTGCTTGATCTTGGCGTGTCTTCTCCACAGTTAGATGATGCTGAGCGTGGCTTTAGCTTTATGAAAGATGGTCCACTAGATATGCGTATGGACCCAACATCAGGTATCCCTGTTTCTCAATGGTTGATGGAAGCGGATTTGGATGACATTACTTGGGTCATTCGCGAGTTCGGTGAAGACAAACACGCACGTCGCATAGCGAAAGCGATCGTGGCATACCGCGAAGATGAAGAAAACGAGCCTATGGTTCGTACTGGTCAATTAGCTAAATTGATCTCGGATGCCGCTCCAAATAGTTTCAAAGAGAAAAAACACCCAGCGACTCGTGCTTTTCAGGCGTTTCGTATTTACATCAACAGTGAATTAGAAGAAATTGATACAGCACTAAAAGGCGCTGCGAGCATCTTGGCTCCAGAGGGGCGCTTATCAGTGATCAGTTTCCACTCTTTAGAGGACCGTATGGTAAAACGCTTTATTCGTAAAGAGAGTAAAGGTCCAGAAGTGCCACACGGCATCCCAATGACAGAAGAGCAGATTCGTGCTCTGGGTAGTGCAAACATGAAGCCTGTTGGTAAAGCTATCAAACCAACTAAGCAAGAAATTGACATGAACCCGCGTTCTCGAAGCTCAGTGCTAAGAATTGCAGAAAAGCTTTAATTATTATGACGAAAACCACTCCTAACCTTGCTAAGTTGATAGCGACGGATTTGATTACCGTCGGTCGCTGGTCGTTGTTGTTGATGATTTTGATCTTCGCAACCGCAATGGGAGTGGTGTTTGCAACCCACCATGCGCGTCAAGCGATCACTGAAAAAGATCATACATTGGTTGAGCGGGAGCGATTGGACAGCGAATGGCGCAACCTAATGTTGGAAGAAACAGCTCTCGCAGAACACAGTCGCGTTCAAGACTTGGCAAAGAAGGATCTTGAAATGAAACGACCAGATGGCGATAAAGAAGTGGTTATCACGCTAAAATGATTGGAAAGAAAGCCAAATCTAAACAAGGAAATACGCGCAAGTCTGCTGCAAAAGAAAAGAAAGTTTCTGCAGCAAAACCGCAACCCACCAAAGAAACAAAAGAAACAGAAGTAACGGCAGAACCAGAGTCATTTTTGATTCGCTGGCGTTTTCACTTGCTGCTGTTTTTTGTCTTCTGTGCCTTCGCTCTTCTCGTTGGGCGCGTGGCTTACATTCAAATCATCGAGCCAGACAACCTTATCAAGCAAGGTGATCTTCGTTCTATCCGTGTAAAAGCCATTCCTTCCGCGCGTGGGATCATCTCTGACCGTAACGGTGAACCGCTGGCAGTGAGCGTACCGGTAGAAGCCGTTTGGGCAGACCCGAAAACCATCTTTAAAGAAGGCGCACTGCAGCAAACTAAGAGTTGGTACGCACTTGCAGACGTGCTTGGCTTAGATCGCCAAGGTCTGATTAACAAAATTAAGAAGAACGAATCCCGCCGTTTTATTTACCTTCAACGTCAAGTAAGTCCAGCGATGGCGAACTACATTCGAGAGTTAAAGCTGCCGGGTGTGGGGTTGAAATCAGAATCTCGTCGTTACTATCCCGCAGGTGAAGTTAGTGCCCACTTAGTCGGTGTAACAGGCATTGATGGACATGGTTTAGAAGGTGTTGAACGTAGCTACGATGAATGGCTGACTGGCGCTGCGGGTAAGAAAACCATTCGTAAAGACCGTTATGGTCGTGTCGTCGAGAACATTGCTTTGGAAGAGAAGCAAGAAGGTAAGCCGCTGCAACTGACCATTGACCAAAGACTGCAAGCCATCGCGTATCGCGCAATTAAGCAAGCTGTAGCCGATCACCGTGCAACTTCTGGCTCTGCAGTAATGCTTGATGTAAAAACAGGTGCCGTGTTGGCGATGGTGAATGCGCCATCTTATAACCCAAATAACCGCAGCGACTGGCAAAGCTACAAGATGCGTAACCGAGTTATTACCGACTCAATGGAGCCTGGTTCGACGATTAAGCCATTCGTGATCTTAGCCGCTTTAGAAAATGGTGTGGCGGACAAAGATACGATCGTCGACACCGGAAATGGCATTCTTCAACTCGGTGGTAGCCGTGTTCGTGACGTGTCCAAAGTAGGTAAAGCAAGCCTGACCAAGATTTTGAAAAAATCGAGTAACATCGGTGTGACCAAGCTTGCGATGCGAATGCCAGTGGAAGCGCTATTGGGTTTGTATAGCTCTGTTGGTTTGGGCGAATTGTCCGGCTTGAACTTGGTTGGTGAGGTGACCGGTATTTTCCCAAGCCGCTCTCGTTGGTCTCCTATTGAGCGAGCAACGATTTCTTTTGGTTACGGCTTATCCATCACGCCAATTCAGCTTGCTCATGCGTACGCGACGCTAGGCAACTTAGGAAAATACGAACCAATTCATATTATCGAAAGTAACGATAACGATATGTCACGCCAAGTGGTGAGCAAAGAGCATGCTCGTCAAGTGTTAGATATGCTAGAGACGGTAACACAAAAAGGTGGTTCAGCTCGAAGAGCGGCTGTTCCAGGTTACCGAGTCGGGGCAAAAACCGGTACGTCACGTAAAGCGACAGCAGGTGGCTATAGTGATGAATACATTACATATACCGCTGGTCTTGCGCCTGTGAGCGACCCGCGAATTGCGTTGGTAGTGATTGTGAATGAGCCACAAGGTGATGATTACTACGGTGGTTCAGTAGCATCTCCTGTCTTTTCCGAAATCATGAAAGGTGCGCTGCAAATCTTGAATGTTGCCCCTGACGAAAATAAATTCCAACAGTAGGCTTATAAGTCTGCTAAGAAACAAAATGAAGAAAGCTGAGCGCATGCTCGGAGAACATATATGACTAAAGCCATCAGTATGGACACGCTGCTTTCCGCTTGGGTAGATTGCCCTAGCTTGTCCTCTATCCTTGTCTCTGAATTGGAACTCGATAGCCGAAGAGTTCAATCTGGTACCACGTTTGTTGCCATTATCGGTCATGTTGTCGATGGACGTCAGTTTATCCCAACAGCAATTGAACAAGGAGCGAACGCGGTTATCGCTCAAGCCTGTGATGTAAAAGCGCATGGCTCGATTGAGATCATTAACGACGTACCAGTTGTTTATCTTGATGCATTAGACAAATGCTTATCTCAAATTGCGGGTCAGTTGTACCACTATCCAAATATGGAGCTGATTGGTGTCACAGGTACGAACGGAAAAACCACCATCACTCAACTGATTGCTCAGTGGATTGATTTAGTCGGTGCAAAAGCAGCGGTTATGGGTACAACGGGTAATGGTTTCCTTGATAACCTGCAAGAAGCTGCAAATACAACGGGCAACGCCGTTGAAATCCAAAAGACACTTGCTTCCCTCGCTGAGCAAAAAGCGCAATACACTGCGCTTGAGGTTTCTTCCCACGGTCTGATTCAAGGTCGTGTTAAGGCTCTGTCTTTCGCTGCGGGCGTATTTACTAACCTAAGCCGAGATCATCTAGACTACCACGGCACTATGGAAGAGTACGCTAAAGCTAAACTTACCCTATTTACAGCCCATCAATGCGAACACGCAATCATCAATGTAGACGATGTAGTCGGTGCAACTTGGGCGAAACAGCTTCCTAATGCTCTAGCCGTATCACTCAAACCAACGACAGATTTTGCGCATACAGTGTTTGCTAATCATATTGCTTATGCAGAATCAGGCATTACGATTGAGTTTAGCGGCAAGTTTGGTGAGGGCACATTACATGCTCCGCTGATCGGAGAATTTAATGCAGCGAACCTAATGTTGGCATTTACAACGTTGCTTAGCTTAGGTTTCGATAAACAGAGCTTGCTTGCAACGGCTGCACAGTTGCAGCCTGTACTTGGTCGAATGGAACTGTTTCAAGCGGAAGAGTGCGCGAAAGTGGTTGTGGATTATGCTCATACACCTGATGCTTTGGAAAAAGCGCTGCAAGCGCTTCGTGTTCATTGCCAAGGTAATCTTTGGGCTATCTTCGGTTGTGGGGGCGATCGTGATGCTGGAAAACGCCCAATGATGGCGGAAATTGCTGAGCGTTTGGGTGATAAAGTGGTTCTGACGGACGACAATCCACGCAGTGAAGATCCGGCTCTTATCATGAAAGATATGCTGGCAGGGTTAACTAAGCCAGCTGATGCTATTGTGCAACACGACCGCTTCAAAGCACTGTCTTATGCACTTGAAAATGCCTCTTCTCAAGACATTATTCTTCTGGCTGGTAAAGGTCATGAAGACTATCAAGTTCTAAATTCTGGAACCATTCACTACTCTGACCGCGAGTCAGCCATGACATTATTGGGGCTTTGATCATGATCACCGTAACGCTTTCTCAAATTGCTGAAATCACAGGTGGTGAATTGGTTGGCAATGACGTTGCCATCGAATCTGTTTCTACTGATACTCGCACAATCGACCTAGGGGCACTATTTGTTGCTTTAGTCGGTGAGCGTTTTGATGCTCATGATTTCTGTGAACAAGCCGTAGAGTCTGGTGCTGGGGCACTATTGGTGCAAAAAACACTTAATGTGAATGTGCCTCAAGTTGTTGTTGCTGATAGTAAGATAGCATTGGGCGAAGTTGCTGCGTGGGTTCACCAATCATGTCAAACACCAACGGTTGCGATCACCGGAAGTTGTGGAAAAACCACAGTAAAAGAGATGGTCGCAAGCATCTTACAATTGAAAGGTCAGGTGTTATTTACTGCGGGTAACTTTAATAATGACATCGGCGTTCCGCTGACACTATTACGTTCGCAAAAAAACGATGACTACGCTGTGATTGAGCTTGGAGCAAACCACATTGGTGAGATTGCTTATACTACTCAATTAGTTAAACCCGATATGGCCCTTGTTAACAACGTAGCTGCAGCACACCTTGAAGGCTTTGGTTCGATTGATGGAGTGAAGCAAGCAAAAGGAGAGATCTACCAAGGGCTTTCCGCTGGTGGCGTTGCGATTGTGAACTTAGACAGTCATGGTGAAGCTAAGTGGGAGGGGGTTCTCGCTGATAAGAAGGTGATTACTTTCTCACAAAGCAACACAAACGCTGACTTTTATGCGACAAATATCGTGATGAACGCCGCAGGTGAAGCAAGCTTTGACTTACATATCGCCGCAGGTTCACAAGAAATTGAACTGTCTCTGGGTATTATTGGTCAACACAACGTGTCTAACGCAATTGCCGCTTCTATCATTGCACTGCAAATGGGAGCGACCTTAGAAGAGGTTCGAGCTGGTCTTAAGCATCTTAATAAAGTTAAAGGTCGTGTCGAAGTGGAAGAGCTGAGCGACAAGATCAAACTGATTGACGACAGCTACAACGCAAGTGTTCCCGCAATGAAGGCTGCTGTTGATTTGCTAGCGGCATTTCAAGGACAACGTTGGTTGATTTTAGGCAATATGGCGGAGTTGGGTGAGGAAAGTCTTGCACTTCATCGTCAAGTCGGGGAACATGCTGCCCCACAAAAATTTGAACATGTTCTCACGTATGGTGCAGATGCAAGGGTTATTAGCGAACTCTGCGACGGCATCCATTTTGAGACACATCAAGAGATGATTGACTACATCAAGCAGCATCTAGACCAAGCGGCTCCTGAGCATCACACGATGTTGGTGAAAGGGGCGAACGGTGCACGTATGTTTGAAGTCGCTGCTGCTTTGAAGGAGTATTATTAATGATTATTTGGCTTGCCGAGCTGCTACAGCCATACCTATCTTTTTTCCGATTGTTTGAATACCTCTCTTTTCGAGCAATCCTCAGCGTATTAACCGCTTTAGGTTTATCCCTATGGATGGGACCTATCATGATCAAGCGTCTACAGATGCTACAAATTGGTCAGGTTGTCCGTAACGAAGGTCCAGAATCCCACTTTAGCAAGCGTGGTACCCCAACGATGGGCGGTATCATGATTTTGGCAGCTATTTCTATCACCATTCTTTTGTGGACTGACTTATCAAACCCTTACGTATGGGCAGTACTAACCGTGTTGTTAGGTTATGGTGCGATTGGCTTTGTCGACGATTATCGTAAGGTCGTTCGTAAGAACACCGATGGTTTGATTGCTCGTTGGAAGTACTTCTGGCAGTCGTTGATTGCATTTGTTGTGGCGTTTGCGTTGTACGCTTATGGCAAAGACACAGCCGCTACTCAACTTGTTGTGCCGTTTTTCAAAGACATCATGCCGCAACTTGGTTTCATGTACATTATCCTCACTTACTTTGTGATTGTGGGTACCAGTAATGCGGTAAACCTAACCGATGGTCTGGATGGCTTGGCAATTATGCCGACCGTTTTAGTCGCAGCCGGCTTTGCCGTGATTGCGTGGGCGACGGGTAACGTTAACTTCTCAGAATACCTCCACATTCCATATCTACCACACGCATCTGAGTTGGTAGTTGTATGTACGGCAATTGTTGGTGCGGGTCTTGGTTTCTTGTGGTTCAACACATACCCAGCGCAAGTGTTTATGGGTGATGTTGGTTCACTTGCTCTTGGTGGTGCGCTTGGTACGATCGCAGTACTTGTTCGTCAAGAGTTGGTATTGGTGATCATGGGGGGTGTGTTTGTAATGGAAACACTGTCGGTAATCCTACAGGTAGGTTCGTACAAGCTACGTGGTCAACGTATTTTCCGTATGGCACCGATTCACCATCACTACGAATTGAAAGGTTGGCCAGAACCTCGCGTAATCGTGCGTTTCTGGATTATTTCTATGGTTCTTGTTCTGATTGGTCTAGCGACACTGAAAGTGCGTTAATCGTACTTTCCAAGAATAAGACAAATTGCGTGAGCAAATATGGAACGTTGGCAAAACATACATAAGGTTGTTGTTGTAGGGCTCGGTATTACCGGGCTCTCTGTCGTTAAACACCTAACAAAAACACAACCGCAACTAGTGGTCAAAGTCATTGATACGCGTACTAACCCTCCTGGGGCTGAACGCTTGCCTGAGCAAGTCGAATTGCACAGTGGCGGGTGGAATACTGAGTGGCTTGCAGAAGCTGACTTAGTTGTGACTAATCCCGGCATTGCTTTGGCGACACCAGAAATTCAAGTCATTCTTGCGAAAGGGACGCCAGTTGTTGGCGATATTGAACTCTTCGCTTGGGCTGCCGATAAACCTGTTATTGCGATTACTGGCTCTAACGGTAAAAGCACAGTAACGGACTTAACTGGTGTCATGGCGAAAGCCGCAGGTCTAACAGTAGGTGTCGGTGGCAATATCGGTGTTCCTGCTCTTGATTTGCTAGAGCAAGATGCAGATTTGTATGTCCTTGAATTGTCCAGCTTCCAATTAGAAACTACGTCGAGCTTAAAACTCAAAGCCGCTGCGTTTCTAAACCTTTCTGAAGACCACATGGATCGTTATGACGGCATGGCGGATTATCGACAAGCTAAATTGCGTATTTTCAACCATGTAGAACTGGCAGTTGTAAATCGAGATGACCAAGAGACCTTCCCTGATATTGATATGCCGTTAGTGACATTCGGGAGCGATGAGCAAGCTTACGGTCTTGAATTGGATGGCAATCGTACTTGGTTGCTCGATCATGGTCAGCGTGTCATTGCTAGTGATGAGCTAAAGCTGGTTGGTAAGCACAATTTAGCCAATGCTCTAGTCGTACTTGCACTGCTTAAAGCGGCAGGTGTGGATTATCACAAATCATTGAATGCACTTAAAACTTACACGGGTTTGACACATCGATGCCAAGTGGTTGCGGATAATCGTGGCGTAAAATGGGTGAATGACTCAAAAGCGACCAATATTGCGAGCACTATGGCAGCGCTTTCTGGTTTAGAGTCGACGGGCAAACTGTACTTGCTCGTTGGTGGTGTTGGTAAAGGTGCGGATTTCACTCCACTAAAACCGATCTTCGCGACACTGAACCTGCAACTTTGCTGTTTTGGCGCTGATGGCGATGAATTTATGCCACTGCACGAATCAGCAACTCGTTTCGACACCATGGAAGATGTGATTCAACAGATATCTTCGCAGTTAAAAACGGGTGATATGGTGATGCTGTCTCCGGCATGTGCTAGCTTTGATCAATTCGACAACTTTATGGCAAGAGGTGACGCATTCGCAGCTCTTGCCGAGAAATACGCATAATTAAAGGTCACACACTTCGTGGGTTTAGGTAACGTTAAACGCAGCATTGGTATTTGGCTTAAGCATCCTGCACCTGAGGCGCTTTTTGATCGTCAGCTTGTATGGATTGCGTTGGGTTTGATGTTAACGGGGTTGGTGATGGTGACATCAGCATCATTTCCAATCAGCTCTCGTTTGACGGATCAGCCATTTCATTTCATGTTCCGTCATGCAACCTTTCTTGTGCTCGCGATAGGTGTCTCTTCCGTAATTCTGCAAGTGCCATTAGAGCAGTGGTTTAAGAGAAGTCATTATCTTCTTTGGCTCTCTTTTGGGTTACTGATTGTTGTACTGCTTGCGGGTAAGTCGGTGAACGGTGCATCGCGTTGGATACCTCTCGGTCTGTTTAACTTGCAGCCTGCCGAAGTCGCCAAGCTCTCGCTATTTGTCTTCATGTCTGGTTATTTAGTACGTAAGCAAGACGAGGTCCGTCAGACTTTCTTTGGCGGATTTATGAAGCCAATCATGGTATTTGCTTTCTTCGCAGTATTGCTCCTGGGGCAGCCCGATTTAGGTACTGTGGTTGTAATGTTGGTGACCTTGTTTGGCATGTTGTTCATTGCAGGGGCGAAGCTGACACAATTCTTGGCTCTAATGATTGCCGGTATTGCGGCTGTTGTTGGCTTGATTTTGGTCGAGCCATACCGTATTCGTCGTGTCACTTCGTTCTTAGACCCTTGGGAAGACCCATTCGGTAGTGGTTATCAGCTAACGCAATCTTTAATGGCATTTGGTCGCGGTGAGTGGTTTGGTCAAGGTCTTGGTAACTCAATCCAAAAACTTGAATACCTACCTGAAGCGCACACTGACTTCGTGTTTGCGGTACTGGCTGAAGAGCTGGGTTTTGTTGGTGTTGTGTTAGTGCTAATGCTGATTTTCAGCTTGGTGCTTAAAGCGGTTTACATTGGCAAACGAGCGTTCGAAGAAGGCGAAATGTTTGGTGGTTACCTCGCATTTGGTATTGGTATTTGGTTTGCCTTCCAGACGTTGGTTAACGTCGGCGCTGCTGCCGGTATCGTTCCAACCAAAGGTCTTACTCTTCCACTGATCAGTTATGGTGGTTCGAGTCTTATTATTATGTCCGTGGCGGTGTCTATCTTGCTGCGTATCGATCATGAATGCCGCTTAAAGCACGGCAAGAAAGAATCAGAACAACAAGTCGATGAAGAAAAATAAACGTTTGATGGTGATGGCTGGTGGTACTGGCGGTCACGTATTCCCTGGTCTAGCGGTAGCTAAGCAGCTACAAGAGCAAGGTTGGGAAATTCGCTGGTTGGGTACCGCGGATAGAATGGAAGCTGATTTGGTGCCAAAACACGGTATCGAAATCGACTTTATCAAAGTAAAAGGTCTACGAGGTCAAGGCGTTAAGCGTCTTCTTGCGGCACCATTTCAGATTATTAATGCCATCATGCAAGCTCGCACTCATATGAAGCGCTGGCAACCCGATGCTGTGCTGGGCATGGGCGGCTATGTCAGTGGTCCCGGTGGTATTGCGGCTTGGGTGAGCGGAATCCCTGTCGTATTGCACGAGCAAAATGCAGTAGCAGGTTTAACGAACCAATGGTTATCAAAAATCGCTAAGAAGGTTTTTCAAGCTTTCCCGGGCGCTTTTCCAAATGCCGAAGTGGTTGGTAACCCAGTTCGTGAAGACGTGACTCAATTGGTCGCGCCAACCGAACGCATGCAAGAACGCCAAGGTCCAATTCGCATTCTGGTTATGGGTGGCAGCCAAGGCGCACGCATTCTTAACCAAACTCTGCCAGAAGTGATGGCGAAATTGGGTCAAGATTACATTATTCGCCATCAAGCGGGCAAAGGCGCAGCGGAAGAAGTCAACGCAGCATACCAAGCCAATGGCGTGATGAATGCAGAGGTTACAGAGTTTATCGATGATGTGGCGCAAGCTTATGCGTGGGCAGACTTACTGGTTTGTCGCTCAGGCGCGCTAACGGTATCTGAAGTGTCTGCTGCTGGTGTGGGTGCTATCTTCGTTCCGTTTATGCATAAAGACCGTCAGCAAGCATTAAATGCAGATCACTTAGTGGATTGCGGTGCAGCGAAAATGATTGAACAACCAGATTTAACCGTTGAGTCACTGACTCAGCAGATCCAACAATTGGATCGACAAGCTTTACTTACAATGGCAGAGCAAGCGCGTGGCGCTGCAAAATTGAATGCGGACCGAGTTGTCGCACAAGCCATTGTCGCTTTGACCGAAAAGCGTTAACGAATTATTGAGAATAGAATTGATGACTATCCAACATACACAAGACTTAGCTCAGATTCGCGCAATGGTGCCAGAGATGCGCCGCGTGAAATCCATCCACTTCATCGGTATTGGTGGTGCGGGCATGAGCGGCATTGCAGAAGTGCTGTTGAACGAAGGCTACCAAATCACAGGCTCTGATTTATCAGAGAACCCAGTGACAGAGCGTTTAGTATCAAAAGGTGCGACAGTATTTATCGGTCACCAAGCAAGTAATGTTGAAAAAGCCAGTGTTGTTGTGGTTTCAACCGCGATCAACGAAGAAAACCCAGAAGTGATGGCAGCACGTGAGTTGCGTATCCCTATCGTGCGTCGAGCAGAGATGCTTGCTGAATTAATGCGCTTCCGTCACGGGATTGCTGTTGCGGGTACACACGGTAAAACGACGACGACTGCTCTAGTTACGCAAATCTATTCTGAAGCAGGTCTTGACCCAACGTTTGTTAACGGTGGTTTAGTTAAGAGTGCAGGTACAAATGCACGCTTAGGTTCGAGCCGAATTCTGATTGCAGAAGCAGATGAAAGTGATGCTTCATTTTTGCACCTACAACCTATGGTAAGCATCGTGACGAACATCGAAGCTGACCACATGGATACTTACGGTGGCGATTTCGAAACGTTGAAGCAGACATTCATCGATTTTCTTCACAACTTGCCGTTTTATGGTCAAGCTATTGTCTGTATTGACGATCCAGTCATTCGTGAGCTTATTCCACGTATTAGTCGCCAAGTGATAACTTATGGCTTCTCTGAAGACGCTGATGTGCGCATAGAGAATTACCATCAGGAAGGTCAACAGGGCAAGTTCACGGTGGTTCGTGAAGGTCGCGCAAACCTGGATATCACGCTGAACATCCCTGGTCGCCATAACGCATTGAACGCATCTGCAGCGATTGCGGTTGCTACAGAAGACGACATCAGTGATGAAGCGATCTTAAAAGCAATGGCGGGTACACAAGGTACAGGTCGTCGATTTGATCATTTAGGCGAGTTCGATACTGGTAATGGTCATGCAATGCTTGTCGATGACTATGGTCATCACCCAACAGAAGTGGACGTGACGATTAACGCAGCACGCAGCGGCTGGCAGGATAAACGTCTCGTCATGATTTTCCAGCCTCATCGTTATAGCCGTACCCGTGACTTATACGATGACTTTGCGAATGTGCTGGAGCAAGTGGATGTTCTGATCATGTTAGATGTATACGCTGCGGGCGAAAAACCGATTGCCGGCGCGGATGGACGTGCTTTATGCCGCACTATTCGTAGTCGCGGAAAGGTCGATCCAATTTTTGTCCCAGAAATCGAGCAATTACCTTCAGTTTTGGCTAACGTTATACAAGATGGCGACCTGATTTTGACTCAAGGCGCAGGTGATGTTGGTAAAGTTGCCAAGCAGCTTGCTGCTCTTGAATTGAATATAAATAAGATGCTTGGCTAACAATAGGGACGGGCGCAAAGTGCAGAGAAAGACCTAGATCTCGATTTTGCGTCAAGAACGTTGTGATTTATCACTATCAGTGTTTGATAGTTTACAAGAGCTCAGTATAATCCCAAGGTTAAAGTCAATGCTTTTGCCAATGTGTACTAACACGGTGAAAAGTACAGGACAAAAGTCAGGAAACGAAGACGTTGTTGAATATTGCACTGAATGAAGAGCGACTTAACACGGACAATAACCGTGGTCGTCAAGATAAAATCTTGGGTGCGCTATTTTTCTTTGTTGTGGTGACCTTAATTAGTTCTGTTTTGTACTCAGCGATCAGTTGGATGTGGGATGACCAAAGGTTACCTCTCTCCAAAATTGTACTTCAGGGAAAACTGGAGTATGTCACAGCAGACGATGTGCAAGCAGCGTTTGGACAAATTGATCATATTGGCACCTTTATGTCTCAAGACATTGATGTGTTGCAGCAAAGTGTCGAAGCCCTTCCATGGGTCGCGCATGCTGCGATTCGTAAGCAATGGCCAGACACGGTAAAAGTATTTTTGACAGAACATCAACCCGTTGCCATCTGGAATGGCAATGAGCTGTTAGATGCTAATGGCTTAGTATTTAATGGTGATGTTGGCCTGCTAAAGGAAGAAAAAGTTAAGTTATATGGTCCCAATGAGACTGGACCGGAAGTTTTGCAAACCTATCGCGATCTCCGTCCTAAGTTCCAAACGTTGGGGCTGGCTATTTCGTCATTAGTGTTAAACGAACGACGAGCTTGGCAGATCATCCTTGATAACGGTATTCGACTAGAGCTCGGTAAAGAGTCTCTGGATGAGCGGATAGAGCGCTTCTTTTTGCTTTATAACAAGCTCGGCAGTGACACTCAAAGAATCAGTTATATCGATCTTAGGTACGATACGGGAGCCGCAGTTGGTTGGTTCCCTGAACATGAGTTAGAACAAGAGAGTACGAATGACTAAGGCCGCTGATGACAACATTATTGTTGGTCTTGATATAGGCACTGCAACCGTATCAGCTCTAGTGGGTGAGATTCTACCGGATGGCCAAATAAATATTATTGGTGCGGGTAGCAGCCCTTCACGTGGCATGGATAAAGGCGGCGTGAATGATTTGGAGTCGGTTGTAAAATCAGTACAACGCGCAATTGATCAAGCTGAGTTGATGGCGGAATGCCAAATCAGCCGAGTATTTATTTCGTTGTCTGGTAAGCATATCGCAAGCCGAATTGAAAAAGGCATGGGCACCATATCTGATGAGGAAGTGTCTCAGGAGGATATGGATCGCGCTATCCATACTGCAAAATCGATTAAAATCGGTGATGAACAGCGAATCCTTCATGTGATTCCACAAGAGTTCACCATCGACTACCAAGAGGGCATTAAAAACCCACTTGGTTTATCAGGAGTGAGAATGGAAGTCAGTGTCCATTTGATCTCATGCCATAATGATATGGCACGCAATATTATTAAGGCTGTAGAACGTTGTGGTCTTAAAGTAGAGCAACTTGTGTTTTCTGGGCTTGCTGCAAGTAATGCAGTGATCACCGAGGATGAAAGAGAGCTTGGGGTTTGTGTGGTTGATATCGGTGCCGGCACGATGGATATTTCTATCTGGACCGGTGGTGCGTTACGTCACACTGAAGTATTTTCTTACGCAGGAAATGCAGTAACTAGCGATATTGCTTTTGCTTTTGGTACGCCAGTGAGCGATGCTGAAGAAATAAAAGTCAAATATGGCTGTGCCTTGAGCGAACTAGTCAGTAAGGATGACACGGTTAACGTTCCTAGCGTAGGTGGTCGACCTTCACGTAGTCTGCAACGTCAGACGTTGTCAGAAGTGATTGAACCACGATACTCTGAGCTTATGGGACTGGTTAACCAAACTATCGACTCTGTACAAGCGAAATTGCGCGAAGAGGGCATTAAGCACCATCTCGCTGCGGGTGTAGTTCTTACCGGCGGTGCTGCGCAAATCGAAGGAGTGGTAGAATGTGCGGAACGCGTATTCCGCAACCAAGTAAGGGTTGGCAAACCGCTTGAAGTCAGCGGGTTAACTGACTATGTAAAAGAGCCGTACCATTCTACGGCAGTTGGATTACTTCATTACGCAAGAGACATGCAGTCTAGCGACGATAGCGATTATAATGAACCTAAGCGCTCATCTGTTACTGGCTTTTTCGGTAAATTGCGTAATTGGATACAAAAAGAGTTTTAACCTGAGTTGCAGGATAAACGGAGACAACACATGTTTGAACCGATGATGGAAATGTCTGACGATGCAGTAATCAAGGTCGTTGGAGTTGGTGGCGGCGGTGGTAACGCCGTTGAACACATGGTGCGTGAATCCATCGAAGGTGTGGAATTCATCAGCGTCAACACTGATGCGCAAGCACTTCGTAAGACAAGCGTTGGCAATGTCATTCAGATTGGTGGTGATATCACTAAAGGTCTGGGTGCAGGTGCGAATCCACAGGTCGGCCGTGAGGCAGCTCTCGAAGACAGAGATAGAATTAAAGATTCCCTAACTGGTGCCGATATGGTGTTTATCGCAGCAGGTATGGGTGGCGGTACAGGTACTGGTGCAGCACCTGTTATTGCTGAAGTAGCTAAAGAGCTTGGCATTCTTACTGTTGCGGTCGTAACAAAACCGTTCAGCTTTGAAGGCAAAAAGCGTTTGGCATTTGCTGAGCAAGGTATCGATGAGCTGTCTAAGCATGTTGACTCTTTGATCACAATTCCAAACGAAAAGCTACTTAAAGTACTTGGTCGTGGTGTAACGCTATTAGAAGCTTTCGCAAGTGCGAACGACGTTCTTAAGAACGCTGTTCAAGGTATTGCGGAGCTAATTACTCGCCCTGGCATGATCAACGTCGACTTTGCAGATGTACGTACTGTAATGTCTGAAATGGGTCACGCAATGATGGGTAGCGGTATCGCGAAAGGCGAAGATCGTGCAGAAGAGGCAGCGGAAATGGCAATTTCTAGCCCACTTCTAGAAGACATCGATCTAGCTGGTGCTCGTGGTGTTCTTGTTAACATCACTGCAGGTCTGGATATGCGTCTTGATGAGTTTGAGACTGTTGGTAACACAGTGAAAGCATTTGCTTCTGACAATGCAACCGTAGTTATCGGTACTTCTCTAGACCCAGATATGACTGATGAAATCCGCGTAACAGTTGTTGCGACAGGTATCGGCAATGAGAAAAAACCAGACATTACGCTAGTTGCTGGTGGCAAAGCGAAAGTAGCACCAACTGCGACTCCGCAAGCTCAACCACAACAGCAAGCTGCGGCACCACAAGCTGAAGAGAAACCGGCACAGACTTTGCAAACTACTCCAGTGCAAGAGAAGCCACAGGTAACTCCTCAGCCGACAAACACAGTTTCTTCTTCTCCAGCTTCTGCGGGTCAGAGTTCTGCCGCTCCTAAGCAAGAGAAGGAAAGTGGTTATTTAGATATCCCGGCATTTTTGCGTCGTCAGGCTGATTAATCTTTAACCCATAAATTTGACATAGCTCAAGATTATGGTAGCATTCACGGTCGACGTTACAGACGACCGTGTTTTGTAGCATATTTTAGAGAGGCAAGCAGATGATCAGACAACGTACTCTGAAAGAAATAGTGAAAACAACTGGTGTGGGTCTCCACTCTGGTCGTAAAGTCACACTTACTCTGCGCCCAGCTGCTGCAAACACAGGTATCATTTACCGTCGTACAGATGTAAACCCACCTGTAGATTTTCCAGCTGACCCAGCGTCTGTTCGAGACACTATGCTATGTACAGCATTGGTGAACGATGAAGGCGTGCGAATTTCAACTGTAGAACACTTGAATGCAGCACTTGCTGGTATGGGTATCGACAATATTATTGTCGAAGTAGACGCTCCTGAAATTCCAATTATGGATGGCAGTGCAAGCCCGTTTGTATACCTGCTACAGCAAGCTGGTGTTGAAACGCAAAATGCACCGAAGCGTTTTATTCGTATTAAGAAACCAGTTCGTTTTGAAGATGGCGATAAGTGGGCAGAGTTTGTTCCATTTAATGGCTTCCGTATGGACTTCGAAATCGACTTTAACCACCCTGCGATTGAGTCAGATGAGCAACGTCTTCTGTTTGATTTCTCATCTCAAGGTTTCGTTCGTGAAATTTCTCGCGCACGTACGTTTGGTTTCATGCGTGATATTGAATACTTACAGTCTCAGAACTTAGTTCTTGGTGGTAGTTTCGATAATGCAATTGTACTGGATGATTACCGTATTCTTAACGAAGAAGGTCTACGCTTTGATAATGAGTTTGTTACTCACAAAGTACTAGATGCTATTGGTGACCTTTACATGTGTGGTCATGCCATTATCGGTGAGTTCCGTGCTTTCAAATCAGGTCACGGTCTAAACAACCAACTTCTACGTGCAGTTCTTGCGGATCAAGAAGCATGGGAATGGACAACATTCGAAGAAGAAGTGGGTTCACCAGTTGCTTTTGCAGAACCAAACATGGTTTTAGCGTAATAAACAGCGCAAACAGATTAAAAAAGCCAGGCAATGCCTGGCTTTTTAGTATCTGAATGTTGAGTCTATATTTCTGACGTACGCTTTGTTTGACATAGGCTTTTGGCAGCATGTGAAGCGTTCTGCAGATGATCGTTCAACGATCTTCTGTGAAGATATTACTTTCAATGAATACAGATGTCCTGTAAATGCCTATTAGAAATGGCAATGGCGAATAGTGAAACATTGCCACTTTTTACCGCTTGGCAAGGCGTTGCCGATCCTTTTCTTACCATTATGATCTTTTAACGTTGAACACCAAACTTAGGATCCTTTTTAAGTGAAGGCGATAAAATTATGATCTTACATAGGTAAAATCTAATTTTGTTGAGATATGGGTATTCAAAAGCAGCTTTCTACTGGGCGATGGTTTACATTATTGCCTTTATCTTCAGCTCATAGCGACGATTTGAACTTAGCCACTAGAGGCTGATTCTTCTAAAGAATGGCTTATAAAATACTGACTTTGCGCTTTGATGAGGGGGTAATAGTGGCTAATACATCATCAGTTTGTCTAAAAACTTACGAGTGCTTCAAACAAATACGTCTATTTATGGTTGTATCGACGAAAAATCCTTACACTAAGCCACATTGATTCAAAATTTAGCCTTGAAATATGGATGTTTGAACTCAATATCTTTGATAAATGATTTATCTCAGTATTCTTAGTTCCAAACTGGCAGAGACTGAAGGCATTACGAGTAGATCGGGAACGGTCTGATTAAAGAGAGATTCACGAAAAATGATAACTAAGCTACTGACAAAAGTAATTGGCAGTCGCAACGACCGAACACTGCGCCGCCTTAGAAAAATTGTAAAAGAGATTAATAACTACGAACCAACGTTCGAAGCACTTTCTGATGAAGAGCTAAAAGCGAAAACTGTTGAGTTCCGTGAGCGCCTAGAGCAAGGTGAGACTCTTGATAAGCTACTTCCAGAAGCTTTTGCTACGGTTCGTGAAGCATCTAAGCGTGTTTACGGTATGCGTCACTTCGACGTTCAGCTTATCGGTGGTATGGTACTGAACGGCGGTCAAATTGCGGAAATGCGCACTGGTGAAGGTAAAACTTTAACTGCAACCCTTCCTGCTTACCTAAACGCACTTCCAGGTAAAGGTGTACACGTAGTCACAGTGAACGACTACCTAGCAACACGTGATGCTGAGACTAACCGTCCACTATTTGAATTCTTAGGTATGACAGTTGGCGTGAACGTGCCAAACATGCCTCCTCAAGCGAAAAAAGAAGCTTACCAAGCTGATATCCTTTACGGTACAAACAACGAGTTTGGCTTTGACTACCTACGTGACAACATGGCTTTCCGCAATGAAGACCGTGTTCAACGTGAACGCTTTTTCGCAGTTGTCGATGAAGTGGACTCAATCCTTATCGATGAAGCTCGTACTCCTCTGATCATCTCTGGTCCAGCAGAAGATAGCTCGGATCTATACACTCGTATTAACCTGCTTATTCCAAATCTTCAAAAGCAAGATAAAGAAGACTCTGAAGAATACCGCGGCGACGGTCACTACACGGTTGATGAGAAATCTAAACAAGTTCACTTAACGGAAACGGGTCAAGAATTCGTTGAAGAACTAATGGTGAAAAATGGTCTGATGGAAGAGGGCGATACACTTTACTCTCCAACTAACATCAGCCTACTACACCATGTTAATGCAGCGCTTCGTGCACACGTATTGTTTGAACGCAATGTAGATTACATCGTCAATGATGACGGCGAAGTTGTGATCGTCGATGAACATACCGGTCGTACAATGCCGGGTCGTCGTTGGTCTGAAGGTCTTCATCAAGCGGTTGAAGCGAAAGAAGGCGTTAAGATTCAAAACGAAAACCAAACGCTGGCATCGATCACCTTCCAGAACTACTTCCGCCTATACGAAAAACTGTCAGGTATGACAGGTACAGCGGATACAGAAGCATTCGAATTCCAATCGATTTACGGTCTAGAGACAGTGGTTATCCCAACCAACAAACCTATGATCCGTAACGATATGCCAGACGTAGTTTACCGTACTGAAGCTGAGAAATTCGCTGCAATTATCGAAGATATCAAAGAGCGCGTAGAGAAAGGTCAACCATCTCTAGTAGGTACGGTTTCTATCGAGAAATCAGAGCTACTCTCTAACGCACTTAAGAAAGCTAAGATTAAACACAATGTACTGAACGCTAAGTTCCACGAGCGCGAAGCAGAGATTGTTGCAGAAGCAGGTACACCTGGTGCGGTAACGATCGCGACTAACATGGCTGGTCGTGGTACTGATATCGTGTTGGGTGGTAGCTGGCAAGCGAAAGTCGAAGCGCTTCAAGATCCAACCAAAGAACAGATCGATGCTATCAAAGCTGAGTGGAAACAAGTTCACGATCAAGTACTAGAATCAGGTGGTCTGCACATCATTGGTACTGAGCGTCACGAATCTCGTCGTATCGATAACCAGTTACGTGGTCGTTCAGGTCGTCAAGGTGACGCAGGTTCATCTCGTTTCTACCTATCGATGGAAGATTCACTACTACGTATCTTCACTTCAGATCGTATGGCTAGCCTTATCCAAAGCGGTATGGAAGAAGGTGAGGCGATTGAATCTAAGATGTTGTCTCGTTCAATCGAAAAAGCACAACGTAAAGTGGAAGGTCGTAACTTCGACATCCGTAAACAGCTTCTTGAATACGATGATGTAGCAAACGATCAGCGTAAAGTAGTTTACGAATTACGTGATGAGCTAATGAGCGTTGACGACATTAGCGATATGATCGAACAAAACCGTGAAGATGTTGTTACTGCGATCATCGATGAATACATTCCACCACAATCTCTAGAAGATATGTGGGATGTGGAAGGTCTTCAAGAGCGCTTGAAAGCGGACTTCGATCTAGATGCGCCTATTAAGCAATGGCTTGAAGAAGACGACAAGCTATACGAAGAAGCGTTGCGTGAGAAGATCATCAACCTAGCAGTTGAAGTCTACAAAGCGAAAGAAGAAGTAGTCGGTGCGCAAGTACTTCGCAACTTCGAGAAGTCAGTTATGCTTCAAACGCTAGACACGCTTTGGAAAGAGCATCTAGCGGCAATGGATCACCTACGTCAAGGTATTCACCTACGTGGTTATGCGCAGAAGAACCCGAAACAAGAGTACAAGCGTGAGTCGTTTGAACTGTTTGAAGGTTTACTAGAAGCGCTTAAGACGGATGTGATTACCGTGCTATCTCGCGTACGTGTTCAACAACAAGAAGAAGTTGAGCGTATGGAAGAGCAACGTCGCGCGCAAGCTGAAGAAGCAGCTCGTCGTGCCCAAGCTCAACACGCAGCAGCACAAAACCCACTAACTGAAGGCGAAGAGTCTGAAGAAACGTCTAACCAACCAATGGTTCGTGAAGAGCGTAAAGTGGGTCGTAATGAGCCTTGTCCATGTGGCAGTGGTAAAAAGTACAAACAGTGCCACGGGAAAATTGACTAATACAGTCCGAAAATATTGATAAAGAGTCGCTTAGGCGGCTCTTTTTGTATTGATATACCCAAGTAACCTCGAGATGCTTGGTTCAGCGAGAATGACTTGGTTTGAAGGCGAGGCAACAATTTGAAGATCTAGTGGTTCTAAATCGAAAATTGACGACGCTCTGAATCTAGCATCTTGAAGTCACTTGGGTATAGATCTAGGAACGAATCTAATGAAAAGAATTCATATTGTTGCGGCAATCATCTTTAACCAAGATAAATCGCAAATCTTCATCACTAAACGTCCAGATGACAAACACAAAGGAGGATTCTGGGAGTTCCCTGGTGGCAAAGTAGAGCAAGGTGAAAGTGTTGAGCAAGCGATGATTCGTGAGCTGGAAGAAGAGATTGGTATCACAGTGACAGAGCAATCCCTATTTGAACACTTGGAATATGACTATCCAGAAAAGTCTTTGAAGTTTGATTTCATGACAGTATCTCAGTTCGATAACCAACCTTATGGTCGCGAAGGTCAAGAAGGACGTTGGGTTGATGTTGCTGCATTACTTGATTACACCTTCCCAGAGGCAAACGTACCGATTCTAGAGCGAGTGATTAAAGAGTTTTCTTAACTCGCTGCGAACTATCTTGTGGTTAACACGGGATATTGTTAGTTTAAAAAGATTCGGCGAAACGAAAGAGGACGAGGCAAGCCTCGTTTATCCAGAGAAGGAGAGAAAGCGCAATGGTTCGTATTGCAATTGCAGGAGCTGCTGGCCGCATGGGTCGCAACCTAGTTAAAGCATCGCATTTAAACTCAGAGGCATCCGTGACTGCGGGATCTGAACGTCCAGAGTCTTCGCTAGTTGGCGTAGATGTTGGTGAGCTGTGCGGTGAAGGTAAGTTTGATGTCTTTCTGACGGATGATTTAGCAAAAGAGGTCGGCAACTTCGATGTTGTTATCGACTTTACGGCTCCAGTGAGCACGCTAGCGAATCTAGAGCTTTGCAAACAACATGGCAAGAGTATCGTCATTGGCACGACTGGCTTTAGCGAAGAAGAGCGTGAATTGATCGATGCTGCTGCGAAGCAAGTGCCAGTTGTGATGGCTCCTAACTACTCAGTCGGCGTGAACCTTGTCTTTAAGCTTCTCGAGAAAGCGGCCAAAGTGATGGGGGATTACTGTGATATTGAGATTGTTGAAGCGCATCACCGCCACAAAGTTGATGCTCCGTCTGGTACCGCGATTGGTATGGGGGAAGCGATCGCAGGAGCGATGGGCAATAAGCTAAGCGATGTTGCTGTTTACGCTCGTGAAGGTATTACGGGTGAGCGAACAAAAGATGAAATTGGTTTTGCTACGATCCGTGCTGGGGATATTGTAGGTGAACATACGGCTATGTTTGCTGACATTGGAGAACGCGTTGAGATTACTCATAAAGCGACCGACCGAATGACCTTTGCTAATGGGGCGGTAAAAGCCGCAGTTTGGTTGCATGCTAAGCCAGCAGGTATTTATACCATGACAGATGTTCTCGGGCTCAATGAACTGTAAATACATAATTATTCGCCGGCGTAAGCCGGCTTTTTTGTTTTTGGAGAAAATTATGTAAACAAAATGGTTCCATAAGGTCGCAAGATTTCTCATAGTTTTATTATTGTTTTGTGTGCTTGGTGTGTAAAAATAGCTGTAAGCTCTAAAAGTTGTAGTTGAATTTGCAGGATGAACGTTTGCGCAAAAATCTCACAAAATTTTGTGATCTTCAATAAGTTCAAATTTGTAAAATTCACAAAAAAGTCATGGTAAGTGATCTGTAGATAACTAAAACTTACTTTTTTAGGGCTTTTTCTGTTGAAACGTCATTACTCGCTAGAAAGTACCAATTTATTTTTCAATGTGTGTTGACAGTTTCAAAGTCCGTCTTTAGAATACCGCCAATTTGTCAAAAATACCTGTTTATGTAAATTATCAAGGTAAAGGAAGGCAAATTTGCAGCTTAATTTATTTTTTATGCATTTTTATTCTGGAGGTTGTCTTGGGTAAATTAGCACTGTTAGTCCTAGAAGATGGGACAGTGTTCCGCGGTGTTTCCATTGGAGCAGATGGTATTTCCGTTGGTGAAGTTGTTTTTAATACCTCGATGACGGGGTACCAAGAAATTCTCACTGATCCTTCCTATTCTCAACAAATCGTTACTCTTACTTATCCTCACATTGGCAATACCGGAACCAATTCCGAAGACGAAGAATCTTCTTCAATCCACGCACAAGGCCTTGTGATTCGCGATCTCCCTCTTATCGCTTCTAACTTCCGTAATGAACAATCCCTTTCTGATTACCTCAAGTCGCAAAACATCGTCGGCATTGCAGACATCGACACGCGTAAGCTAACTCGTATCCTGCGTGAAAAAGGTGCTCAAAACGGTTGTATCGTAGCTGGCTCTTCTATAAACGGAGAGAATCTAGACGAAGCTTTGGCACTAGCGAAAGCAAAAGAATTCCCTGGTTTGAAAGGAATGGATCTTGCGAAAGAGGTTACAACAAAAGAAGCGTATCAATGGAAACAAGGTTCGTGGACGCTTGAGGGTGGACTTCCAGAAGCGAAAGACGACAGCGAATTGCCATATCACGTTGTTGCCTACGACTTCGGCGCAAAACGTAACATCCTGCGCATGTTGGTTGACCGAGGCTGCCGCCTAACGGTTGTTCCTGCTGAAACTTCAGCAGAAGAAGTTCTGGCTCTAAACCCAGATGGCGTTTTTCTATCAAACGGCCCTGGTGACCCAGAACCATGTACTTACGCGATTGAAGCGACAAAAGTATTCCTAGAAAAAGGCCTGCCAATCTTTGGTATCTGTCTAGGCCACCAAATCCTTGCGCTAGCATCGGGTGCACAAACAGTGAAAATGAAGTTTGGTCACCACGGCGCAAACCACCCAGTAAAAGATTTGGAGCGTAATGTTGTGATGATTACGTCGCAGAACCACGGTTTTGCCGCAGACGAAGCAACACTACCTGAAAATCTACGTGCTACTCACGTATCGCTATTTGATGGCTCTCTACAAGGTATTCACCGTACAGACAAGCCAGCATTTAGCTTCCAAGGTCACCCTGAAGCGAGCCCAGGTCCACACGACGCGGCACCGCTATTTGACCACTTTATCGAACTAATCAAAAAACACAGCGCTTAATTCGGAGTAGTAGATAATGCCAAAACGTACTGACATTCAAAGTATTCTTATTCTTGGTGCTGGTCCGATTGTTATCGGTCAGGCATGTGAGTTTGACTACTCTGGCGCACAAGCGTGTAAAGCACTGCGTGAAGAGGGTTACCGAGTTATCCTAGTAAACTCTAACCCTGCAACCATCATGACTGACCCAGACATGGCGGATGCAACTTACATCGAGCCAATCCAATGGGAAGTGGTTCGTAACATCATCGCGAAAGAAAAACCGGATGCAGTACTACCTACAATGGGTGGTCAAACTGCATTGAACTGTGCTCTAGACCTAGAGAAATACGGCGTTCTAGAAGAGTTCGGCGTTGAGATGATTGGCGCAACGGCTGATGCAATCGACAAAGCGGAAGACCGCTCTCGTTTCGATAAAGCGATGAAGTCTATCGGCCTTGAGTGTCCACGTGCGGATACTGCTAAAACGATGGAAGAAGCTTACGCTGTACTCGATATGGTTGGCTTCCCTTGTATCATCCGTCCATCATTTACTATGGGTGGTACTGGTGGCGGTATCGCATACAACAAAGAAGAGTTCGAAGAAATCTGTCGTCGCGGTCTAGACCTGTCGCCAACTAACGAACTTCTAATCGATGAGTCTCTTATTGGTTGGAAAGAGTACGAGATGGAAGTGGTTCGCGACAAAGCGGACAACTGTATCATCGTATGTGCGATTGAAAACTTCGATCCAATGGGCATCCACACGGGTGACTCAATCACGGTTGCACCAGCGCAAACACTAACAGACAAAGAATACCAGCTAATGCGTAACGCATCTCTAGCGGTACTGCGTGAGATCGGTGTTGAAACTGGTGGTTCTAACGTACAGTTTGGTATCAACCCGAAAGATGGCCGCATGGTTATCATCGAGATGAACCCACGTGTATCTCGCTCTTCTGCTCTAGCTTCAAAAGCAACAGGTTTCCCAATCGCTAAGATTGCAGCGAAACTGGCTGTTGGCTTTACACTAGACGAGCTAATGAACGACATTACTGGTGGCGCTACACCAGCATCATTCGAACCAACCATCGACTACGTAGTAACTAAGATTCCTCGCTTTAACTTCGAGAAATTTGCAGGTGCTAATGACCGTCTAACGACGCAAATGAAGTCAGTTGGTGAGGTAATGGCAATTGGTCGTAACCAACAAGAGTCACTACAAAAAGCACTTCGCGGTTTAGAAGTTGGCGCTACTGGTTTTGACGAGATGGTTGACCTAGATGCACCAGACGCTCTGACGAAAATTCGTCATGAGCTGAAAGAAGCAGGCGCAGAGCGTATTTGGTACATCGCGGATGCATTCCGTGCGGGTATGTCAGTCGATGGCGTATTCAACCTAACGCAAATCGACCGCTGGTTCCTAGTTCAAATCGAAGACATCGTGAAGCTTGAGCAAGAGCTAAAAGCAAAAGGTTTCGCTGGTCTAAACAAAGAAGAACTTAACAAGCTGAAGCGTAAAGGTTTTGCTGATGCGCGCCTATCTAAGATTCTAGGTGTTGCGGAAAGCGAAATCCGTCGTCTACGTGACCAGTACGATATTCACCCAGTGTACAAGCGTGTTGATACGTGTGCGGCAGAGTTCTCATCTGATACAGCTTACATGTACTCATCTTACGATGACGAGTGTGAAGCTAACCCAACAGACAAAGACAAGATCATGATTCTAGGCGGTGGTCCAAACCGTATCGGTCAAGGTATTGAATTTGACTACTGTTGTGTACACGCATCGCTAGCACTACGTGAAGATGGCTACGAAACTATCATGGTTAACTGTAACCCTGAGACTGTTTCAACAGACTACGATACATCTGACCGTTTGTACTTCGAACCAGTAACACTGGAAGACGTACTAGCAATCGCACGTGTTGAGAAGCCAAAAGGCGTTATCGTTCAGTACGGTGGTCAAACACCACTTAAACTGGCTCGTGCACTTGAAGCAGCTGGCGTGCCAATCATCGGTACTAGCCCTGATGCAATCGACCGTGCAGAAGACCGTGAGCGTTTCCAAGTTGCTGTCGACCGTCTAGGTCTTCTACAGCCAGAGAACGCGACAGTAACGACGATGGAGCAAGCAGTAGAGAAATCTCGTGAAATCGGTTACCCACTGGTTGTACGTCCTTCTTACGTACTTGGTGGTCGTGCGATGGAAATCGTATACGACGAGCAAGATCTACGTCGCTACTTCAACGAAGCAGTAAGCGTATCAAACGAATCTCCAGTACTACTAGATAGCTTCCTAGACGACGCAGTTGAAGTCGATATCGATGCTATCTGTGACGGTGAGCGTGTGGTTATCGGCGGTATCATGGAGCACATCGAGCAAGCGGGTGTTCACTCAGGTGACTCAGCATGTTCTCTTCCTGCATACACGCTAAGCCAAGAAATCCAAGACGTAATGCGTGAGCAAGTTGAAAAGCTAGCGTTTGAATTGGGTGTTCGTGGTCTGATGAACACGCAGTTCGCGGTTAAGAACAACCAAGTATACCTAATCGAGGTTAACCCTCGTGCAGCGCGTACGGTACCGTTCGTATCTAAAGCAACTGGTGCGCCAATCGCTAAGATTGCTGCGCGTGTAATGGCGGGTCAATCGTTAGAGTCTCAAGGCTTTACGAAAGAAATCATCCCACCGTACTACTCTGTAAAAGAAGTTGTACTGCCATTCAACAAGTTCCCAGGTGTTGACCCGCTGTTGGGTCCTGAAATGCGCTCTACTGGTGAAGTTATGGGTGTTGGTGCGACGTTTGCAGAAGCTTACGCGAAAGCAGAATTGGGTTGTGGCAACATTTACCCAGAAGGTGGTCGTGCACTTCTTTCTGTTCGTGCAGGTGACAAAGAGCGTGTTGTGGACCTAGCGTCTAAGTTGACAAAACTTGGTTACCAGTTGGATGCAACACACGGTACAGCTGTCATTCTTGGTGAAGCGGGCATTAACCCACGTCTAGTAAACAAAGTACACGAAGGTCGCCCTCACATTCTTGACCGTATTAAGAACAACGAGTACACCTACATCGTAAACACGGCTGCTGGTCGTCAAGCGATTGAAGACTCTAAAGTTCTGCGTCGCGGTGCACTAGCTGAGAAAGTGAACTACACGACAACGCTAAACGCTGCATTCGCGACTTGTATGGCACACACGGCAGATGCGAAGAGCACAGTAACTTCGGTTCAAGAGCTACACGCAAAAGTGAAAGCTAGCCTAGAAGCGTAATAGATAAAAATCAGTAAGCCGAAAAATAGGGCTTATATGACAACCTCATTGCCCGCTCATTTGAGCGGGCTTTTTTGTCTTTAAGGTTGCTTAAAATGGAGAGAATTGAAGTGCGCTAAGAAAGCCTGATAGAGCGGACTTTTGTACAGCATCAAACTAATGGCTGAAAGTAACGTCCCTAAAGATGAAGAAATAGCACTGCCATTTGCAATAACAAAATTAGAGCTACAAGTAACCAGAATAAATGCAATAGTGATCAAATTTACCTTAGCTGCAATACTCAAGCCTTTGCTAATCGTTAGAATGTTTGGAACACATATTACTATTGCAGTTATTGTGCCGAAGAGAATTAAGTAAATATCAACCCCAATTCTTCGCTTGATAGAAAACCATTCATTCCAGATGTTTAGGCTTATTGCTAGACCTGCAGTCAAGCATAGATATAAAGCAATAGGGAGAAACCATTTAGTCATGCGACCCTCTTTAATTCTTAAGTTGAAACTTGATATGTATCCGATTTCGAGAGTAATTTATAAGGAGTCGCGCTCCATACATTAAACTCTATTTTTTATTTTGTATGATCTTCTCTCCAATAAAAAATTGCAAGTCGATTCGTCTTTGCTAAATATATAGTTATTAGACTTAGCAAATACATCAGCTAAGATAATTTCAGGGTATAATGATAAAAAAGTAGTTATGGAGAGTGCTAAAAAAATCTCACTTGATTTTTTGAATTGTCCCTTAGTCAAAAAGTTGTTTGATATAATTGAGATAACTAGTATTCTCAAGCATTCAAAAAGAATGAAACTCGCTCCAAACATATATACATATACTTGATCAAAGGTTGCTATTTCACTTTTGGTGACTATATTGTCATAGAAGCCACTTATGCCTTTTAGTGAGCATATAAATAGAGACATTGATGATATGAGTAAGAATATTAAGTAGAATAATGCTTGTTTTCTATCATAGTTAGCATTCGTCTTTGCCATAGCCCTTTGCTCATGTATTTATTAAATACTATCAAGTGAGGTTCTTATCGGGATATGTCGTATGAATATTCTATTTATTGTGTTACAAGTTATTTGTATGGAATGTAGAGGGAAATTTCTCCAGATAATATTGGGTTTCTATGTTTTATTACTTTATATAAACGTAATTCTTATCATATAACCAGGACTGGCTTAATTCTTCTGAGTATTCATACCCATTTTTTAATGCAATTTTCTCTAAATAGAAGCTAACAGGGTATGGTGATATTATAGATATGAAAGATATTGTAAAAAATATTTTTAACATTACATCATTTGTCTTTTTGGAGAATTTTTTATTTCTAATTAATGCAACTAAAGAGTAGCAGGAGAAAAATATAAATAACATTGAACCAGAAGTTAAGGCTATGGATGAACGTGAAAAATTCACACTACTTTCTTCGAGCTCTATTTTTTTGATAAAATTAATTATTTCAACTATTGATATGTTTGCCATCAAGATTCCAATTATGGAGAAGATTATCGAGGATAGAAGAATGTATTTTTTATTTTCTAATTTTCTTTCGTTATTATTCATCTTTAAATACGCCTCGGTATCCAGAATTTATCAGGTTTTTAACAATAGTTGACTTTATACTATTAATATTTTCATTGAGGGTGGGCTTATTTTTTATCATGTCGTGAATTGCTTTTTGAAGATTGGTAGTGATCTTGTAGTGTTCATCTATCTTATTCAATACGTAGCCTGATAGTATTCCAACAGATATAGCCAGAATTAAAGGGCCTGCCGTCATTGCTGTGCTTGCATAAGCTAAACCAGTTGAAGCTTTTACTGCAAGGATCGATAGAGCAGCTGAAATACCTACTTTTAATATATCTGTTGAAACGGCACCAAGAAACTTAGATAAAGTATGTTTGTTTTTTACGGAAAAAAATAAATCTAATACCCTGAATGAACTAACGAGTACAACGGTAATTAGCCCGCCTTTAATAACTGAACTTATAGTGTCCTTAGTTCCAATTGCAATGTGGGTTACTATAGGTGGAGAACTCAGTTTAGTAAAACCAGATAGCCTGGACTTTAATACCGGACTACCTCGCATAGTTAGATGAGGCTGTCCATTTAAATAATCAATACTAATTATGGTGTTTGTGCCATGTATGTAGCTTGTTAGCTTAGCCAACAATACTAAATCATCAGCAGATGCGTAGTAGTTTGAAGAGTTTTCGAATGCCTTTTTGAGATTCTCCCAACGAGTAAGCTCTACTTTGTTTTTTAAGTATGCTTTTAGTGTAGTGTCAAAATTTTCGATTGAAAAAATATAGATTTCTTTTTTAGGTGAGTTATCTTGAGAAGTTACTGGATACATGGATTTTAAATTTTAGTTATCTGGAGTGATAATTATTTTGCATTAATTCATTGATGGGGTAAGCCATAGTTGTTATTTATTGGGCGGAGTTAAAAGTCTTTGTGTAATAATCTATTTTGTTATTTATTGTTTTTTAAGTTAAATGATGAAAATCTGGAATAGGTTGGTGTCTTGAGTTTCCTTTTGTTCGTCTGTCAGACAGTGCTATCGTTGCTCCATCTTGGTTACAAATATTTACAAGGACGCACAAGTGGAAGTTACGTTCGAAATCTTAATTGCATTGTTTTTTGTCGCATCTGCTGCGGGATTTATTGATGCGATGGCTGGTGGCGGTGGTCTCTTGACGCTCCCTGCTTTGTTGGCCGCAGGGTTAAGTCCTACTCAGGCATTGGCGACCAACAAACTCCAAAGCTCGTTTGGAAGCTTTTCTGCCAGTTGGTACTTTGTGCGTAATGGCATTGTTAGCCTGAAAGAGATGCGCTTAGCGATTCTATGTACCTTTATTGGTTCTGCCATTGGTGCAGAGGCTGTGCAGTTTATCGATGCCGGTGTGCTCACTAGTCTTATCCCAGTCTTGCTGATCGCGATTTCTCTCTACTTTTTGCTTTCTTCAACCTCGAAAGCGGCTGAAGGTGAACCCAAGCTTTCTGAAGCGATGTTTGCTTTGTGTGTTGGTGGGGGTGTAGGCTTCTACGATGGTTTCTTTGGACCAGGCACTGGCTCTATCTTTGCTCTTTGTTTTGTCGCACTAGGTCACTTTTCATTGGTTGATGCGACTGCCCGCACTAAGATTCTTAACTTCACCTCAAACATTGCGGCGCTATTGTTCTTTATTCTTGCTGGTTTACCTGTGTGGGAAATCGGCCTTACCATGGCCGTAGGTGGCTTTATTGGTGCTCAGCTTGGTGCCAAAGTTGTCGTCACCAAAGGTCAAAAATGGATTCGACCTTTAGTCATTACCATGTCTATGTTGATGGCGACAAAACTTCTTTGGCAACAACATCACCAATGGTTTCTATCACTGTTTTAACTCTTGGCGACTGGTACACGTTCTGCCTAACGCAGATATGAATTGGTCGAATCAAAGAGGTCAGTGGCTCAAACATAAAGCAGTTATCGCCAGGAATCTTCAACGCTCTGACGATTGATAGCGGGATTAATGCAGGAGCTGCTCCTCCCAGTGCGAGTTGGGCTGCCGCTGTGTAGGCATCCATTTCCATCAATGGCTTAATACCGATTTTCTCTAATGCTGGCAGTTGGTAGCTATTGGATGGATTGGTTAAATCATTTGTGATTACTTTTTTCGGGAGCGTATACAGTGGTTGATCACTAACGAGGAAAAAAGGCTCATCACATAAGTGGAAAGCCATCAAACCATGATGCGGTGGCAATAGCCCTGCACAAAGCCCAACGGTTGCTTTACCGGATTGAACTCGCTCAACGATTCTAGGGCTGTGGTTAGTGGTTATGGTTAAGTACTGGTCTTGTTTGAGGTAATCACCAATCGTTTTCCCGAGATAACCTGCAATGAGAGACTTTGAGCTATCGAGGGTGATTACAGACGTATCTTCTAGTTCTTGCTGTTCATAGATAAGACCACGTAACTCATTAAAAGAGGGACCAATATTTTCGATCAAAGCCATGCCATCTGGTGTGAGTTTTATGGTTCTACCCGATGGTTCGACAAGTTTCTTTCCCAGTTTTTTCTCTAGATTCGCGATGCGTTTACTTACCGCAGATTGGCTGATATACAGCAAACTCCCTGTGCGGCTCATGGTTTTCGCTTTGCTTAAAACTAATAGTGTTTCGATGCCTTCCAGTAACATGTCTATCCATGAATGTTGGGAATAATAGCCTTAATATAACTAAGCTCAGAATCAGAAGCGACTGACGTTTACCAAAAAAAAGCCGTCGGTTATGACGGCTCTTTTCAATCAATAGGTGAACATTATCGATTTATGGCGAAGGTTGGCAGTGATAAGTGCCAGCGAATCGCCCCAAGGCGAATAATCAATGTTGAAACGACGCCTGCAAGTAGGGCGAAAGAGTGGTCATGACCCATGCTCAATGCGGTCGTGTGAAAAATACCACCGATGATACATGCTGTCGCATAGACTTCGCTTCTCAAAACCATCGGCACTTCACGTGCTAGCACATCGCGAATGATGCCGCCGCCACAGCCTGTAATGACGCCCATGATAACTGCCACCATGCCGGATGCATTGTAAGCTAGGGCTTTTTCAACACCGATACCAACAAATACTGCCAAACCAATTGCGTCACATACAGGAAGGACCCACCAAGGTAGACGTTTAGGGCGACGAACTAAAATCATGGTTAATAAACAGGTAATGAAAATTACCCATAGATAGGTCGTGTCAGTAATCCAGAATACAGGGGTGGCGCCAAGCGCCATATCACGAATAGTGCCACCGCCAATAGCAGTCACACTACCGAGCACGATCACACCGAAAGGATCCATCTTTAATCGGCCTGCGAGCAAAACTCCAGAAACCGCAAAGACAGCAGTACCGAATAAATCGATCATATAAAGCAGCATGGAGTCCATGTTACTTGGTACCTTATAAACAAATTGTGGGGGAACAGAAATGGGACGGAAATTGTACGGGATTTCCAACGAAAACGTTAGCGTTTTTGCCGAACGCTTTCAAAGTGTTCACACACCTCTGTGATCGCGTTTAAGGTTCTTGGGGTCGGGCGGTTGATCCAATCGGAATTAAGTGACCAAACATGACCATTTTTTAATGCAGGGATGTCGCTCTTCCATTCTGACCACATTCCATCATTACTCATGGCATGGCGAGAGGTAAACAGTACTTCAGGCTGGCGAGTAATCACTTGCTCGATGCTGACTTGTGGGTAAGGGGCACTGCCTTTGGCAAAGATATTTTTACCACCACAGAAGGTGAAGACTTCACTTGGCCAGTTCTTGCCCGCAACGGTGATGATCGGTTTTTCACTCAACTGATAGAAGTAGCTAACTTTATCTTCGGTATTGTACTTTTCTTTTAACGCTTCTAACTGTGCACGAAAATCTTCAGCGGCTTTTCGTCCTACTTCCGGCTTCTCACTGTACTGGCTGAGTTGTTCAATATTCTTGGCAATATCCTCTAACGTTCCTGTTGTTGAGTAGTAAATCGGAATGCCAAACTGCTTGAGTTTATCAAGTTCTTTGGCTGGATTACCTGCAGGCCAAGCGATAACTAAATCGGGTTGAAGGGCGATGATGCGTTCGAGTTTAATGCCTTGATAGTTTGATACTTTTTCTAGGTCTTTGGCTTGCTCGGGGTAGTCACTCATCTCACTGACCGCAATCAGCTTGTCTCCAAGACCAGCTGCATAGGCGATTTCTGTTGCATGTGGCGCTAGGCTAATGACTCGTTGAACGGGTTCATTGGCAAAAGAAACAGCAGAGAAGATAAGAGGAAGGGCAAAGCAAAGATTTTTCATTATAGTCCTTGATAAATGAATCCGAGAATTAGGCTTTGGATAACTATCCAAGCAAAGATACGCCAGACTATCAGTGTTTGGATTTGCGCTAGGTGAATGGCTGATGGTGCAATACGCCCCCCAAGTTTTGCACGTTCGGCTCGCAGTCCTTGATACAAAGCTGGACCACCAAGTGACAATTGAAGCTTGTTACCAATCGAGCACAACAACCATGCCGGTCCAGGAAGCGGCCAAGATTTCGCTTGTTGAAGCATAGCAGTTGAAACGCTTGATACGTTTTTACCCGCACCAATAAACATCGCGAATAAGCGTAATGGAATGATTTCTAGGACCGCCGTTAATTGAATAACTGGTTTGCCAAATGGTGAATATTGACGTCGACTAGGAGACCATGCTCGAGCTAACTCAGCAGTAAGACGATACATCAACGCGCCAATTCCACCAGTTACTCCATACCAAAACAGCACACACACTACGTTACGTCCGTAACCCATGATGATGGTTTCTGCTCCAGCTTTACCAATGCCTAGTAGCGATAAGCTCTCTGTATCGCGGTTCAGGTAAGGCTTGAGTAGTGCTCGGCATTGTACTTTATTCTCATTCGACATTGCGGTGACGAGTTGTTTAGCAAGTGATTCATTGTTTCGCCAGTCAAGAGCAATCAGCAGTAATGCCAGCTCAAATAGCGGCGCTTGCCAAACTAAAGGCTTCATCGCGAGCAGTAATATCAAGCAAGGCACAAGCATAAGAAGAAGAGCGAGTCCGCCAGAGATGATACTTTGCGAGTAGTTGTGGTTGTTATTGACCTTGTTAGCCAGTTGCTCGGCGAATTTATGCCAAAGCGTCACTGGATGCGCAGCGTGCGGTATGGGGAGCAGGAGATGGAATAATAATGCGCCCCACATGACGAGGAGCGCACCATTGGCATAAAACTGCTGAAAGGTTTCTTCCATGAAATTCGACAGACTTACTTAGTCAGTTCCAACATTTTGAATACCATTTCTGAAGAGCTTTTCGCCGCTAGCGGTAAGAACTCTTCGAAGCTCATTGGTGATTCTTTGTCTGCTACGTCAGAGATAGCGCGCACAACAACAAACGGCGTGTTGAATTGGTGACAAGTTTGAGCGATAGCAGATGCTTCCATTTCTACAGCGATAACTGAAGGGAAGTGTTTACGGATAAACTCTTGGCGTTCTGCCGTGCAAACAAACGCATCACCAGTACAGATCAGGCCGCGAACTGCGTGAGTGTTTTCCATTTGAGCCAGTGCTTTTTCAGCAAGGTCCATTAGCTTCTCATCTGCTTTGAATGCCGCTGGTTGACCTGCCATTTGACCCATTTCGTAGCCAAACGCGGTTACGTCTGCATCGTGGTGACGAACTTCTGTTGAGATAACAACGTCGCCTAGGTTTAGGCTTGAGTCGAAACCGCCCGCAGAGCCAGTGTTGATAACCACATCTGGTTGGTATTCGTCTAGCAGAATGGTTGTACCAACTGCTGCTGCTACTTTACCGATGCCAGATTGAAGCAGTACCACATCAACGTCGTTAATCTGACCAGAGAAAAACGTGCAACCTGCTTTGTTCACTGTTTGGCAGTTTGTCATTGCTTCTTTCAGGATGGTGACTTCTTGTTCCATCGCACCGATGATACCAACTTTCATAACACTCTCTTTCGATAAAAATTTAAGTTGGCGAGAGTATACCACTCTGCACCAATATGTGGTCGTTATTTGATTAACTCAGCATTCATCAGCAGTGAACGTAATTGTTCAGCACGCTTACGGTTCACGCCAAAGTCTGAATAGCCAACACGAGATTCTGAGCGAACAATTAGCTGATCGCCTTCTACCTTAAGTTCTAAATCGTCCACAAAGCGCATGATTTTAGATGTGCACTCTACGCGTATGTAGTTGCCTTCTTTCACCGCTGTTTTCGCACCAGGCAGTTCAAGCGCAATTTGCTCAATAGCATCGATGTTCGCTGAATCAGTCAGGGTGAATGGCGTTAGGTTGTATTCTGCACGCGTATCTTGAGTGGAGACGCAGTTTGGTTTGTCACCACAAGGTGATTGAGAACGATCCGTCATGGTTGTGACTCCTTGGCTACAAGCGGTTAAGCCGAGCAAAGTGATGGAAAGGAGAGCGGCTTTTTTCATTGTATTTACTCTTATAATTTTGCTTCTAATTATATGGATACAAAAGAAAAAGGATCCAATAATAGGATCCTTTTTGTGATGTTAGCTGTGATTAAACTTCGAGGTAATCGAGAATGCCTTCTGCTGCTTTTCGTCCTTCATCAATTGCAGTGACGACTAGATCAGAGCCTCGCACCGCATCGCCACCCGCGAAGATCTTTTCATTGCTGGTCTGGAATTGGAACTCTTGTTTCGCAGGGGCTTTGATACGACCCCATTGATCCAAATCGACATCAAACGGAGTTAACCAGTCCATTTTGTGTGGCTGGAAACCAAACGCCATGATCACGACGTCTGCCGGTAGAACGTGTTCGCTGCCTTCGACGGGCTCTGGACGGCGACGACCCGCTTCATCAGGCTCACCAAGAGCGGTTTTCACCACTTTGACCCCCGAGACCTTACCTGACGCATCGACTTCAATTCCTAAAGGCTGAAGGTTGAACATAAACTTCACGCCTTCTTCTTTGGCGTTTTTCACCTCGCGGCGAGAGCCGGGCATATTAGCTTCATCACGACGGTAAGCACATACCACGTTTGACGCGCCTTGGCGAATAGAGGTACGAACACAGTCCATCGCGGTATCACCACCGCCGAGTACAACTACGCGCTGCTTTGCCATGTCGATAAAAGGTTTGTCGTGCTCCAAGCCCATGACCTTGTAAGTATTTGAAATCAAGAATGGCAGAGCATCGTAAACACCCGGTGCACCTTCATTTTCTAGTCCCGCACGCATGTACTTGTAAGTACCAACCCCCAAAAAGACGGCATCGTACTCATCAAGCAGTTCTTGCATCTGCACATCTTTACCTACTTCGACATTCATCTGGAACTCTACGCCCATCTCGGTGAAGACGCGGCGGCGGTTTTCCATCACGCCTTTTTCAAGTTTGAACGAAGGGATACCGAAGGTCAGTAGGCCGCCAATTTCAGGGTAGCGGTCAAATACGACAGGTTTCACGCCATTGCGCACTAGGATATCGGCAGCAGCCAAGCCTGCTGGACCTGCACCAATGATGGCAACCTTTTTATCGGTCCACTCCACCTTAGACATGTCAGGCTTCCAGCCCATTTCGAAGGCTTTGTCGGTAATGTATTTTTCAACGTTACCTATAGTGACGGCGCCAAAGTCTTCATTGAGAGTACAAGAGCCCTCACATAGACGATCTTGCGGACACACTCGACCACAAACTTCAGGCAAGCTGTTAGTCTGGTGCGATAGCTCTACGGCTTCGAGGATACGACCTTCATTGGCAAGCTTTAGCCATTGTGGGATGTAGTTGTGTACTGGGCACTTCCATTCACAATATGGGTTACCACAATCCAAGCAGCGATCCGCCTGCGCAGTCGCTTGTTGCTTGGTAAATGGTTCATAGATTTCAACGAATTCGATCTTACGAACTTTGATAGGCTTCTTCGCAGGATCTACGCGTTGAACATCGATAAATTGATAAACGTTCTGACTCATGATTCAAACATCCTCCATGATTACTGGGCTTGAACGCGCAGTTCTGCGGCACTGCGACTCTGGTGACCAAGTAGCGTGCGCAAGTCCGCCGCTTGTGGTTTCACCAAGTAGAACTTTGGAATCCATTCATCAAAGTTCGCCAAGATATCTTCTGCGTGGCTAGAGCCGGTTTCTTCGAGATGTTCGGCAATCAGGCCACGCAAGTGCTCTTGGTGGATGTAGAGATCTGACAGAGATATCGCTTCAACCGATTCGTTGTTCACGCGACCTTGGAAGTCTTGGTTCTCATCCAATACGTATGCAAACCCGCCGGTCATGCCTGCGCCGAAGTTCACGCCAGTCGCGCCTAGAATGGCAACAATACCACCGGTCATGTACTCACAAGCGTTATCACCAGCGCCTTCAATGACGGCAATCGTACCTGAGTTACGTACGCCGAAACGCTCACCTGCTTTACCTGCCGCAAACAGTTTACCGCCGGTCGCACCGTACAGACAGGTGTTACCAATGATGGTCGCCTCATTACACTTAAATGCTGTGCCAAGGTGAGGTTTGATAACCACCTTACCGCCAGCCATGCCTTTACCTACGTAGTCGTTGGCATCCCCAGTCAGGTAAAGCTCTACGCCACCCGCGTTCCAAACGCCAAATGATTGACCAGCAGTACCATCCAAGTGCAGCTTGATTGGCGTTGCCGCCATGCCTTGGTTGCCGTAACGCTGAGCGATTTCACCTGATAGGCGAGCACCCACAGAACGGTCGGTGTTGATCACGTTGTAGAAGAAGCTAGCAGATTGACGTTTCTCAACCGCTTGCAGCGCGTCTTCAATGATCTTGTTGTTTAGCTCTGCTTTATCAAATGGTGTATTTGGCTGTGTCCAATAAAGAGGGTGCCCTTCTGGAGAGACTGGTGCCTCAAGGATATTCGACAAATCCAGCTTGGTTTGTTTTGCTGTCAGACCTTCAACGGTCTCCAATAAATCCGTACGACCAATCAAGTCAGTCAGTTTTTCAACACCAAGTTCAGAGAGTAATCCGCGTACTTCGTCCGCCAGACCAATGAAGTAGTTCATCACCATTTCCGGAAGACCTTTGAAGTACTCTTTACGCAGCGTCTCGTCTTGAGTTGCAACACCAGTAGCACAGTTGTTGAGGTGACAAATACGTAGGAACTTACAACCCATTGCCACCATTGGCGCAGTACCAAAACCGAAGCTTTCGGCACCGAGAATTGCCGCTTTCACCACGTCCAGACCGGTTTTTAGACCACCATCTACCTGTAGACGAATCTTATGACGTAGACCATTAGCAACCAGTGCTTGTTGTGTCTCTGCCAGTCCTAATTCCCAAGGGCTACCTGCGTATTTCACTGAGGTTAGTGGGCTTGCTGCAGTACCACCGTCGTAGCCCGAGATGGTAATGAGATCAGCGTAAGCTTTCGCGACACCTGTTGCGATGGTGCCGACACCTGGCTCAGAAACTAACTTCACCGAAACCAATGCGTTTGGATTGACTTGCTTTAGGTCGAAGATCAGCTGGGCTAAGTCTTCAATCGAATAAATATCGTGGTGTGGGGGAGGGGAGATCAGAGTCACCCCCTGTACCGAATAACGCAGTTTTGCGATTTCTGCGGTGACTTTGTGTCCCGGTAACTGACCACCTTCACCCGGCTTCGCACCCTGTGCGACCTTGATCTGCAGTACGTCCGCATTGGTTAGATAGTGAGGCGTAACACCAAATCGACCTGAAGCAATCTGCTTGATGCGCGAGTTACGCTCTGTACCGAAGCGACGTGGATCTTCACCGCCTTCACCTGAGTTAGAGTAGCCACCAAGGCGGTTCATCGCTGTTGCAAGTGCTTCGTGTGCTTCTGGGCTAAGTGCACCAATGGACATTGCCGCCGAGTCAAAGCGTTTGAAGAGTTCTGTGCTTGACTCGATTTGCTCAAGTGGTAATGGGGAATCTGATTTTTTCAGCGCCATTAAGTCACGCAGCATGGCAACAGGACGTTGGTTCACCTGTTTAGCAAAGCTCTGATAATCGTTGCTTTCGCCTGATTTCACCGCAGTTTGCAGTGTGCCAACCACGTCTGGATTGTAGGCGTGATATTCACCACCGTGGACATATTTCAATAAACCACCATGCTCGATGGCTTTACGTTTCGCCCAAGCTTTGCGAGAAAGGTTGTACAAGTCTTGTTGGAAGTCGTCGAAATTTGCGCCTTCAATACGAGTTGTTACACCTTTAAAGCACAAATCGACCACTTCTTGGCTCAAGCCAACTGCTTCAAACAGTTGTGAGCAACGGTAAGAGGCGATGGTAGAAATCCCCATTTTCGACATGATCTTGTACAGGCCTTTGTTGATGCCGTATTGGTAGTTTTGCATCACATCGCGATAGTCTTTTTCTAGCGCTTTATCATCAATGAGTTTACCTAGCGCTTCATAAGCTAGGTATGGGTAAACCGCAGTGGCACCAAAGCCAAGCAAGACAGCAAATTGGTGTGGGTCACGTGCCGTGGCTGTTTCAACAACAATGTTGGCATCACAACGTAAGTTCGCATCGATCAGGCGAGTTTGAACGGCACCGACCGCCATTGCTGCAGGAATTGGCAGTTTGCCTTTGACTAAAGCACGATCCGAAAGCACCACTAGCACAGTGCCTTCACGCACCACGTGTTCTGCTTGCTCACACAGATCATCAATGGCTTGTTTAAGATCTTTCTGTTGTGGATCGTAGTTGATATCGAGAATGGTATTACGATAGTAATTGTCTCCAAGCTCGAGTAATTGCTGCATGTCTGAGTAAAGTAACACTGGTGAATCGAAGGTTACTCGGTGCGCGTGTCCATCAGTTTCACAGAAGACATTCATCTCTTGACCGATGCTGGTTGCTAGTGACATCACGTGTTTTTCACGCAGTGGATCGATCGGCGGGTTGGTTACCTGCGCGAACTTCTGACGGAAATAGTCAGTCACCAAGCGCTCTTTAGAGGATAAGACTGCCATCGGGGTGTCATCACCCATAGAGCCGACCGCTTCTTGTCCCATATCACCGAGAACGCGCAACACTTGATCGACTTCTTCGTTGCTCATGGCGAATTGCTTTTGGTAAGTCTTAAGCAAGTCTTCATCAAAGCTGCGCTCGCCAACTTGCTCTTCTGGTAATTGAGCAAAAGGCGTGAGTTTGCGAACGTTGTTTTCCATCCATTCGCGATAAGGGTGGCGAGATTTCAGATCGTTATCGATCTCACTTGATTGCCATAGTTTGCCTTTGCGAGTATCGACAACCAGCAGTTCGCCAGGACCAACACGCCCTTTTTCGGCAACCTCATCCGGAGCGTAATCCCAAATACCGATCTCTGATGCTAGAGTGATCAGCCTGTCTTTAGTTATCACATAACGTGCAGGACGCAGACCATTACGATCTAAGTTACATGCGGCGTATCGACCATCGGACAGAACAATACCTGCCGGGCCATCCCATGGTTCCATGTGTTTGGAGTTGAAGTCGTAAAATGCTCGCAGATCTGGGTCCATATCTGGGTGGTTTTGCCATGCTGGTGGCACAAGCATGCGCATGGCACGGAAGATATCCATACCGCCTGCTAAAAAGAGGTCCAACATATTATCCAAGCTGGAAGAGTCAGAGCCTGTCTCGTTCACAAACGGTGCTGCAGTTTGTAGGTCTGGCAGCAGTGGTGATGAGAACTTGTAAGCACGAGCTCGCGCCCATTGGCGGTTACCTTCAATGGTGTTGATCTCACCATTATGAGCGAGGTAGCGGAACGGTTGAGCTAGGGGCCAACGAGGTTGAGTATTGGTTGAAAAACGCTGGTGGAACAGGCAGATAGCAGACTCCATGCGTAGATCAGCAAGATCAAGATAGAAGCGCGGTAAGTCCGCAGGCATGCACAAACCTTTGTACACCAGAACTTGCGTTGACAAGCTACAGATGTAGAAGTCAGGATCTTCTGTAATTTGTTTCTCGATGCGACGGCGTGCGATATAGAGGCGACGTTCGATGTCACGCTCGCGCCAACCTGCTGGTGCAGAGATAAAGACTTGTTGAATGTCTGGAAGTGAATCAGCAGCGATCGGACCGAGTACTTCTGAATTAGTTGGAACTTCCCGCCAGCCTGCTACGGTTAAGGTCTCTTGAGCCAGTTCTTTGTTTACGATGTCTTTGGTGAGTTGAGCTTTCACCGGATCTTGGTTAAAGAAAATCATCCCCACGGCGTATTGCTTGCCAAGGTTGAAGCCATTTTCTTCGGCGATAAGGCGTAAATAGGAATCGGGCTTTTGTAGAAGAAGACCACAACCATCACCGGTTTTTCCATCGGCGGCGATGCCACCACGGTGGGTCATGCGATCAAGTGCAGAAATTGCTGTACGTACCAGCTTGTGACTTTGCTCGCCTTCCATGTGCGCGATTAAGCCAAATCCACAGTTGTCTTTCTCAAGACTTGGATCATAAAGAGCCATTGCAATTCTCCCTTTGCTTATCTGTCATCCCGACAGATATATCAACACTGCTCAAGTTGATAATGATGACTAACTATGCGTCACTTTCTAAGTTTTATGTATATCTATTCAATAAAATTCGTCAAATATCTTAACAAAAATTGTGTGTTTTATTTTCACCAACTTCACAAGCTATAGCTTATTGTAAAAAAGGTCAAGTTATTAGTGAATAATCACGTGAATATGCGATTTACCATTTAATTGGCTAAAATAATCTAATAAATTCAGTTAGATAGAAAAATGATTGTTACAAAAAAGTAACATTTGATTCTGGCAGGAATAAAAAAGACCAGCACAAAATGCTGGTCAAAATAAAAAGGTTGGAAGGAACTGTTTTCTTTCTTTGCTACCAGCCATCGATACTACTGATGGCTGGGTTTAATGCTCAGAAAGAGGAAGTGAGAACACTCCCTTTACGCAGAAAGCATCAGTGAATCTGCTTTTGCTTCTAGGTTTGTGCCACCCATTAAATAGTCATCGATAGCACGGGCACATTCACGACCTTCGTTGATACAACGAACAACCAGAGATTGCCCTGTTCGCATATCACCAGCTGCAAATACGCCTTCTTGGTTTGTAGCAAAACCTTGGGTTGCTACATTACCGCGATCATCGAGTGCAATATCCAATTGAGCAAGTACACCTGTTGGTTCTGGGTGCAGGAATCCCATCGCTAGGAAAGCCATATCACATGGGATCACTCGCTCACTGCCTTCTACTTCTTTGAAGCTCGGACGTTCGCCTGGTTTCGCATCTTGCCAAACGATGTCAGCTAAACGAAGACCTGTAACTTCACCCTTGTCATTGCCAATGAACTCTTTGGTCAGGATGTTCCAGTGACGATCAACACCTTCTTCATGAGAGGTCGAAGTACGTAGAATCATTGGGTACTGTGGCCATGGCATGTTAGCAGGGCGCTTCTCTGGTGGAATCGGCATGATTTCAACCTGAGTGATGCTTGCTGCGCCATGACGGTTAGATGTACCCACACAGTCAGAGCCGGTATCACCACCACCGATCACCACAACATGCTTACCCGCAGCGTGAAGTTCTTCACCCTTAAGATCCATATCATTGGCACGACGGTTGTTTTGACCTAGGAACTCCATTGCAAAATGGACGCCTTTTAGTTCACGACCCGGAACGGGCAAATCACGTGGAACAGTTGAGCCACCAGTCAGCAGAACCACATCGAATTCTTGACGTAGTTGCTGGGCATTCACATCGACACCAACGTGTTGATTTACTTTGAATTCGATACCCGCTTCTGCCATCAAGTTGATTTTGCGGTCAATCACATCCATACCCAGTTTGAAGTCTGGGATACCAAAACGCAGGAGACCACCCACTTTCTCGTCTCGCTCGAATACAGTCACAGTATGACCAGCGCTATTTAGCTGCTCGGCAGCCGCAAGACCTGCAGGACCTGAACCGATGATCGCAACAGTTTTACCTGTGCGAGAGCGTGGTGTTTTTGGTTTGGCGTACCCTTCTCGATATGCCGTTTCTACGATGGTTTTCTCGATATTACAGATAGTGATCGGGTCTTGGTTGATGCCAAGTACACAAGCACTTTCACATGGTGCTGGGCAAACACGACCAGTAAACTCAGGGAAGTTATTAGTCGAGCTTAGAATGTTCCATGCTTCTTCCCAGCTATCACGATAAACTGCGTCATTAAACTCTGGGATGATGTTACCGATAGGGCAGCCGTTATGACAAAACGGCACACCACAATCCATACAACGAGAAGCCTGAGTATTGATTTTGTCACCAAACTCCTCGTTTAGAACAAACTCTTTATTGTTCTTAATACGTTCAGCTGGGTCGATCTTCTGTGGTAGTTCACGACCATGCTCTAAAAATCCAGTAGGCTTACCCATTATACTGCCTCCGCTTGAGTTTCGTTTCCTTGAGACTGTGCTTCAGCTTTACGTTTTTGAAGAACCGCTTTGTAATCACGCGGCATCACTTTAACCATAGAGGCTAGGCTAGCTTCAAAATTGTCTAGGAAAGACTGAGCGACTTCACTTCCTGTGAATTGAACATGCTTAGTTAGCATGTCGAGTAATAGATCTCTGTCTTCTTGCTCGATTGGATCTAGGTCTACTAGCTCTGGGTTCAGTTTTGACTCAAAGTCACCTGATTTATCCCATACGTAAGCCACGCCGCCACTCATACCTGCGGCAAAGTTACGACCTGTTGAACCAAGGATTATTGCCGCACCGCCCGTCATGTACTCACAACCGTGGTCACCGACGCCTTCTACTACTACTTTCGCGCCTGAGTTACGAACACAGAAACGTTCACCAGCCATACCACGAATGAAAGACTCACCCGAAGTTGCACCGTAGAAACACACGTTACCAACCACGATGTTGTCTTCCGCGACAAGACTTGATTTCGCATCTGGGTAAAGTACTAAGGTACCGCCAGATAAGCCTTTACCCCAGTAGTCGTTCGCATCGCCTTCTACTTCGAACTTCACGCCCTTAGCTAGGAATGCACCGAATGATTGACCCGCGGAACCTTTGAACTTCACGTTCATTGGTTGAGGTAGACCGGCATCTTTATACACTTTCGAGATTTCGTTCGACAACATGGTACCTGCAGAGCGGTCCGTGTTGACGATAGGGAACTCGGCATTCACCGCTTCGCCTTTCTCGAGTGCAGGAATCGCTGCTTGAATCAGCTTACGGTCTAGTACTTCTTCTAGGTTGTGGTTCTGCTGAGCTTGGTTGAATACACCATCAGCTTCGCGTGGCTGTTCAACGTGAAGAACAGGAGATAGATCTAGGTTCTTGTATTTCCAGTGAGAAACGTCTTGGCGAATCTTCAGTTTCTGACCTTGACCGACCATCTCATCGATAGTGCGGAAGCCAAGTTCAGCCATGATTTCACGCAGACCTTGTGCCATGTACTGGAAGAAGGTTACGACGTCTTCTACGCGACCATCAAAGCGCTCGCGAAGTGTCTTGTTTTGAGTCGCGATACCAACAGGACAGGTGTTCTTATGACACTTACGCATCATGATACAACCTTCAACCACCAATGCTGCGGTTGCCACGCCCCATTCTTCTGCACCAAGTAGTGTTGCGACTGCAAGGTCACGAGGTGTCTTCATCTGACCATCCGCTTGAACCACGATACGGTTACGTAGACCGTTCTTCAGTAGCGTTTGGTGCGTTTCTGCCAAGCCAAGTTCCCAAGGAAGACCGGTATGACGGATTGAAGACATTGGGGATGCACCTGTACCACCGTCGAAACCTGCGATAAGTACAACGTCCGCTTTCGCTTTCGCTACACCAGAAGCGATCGTACCTACGCCTGCTTCTGATACCAGCTTCACGTTCACACGACCCGCGCGGTTCGCGTTCTTCAAGTCGTAGATAAGCTGAGCCAAATCCTCGATGGAGTAGATATCGTGGTGTGGCGGTGGTGAGATAAGACCGACGCCCGGAGTTGAGTGACGTGTTGCACCGATCCAGTCGTCTACTTTATCACCTGGTAGCTGACCACCTTCACCTGGCTTCGCACCTTGAGCCATTTTGATTTGCAGCTCTTCAGCGTTAGTTAGGTAGTAAGAGGTTACGCCGAAACGACCTGAAGCCACCTGCTTGATCGCAGAGCGTTCCCAATCGCCGTTCTCTTTGCGCTCGAAACGCGTTGGGTCTTCACCACCTTCACCAGAGTTCGATTTCGCGCCAAGACGGTTCATCGCAACAGCCAGTGTGGAGTGTGCTTCGTAAGAAATAGAACCAAATGACATAGCACCGGTCGCGAAGCGTTTCACGATGCTTTCAATTGGCTCGACGTCGTCGATAGAGATAGAACCTGCTGGGTTCTTAATGAATTCTAGCTGGCTGCGTAGGGTTACCGCGTTATCGCCTTGCTTATCTACTGCTGTCGCGTATTGCTTGAACTGATCGTAGTTCTTGTTGCGCGTAGACTCTTGCAGTAGAGAAATGGTTTCTGGGTTGAAGAGGTGCTTCTCGCCACGCTGTTTCCATTGGTAAACACCGCCTACATCCAGCATTTGAATTGGGATTTCGCGTTGTGGGTAACCGATGCGGTGACGGATAAGTACTTCTTTGGCGATATCATCAAGGGTTAGACCTTGGATACGAGAAACCGTACCTGTGAAGTACTTGTCGACCACTGATTTGTGGATACCCAAGGCTTCGAAGATTTGCGCACCGTGGTATGACTGTAGCGTAGAGATACCCATCTTCGAGAAGATCTTCAGAAGACCGCCATTGATCGCTTTACGGTAGTTGTTGAACAGATCGCGAGGGTTCGCTTCTGGATCCAACTTCTTCGTACGTTGAAGTTCAATGATGGTTTCAATCACTAGGTAAGGGTTAACCGCATTCGCACCGTAACCAAGTAGTGTTGCAAAGTGGTGCGTTTCACGCGCATCACCGGTTTCAACCACGATGTCACACTTCGCACGTAGACCCTTGCGGATCAAGTGGTGGTGCACTGCGCCAACTGCCAGCATTGCTGGGATCGCCGCGTGGTTTGAATTTACTGCACGGTCAGTTAATAGGATGATTGAGTAACCATCGATAACCGCGTCTTCTGCGTATTGGCAGATACGTTTGAGTGCGCGCTCAAGTTTGCCTTGATCTTCATTGGCTTGGAACACGATATCCAGTGTCTTCGCTTGTAGGTGCTCGTTATCGATCGCACGCAATTTCTCAAGCTCAGAGTTCGCCAGAACAGGCGATTCCAATTCTACTTTCTGACAGTGAAGTGGTGTTTCAGTCAGAAGGTTTTGGTCTTTACCCAAGTAAGTGTTCAGTGACATAACCATACGCTCACGGATCGGGTCGATCGGTGGGTTGGTTACCTGTGCGAACAGTTGCTTGAAGTAGTTTGAAAGATGTTGAGACTGATGAGATAGAACCGCAAGAGGCCAGTCTGCACCCATGGCTGATAATGGCTCTTTCGCATCATTCGCCATTGGAACGATGATTTCGTTCACTTCTTCAGTGCTCACACCGAAAGCTTGTTGACGGTGCAACAAACGCTCAGGAGAAGGTTGGCTGAACTGGTTGCTTGCATCTGGCAGCTTCTTCAAGCTCAGTAGGTTTTCTTCTATCCACTTCTCGTAAGGCTGTGCTGTTGCAATGGTGTCTTTCACTTCTTCATCGGAGATGATGCGACCTTGCTCTAGGTCTGCAACGAAGATACGACCTGGTTGTAGACGACCACGGAACTCTACGTTCTCTGGTTCAATATCCACCACACCAGATTCTGATGCCATCACTAGGAAGTTGTCTTTGGTCACTGTGTAGCGAGAAGGGCGTAGACCGTTACGGTCGAGTGTCGCACCAACTTGAACACCGTCAGTAAAACATACTGAAGCTGGACCATCCCATGGTTCCATGATGTTCGCGTGGTACTGATAGAACGCGCGACGTTTAGGATCCATGTTTTTGTTTTCTTGCCATGCTTCCGGGATCATCATCATCAATGCGTGTGGCAGGCTACGACCAGAAAGAACTAGGAGCTCAAGTGCCATATCGAAGTTAGATGAATCCGAGCTACCTTCCTGACAGATTGGAAGAAGCATGTCGATTTCAGCCTGAGTAAATAGGTCTGATTCTAAGATTGCTTCACGGGCTTTCATCCAGTTCAAGTTACCGCGAACTGTATTAATTTCACCGTTGTGGGCAATGTAACGGAAAGGCTGTGCAAGACGCCATTTCGGGAAGGTATTGGTAGAGAAACGAGAGTGTACCAGTGCCAGTGCAGTCACCATGGTTGGGTTTTGCAGATCAAGGAAATACTGAGGTACTTGCTCGGTTGTTAACTGACCTTTGTACACCAATGTCTTGTAAGACATTGAGTTAATGTAGAAGTCGTCACCAATGTTCGAAACGCTTTCTAGGCAAACTCGCACAGTGTAGTTACGAAGTACGTACAGTTTGCGTTCTAGCTCTTCAGGTGTGATGCCTGGACCACCAGAGATAAACACATGCTCAAACTGAGGCTCAGTGCTTAGCGGGTCAGCACCGATCATTGAGTTGTCGGTTGGCAAAACGCGGTAGCCGATAACTTCAAGGTCTAGACGCTGTGCGTTGCGTTCTAGAATATCTCGGCATTGTTCGCGTTTGTATTCGTCTTTCGGGAAAAGAACGACACCAACACCATACTTTTCAAATGAAGGCAGTTTAATGCCTAGCTTAACGGCTTCTTCTAATAGGAATTCATGAGGTTTTTGTAGCAAGATACCCGCACCATCACCGCTGCATGGGTCACAACCTTGACCACCACGGTGTTCCATGCGAGCCAGCATATCCAATGCTTGAGTCACTACTTCATGAGATTTACGGTTTTTAAGGTGAGCAACAAAACCGATACCACAAGCGTCATGCTCCAGTTCCGGAGTGTACAGACCCTGTGAATTTTGCTCTCTATCTACCATAGATACATCCTTCCAGTTCAATGTCGACGCAAGAACCCCGGACAGATCTCGACTGTCTTAGGTACGCTCTGCACGTCTTGTCCTTTATATTTATGATTCGCCACTGATCGAGGTTGACCAGTCTTGATTCCTTTCCGTATCTCGCAGGAAAAATTTTGCGAGAAAAACAATCCTTGGTGATATCCCTTTATTTATTGCCACAATTTAGTGACTTATATAGGTGGGAGCGGGATAACGCCGACAATTCCCGCAGTTGATGTTGTAATAAAAGTCACAAAAACGACGGGGTTGTGTAAGTATCCTACAATTTTGTGACTTCGAAATGCAACGAAAAGTCGTCTTTGTGACCCAATTTTTTCGTTTAAATATTCACTTTTTGTTTAACATTTACGCAACATTGCAGGTTTTAAGTTGGTTTTATGCAGTTTTATTGATTTCGCACCGCCACCTGTTTGTTTGAATTGACTAGAATTATTTGTTTTTTCTTGCAGGGATGTAATTTAGTTACATAAATCGTAGTGAGATTTATTACGGTTTACTATTGGTGAGAATCTATGCAGTTACATGAGTTGGTCAACACATTAGGCCAAGACCTTCAGCGCCGTTATGGCGAAAAAGTTCATAAACTGACTTTGCACGGTGGTTTCAGTTGTCCAAACCGCGATGGCACTATTGGTCGAGGTGGATGCACATTTTGTAATGTGGCTTCATTTGCGGATGAAGAAGTACAGATCAAAAGTATCCACGATCAATTGAAAGATCGTGCTGGAGAGATCCACAGGGCGAAGAAGTATCTGGCATATTTTCAGGCGTACACCAGTACCTATGCAGAAGTACAAGTCCTCAAAAACATGTACGAAGAAGCCCTCAAGGCTGCTGATATCGTCGGCCTTTGTGTGGGCACTCGTCCAGATTGCGTTCCTGATGCAGTACTGGATTTACTGTCTGACTATGTGAATCAAGGTTATGAGATTTGGCTAGAGCTAGGTCTTCAAACTGCCAACAATGACACCCTCAAGCGTATCAACCGTGGTCATGACTTTGAGTGTTATGCAGAAATCACCAAACGTGCTCGGGCACTAGGTATTAGAGTTTGTACTCATCTGATCGTCGGTTTGCCTAGAGAAACACGCGATGACAACATCGACACATTGCGTAAAGTTTTGGACGTTGGCACAGATGGTATCAAACTGCATGGTTTACATATCGTAGAAGGCAGTACAATGGCGAAAGCGTGGCGTGCCGGAAAGCTAGAAGCCCCAGAATTGGAAGATTATGTTGCTATCGCCAGTGAAATGATCCGCATGACTCCTAAAGAAGTGATCTTCCATCGCGTTTCCTCAGCTGCTCGCCGTCCTACTCTTTTGTCGCCGCTGTGGTGTGAAAACCGCTGGTTAGCGATGACTGAAATTGGTCGTGCATTGGATCGAGAAGGCTCACAAGGCAGCTTAACTGGTGATGCCTTCATCTATATCAAACCAGAATTAAAGGCAGAATGATCGATTAATAACTGTTATATTTCCTCCGATTTGCTTGAAAGGTCGGAAAAATGGATCAGTTACTCAATTGGCTCTGGGATGGGCAGGGCGACTACGGATTTGTGGTCCTGCTCTCTGTTGTATGTGTAATCACAGTTACGCTGATCTATATACGATTTCAATCTGCTTTAAAACTTATCGTTACGGACTCTCCTTACCCTGTTCTCGTGTTAGATGCGGGCAGTGGTCAATTGTTGCTCTCCAATGATTCTGCCATGCAATTGCTTGGTATCCGTCGTTTAGGTTCTGGGTTTCTCTATCCTGCTTCTTTTAATACTGACGAGATAATTGCATTACTTGATAGCTTTTCCAGCCGACATTTTGGGCAGCAGCTGTTTGATTGGCGGTTGTCTGAAACAGAGAATATTAAGATTGAGTTATCTGGTCGAAAGAGCTTACTTCGCGGGCATCGCGTATGGATTATTTACGCTCAGCCTTACCAGTTTACTCGCCAAGAGCAGCAACAAGAATTAGAGCAGCTAGGTATTGCTCGTTCCGCTCTCGACTCGTTATCTGAATTGATATGTCTGCAAGATAAGCAAGGTAAAGTACTGACAACCAACCGTGCGTTTGACCTGTTTTGGGAAGGGCGCAGAGAAGAAGCTTGCTCCTCCAAGATGAACCCAATAGCTACACGTAAAACTGAGAGGCGTTGGACAACCGATCAGCAAGGTCGAAGTTGTTTGTTGGAAGTAAACCAAAGTTCTTTGGTTTCTCAGTCTGGAGAGATGATTGGTACTTTGTCTATCAGTCATGATGTTACTGAATGGCACAAGATGCAGCAGAATTTGCGCGATGAAATGGAACGTCGTAAAGATACCGAAGTCGCTTTGGCACAGCGCGATACCATCTTACAAACCATTTTGGATGCCAGCCCAGACTCTATCGGTATCTTCAATGAAAACATGGTTTACCAGGCTTGTAATAAACCATTTGTGAATGCGTTAGGCATTTCTGATGTAGGGGATTTGATTGGTAAGCGACTACAAGACGTAGTGCCTGATGATATTTACCTTCGTTTGGAAGCTAGTGACATGCAAGCATTGCAGCAAACACAACCTGTACGCTACATCGATAAAGTGAGCAGCACTGATGGATATCATACTTGGTTTGATGTGGTGAAATCGCCGTTTAAAGACCGAGCATCGGGTACTAACGGTGTATTGATTATGGCACGTGATATCTCTGAGCGTTATCTTGCAGAGCAAAAGCTTGAGGAAGCAAATTTGGAGTTAGAAAAATTAAGCTTCTCTGACAGCCTGACAAAAGTCGCTAATCGTCGCCGCTTCGATGAACAACTTCATACTCTTTGGTATCACCATATTCGTGAGAAATTGCCGCTGACGATCATGTTGTGTGATATTGATTTCTTTAAAGACTACAACGACTGCTATGGTCACCAAAAAGGTGATGATGCTTTAGTCCAAGTCGCTGCGGCGTTTCAACAGGTGGTGAGTCGGTCATCGGACTGCGTAGCACGATATGGTGGGGAAGAGTTTGGCTTTATCTTGCCAAACACCACAACGGAAGGTGCACACAAAGTTGCCAAACGCATCCATGAACAAATCCACGAACTTGCTGTGGAACATAGTAACTCAACGACTTCGGATCGGTTGACGGTGAGTATCGGCTTTGTTTCTTACATTCCGCATCATGGTGACGAACCAGAAATGGGCGTTGCAATGGCAGACAGCGCACTCTATCAAGCTAAGGCGGATGGGCGTGACTGCACTCGAGTTCATCCTGGTTCTTATTAACGCTTTGTGACCGCTTGCTCTAAGTTGAGAGCAGGCGGTTTAAATCACCGTATCAAACACGTTAAACTGCGAATACACAGCATGAGGCGTTGATGAGCCCTGAAGCGTCACCATTTCAGTTGTGTGTCTTTCAAACATTGATGCTGTTGAGTAACTGCGCTTAACGGTTTTGCTTTTCAAACTGATCAGGGTTCGATGTCTAGCTTGTTCCATGGAGTAGTGAATGAAGCCCATGAAAAATCTCGCCCAGTACTATGTTGACCTATTGGTTAAGCTGGGGATTGTCCGTTTCTCGATACTACTGGCGTTGGCGCTGGTTGCACTGGCTGTTGTTGTGCAAGTTGGTATCACGTTGGCGCTTAAGGGTAACGTTGACGATATAGATATCGTTCGTTCGGTATTCTTTGGTCTACTTATTACCCCTTGGGCGGTGTATTTCCTATCTGTCGTGGTGGATCAGCTTGAAGAGTCTCGTCAAAGACTGACCAAGTTAGTATCTAAGCTTAAGGACATGCGTTCGCGTGACCAAGAGCTGAACTTTCAACTGCAGCAGAACATTGAAAAGCTCAACCAAGAAATTGAAGAGCGTATTAAAGCAGAAGAAGCACGTGAAGAAGCGATGCAAGACTTGGAGAATGAGGTGTTCCAACGTGAGCGTACTCAGCTTGAGCTTGCCGAGCGTACGGCGCTGTTACGTTCTTTTATCGATGCATCTCCAGATTTGATTTACTACCGCAACGCTGATGGTGTTTTTTCTGGCTGTAACCGCGCGATGGAAGAGTTAACTGGTAAGAAAGAACACCAATTAGTGGGCTTGAGCCCTTGGGATGTCTACAGCAAAGAAGTGGCTGAGCATATCGTCGATACCGACCAAAAAGTCTTTGCTGATAACCAAGCAATTACCTACGAGCAATGGCTAGAATACCCTGATGGTCGCAAACATTACTTTGAATTGCGCAAAGTACCGTTCTACAGCAAAGATGGTCGCCACCTTGGTCTGGTTGGTTTCGGTCGCGATATCACCGAGCGTAAGCGTCATGAAGAATCATTAGAAAAAGCCAGCCGTGATAAAACCACCTTTATCTCCACTATCAGTCATGAGCTGCGCACACCGTTAAACGGCATTGTAGGCTTGAGTCGTATGTTGCTTGATAGTCAGTTGACTGAAGAGCAACGTAAGCACATGCAAACCATCAATGTTAGTGCCATTACTTTGGGCAACATCTTTAACGACATTATCGACATGGACAAATTTGACCGTCGTAAGTTGGAGTTGTTACCTGCACCATTGAACTTTGAAGACTTCGTCGCTGAAATTGAAAGTATCTCGGCTCTGATGGCTGAACAGAAAGGGCTACGCTTCGATCTAGAGCGTTTGAGCTCGCTACCAAAAGCGATAGAAGTGGATGCGACACGTCTACGCCAGGTTATCTGGAACTTGGTTAGCAACGCCATGAAGTTCACCAAAGAAGGTGGCGTCGTAATGACGGTGAGCGCCGATGTTGAAGAAGATTACGCGACCATCATTATGGAAGTGGAAGACACCGGTATTGGTATTCCAGACGAAGAGCTCGATAAGATCTTTGCGATGTACTACCAAGTGAAATCAGGCAAAGATAACCTGCATGCGGTGGGTACTGGTATCGGTTTGGCGGTTTCTAAGCAGCTGATCAACATGATGGACGGTGACATTACCGTAGCAAGTGAGGAAGGATTCGGTAGTACCTTTACCGTATCGATTCACGTGCCAGTGGTTGAGTTAGAAGCACCTGTTATCGATGCAAAACGCGACAATGTACATCTTAATATCTTTATGGTCGAAGACATCGAACTTAATGTCACTGTTGCAAAATCTCTGCTCGAAAGCTTGGGGCACTCTGTTACTGTCGCAATGACGGGTGAGGAAGCGCTGGTGAACTTCGTACCGGATGAATACGACTTAGCTCTGCTTGATATTCAGCTTCCGGACATGACTGGGTTTGACGTGGCTAAGTACTACCGTGAACACTACGATAATCTACCGCCGCTGGTGGCATTGACTGCGAATGTCATGAAAGATCGTCGTGAATATCTCGATAACGGTATGGATGATGCCATAAGCAAACCACTTGCAGTTCAAGCGTTACAAGCGGTGATCGATAAGTTCTTCGTTGAGCGCGTTGAGAACAATGAGAGTGTGATGGAAGAGATCGCAGAAGCTGAAGTCATCGAAGAGGCGACACCGATGCCATCTCCAGTCATCAATACCCACTTGCTGGATCTTGATATGCTAGAGTCTTACGTGGATATCGTTGGCGTGAAGCCTGTGTATGACAGTATTAAGATGTTTGAAGACATGATGCCTGATTATATCGAGGTGTTGGACTCAAACATGACGGCAAAAGACCAAGACGGTATTGTTTCTGAAGCACATAAAATTAAAGGTGCAGCTGGCTCGATTGGTTTAAAACACATCCAAAGCGTCGCACAGAAAGCACAATCTCCTGATATGCCTGCTTGGTGGGAGAACATATCGGATTGGGTCGAAGAAATTAAAAACGAATATCAAAATGATATTCAAGTATTGAAGAGTTGGTTGGAACAGAGGAAATAAAATGAAGAAATTTGCATCGGCAGCACTGGCAATTGCGCTACTGGCGGGTTGTAGTTCTGCTCCTCAAGTTGGATGGCAACAAGGCAGCCAAGTCACGATGAATACAGTGAACGTTGAGCTAAAGAGCAACCTATGGGTAAACCTGATGCCAACCATTGGTGAAGTTCAAGAGCAGAACGTTCATGGCGCATTGTACCTAAAAGCAGATAATGAGCTGCCTGCAAACTTAACGGTTGATGCTCTGATTATTAAGCAAGGTGATTCAGAGTGGGAAATTGATGGTGACTTATTAGAGTTACGTACCCACAGTGAAAATCAGTGGGAAGTGGCGTTTGTATGGCAAATCGAAGCGGATATGGAGAAGTCGGTCGATTTGGCGTTATTGTTAGATGACGCAGGCAAGAAAGAGTGGTTAGTCGAGAAAGGCATCAAGATCGACAAAGTGTATTAGCCACTAAGCTTGTATTAACCATTAAGTTTGCATTCATTGCTAAGTAACAGATAGCAAAAGGGCTTGCTCATTGAGCAAGCCCTTATTGTTTATGCTGGGGCAGATTAGTCTTCTAGATCGCCACAGAAGCGGTAGCCTTCACCGTGAATAGTCGCGATGATTTCAGGTGTACCTGATACTGATTCGAAGTGCTTACGAATGCGACGGATAGTTACGTCTACAGTACGGTCATGTGGCTTAAGCTCACGACCTGTCATCTTCTTAAGAAGGTCAGCACGAGTTTGAATCTTACCTGGGTTCTCACAGAAGTGCAGTAGAGCACGGAACTCAGAGCGTGGCAGTTTGTAGCTGTCACCAGATGGGCTCACTAGAGAGCGGCTGTTGATGTCTAACACCCAACCGTTGAACTCGTATTTTTCTACCGAGCGTTTCTCTTCCTGTACAGCGTTAGTGCTCATTGAGCGGCTTAGCAGGTTGCGAGCACGGATAGTTAGTTCACGCGGGTTGAATGGTTTAGTGATGTAGTCATCAGCACCGATTTCAAGACCTAGGATCTTGTCTACTTCATTGTCACGACCAGTCAGGAACATCAGTGCGATGTTCGCTTGCTCGCGAAGTTCACGTGCTAGAAGGAGACCATTCTTGCCTGGAAGATTAATGTCCATAATAACCAAGTTGATTGAATTTTCAGACAACACTTGGTGCATTTCTTCACCGTCACTGGCTTCAAAAACAGCGTATCCCTCTGCTTCAAAAATACTCTTAAGAGTGTTACGAGTTACTTGCTCATCTTCTACGATAAGAATCTGCGGGGTTTGCATTGGCGGTACCTAAATTTGTGACAAAATTGTGCTAATAGAATAAATTCTAGGCAAAAATATAACATACAGGTAATGTGATTTTGATAATAAATCAAGTTGATCAAAAAAACACTTCTTTCAGTTATCCGCCTTCCTTGGAATTTTGCCAACTCACCAGTATCCGATGGCGACGTTTATTCTATAGGGCTTGTTTACCTTTCAATTCCCTGTAATTACGGAGCCTGAAACGTAAACACCCTAAGATATGGAGCGGATTTTATATTGTTAACAGCATGCTAACAATGCTCAAATGTTAATTCCATTCAGTTTGTTGATTTACATCAATTGATGAAATGTAACTGTTATTAATCGTTTAAGAGTTATGATAGAAAAAAGTAATACGAACATAGACGCATCGTTATGGAATGCTTATTCAGAGTCTTTCTTCCGTTTTCACGCTGAATGGGAGGTAACCAACTACGCGGTGATAACTGCTTGGAACCCTTACAGTAATCTGCGGTCAAAAGAAGAGAACTGCATAAGTAATCATAAACTCGAACAACAATTAAACCACGTTAAATACGTGCCTGTCACGGTTGGCGATCAGACATTTGAATGGTTTGAAGAGAGCTATGCTGCTGAGTTAACACCGCAAGCCGCAATAGACCTGGCGAATCAATTTCAACAAAACGCGATTTATTACGTCATTGATGACGAGCTTTACTTGATTGCTTGTTCAGAACCTGAAGTTTTGCACAAGCTAGGAACAATACAGCCGCGACTCGTCTAGAAGGATACTACTTATCTGAGCTTCAGCTTAGGTGAGACAATTCACGGAGGAAATATGAGAGACATAACACCAGACATTTGTGACCAGTTTGAGGACCAAGTCATCCTGCTTAGCTTACCATTGCAGAACTTTGGTCAACGCACGGCCTTTCATGGCGAGATTGTCACTGTACGTTGTTACCACGATAACTCCAAAGTACGCGAAGTACTGAACGAAGATGGCACTGGAAAAGTGCTGATTGTTGATGGACACGGCTCATGTCAAAAAGCGTTGTTAGGTGATCAGCTCGCGATTCTCGGTATCGAAAATGGTTGGGAAGGCATTATTGTTTACGGTGCGATTCGCGATGTGGCACAAATGTCACAAATGGATATTGGTGTTCAAGCTTTGGGTACATGCCCGTTTAAAACAGAGAAGCGTGGCGTGGGAGAAGTCAACGTGACATTGACGATGCAAAACCAAATCGTGCAGCCAAAACACTATGTTTACGCAGACTGGAATGGGGTTTTGATTTCGAAAGAAGCGCTGGACTTCTAGAAGCGGAAACCTAATCCTACTTCGAAGCCTTGTTGCCAATCTTGGTAATCTAGAGTGGCGTGAAGATCCAAATTCTCGGTGATTTTCACGCGACTTGAGACTTCAGCAGCAAGGCTACTGTCTTCTTCTCGGATACCTTCCGCCGTTTCAGCTTTATAAGATCTAACAGTACTTTTCACTGTTACTCGATCATTAAAGTGATAACTGATCCCACTAAGAAAACCGCTTTGGTTTTTTGTTGGCGAGTTGTTGACTCGCGCACCAACGTAAAGATCAACGGAATCAAACAGCTCGTATGAGTAACCACCATCTATGTTCCATACATCGAAGCTATCTGTTTGATAGTTTTCACTAGAGATGAAAAGCTTGTGTGGAGACGAAGAAGTTTTGCCTGGAAGAGGCGGAAGATCGTTAGCAAGACAAACGCTAGGCACGGCGAATAGCAACAGAAAAATCCATTTTTTCATGTGACCACTCCTTGTGTCTAACTTTGTTATTAGTATGTGCTAAAAGCTTCTCACTATTAAAGCATAGAATATGAAAGCCAGCTCATTTATTTTCCACTTAATTCGATCCTAGGAACCTTGATCACAGTTAAGTTGTTGTTAAATAGAACCTGCAAAGATCAGTTTTCGATTGTGCATATTTGCATCAAGATCTTACATAGGATCTTCATCCTAATAGATCTGTAAGAACCATGAGCGAATGACTGAAAAAAAAGAATAAAATCGTAAGCAGACTAACTCATTGTAATTACACTTAAATATCAACGACATTGCGCAGCAGAAATCTCTACAAGGCCGGAAAATACACAATTTTTTGTTGACTCTGTTTCGGAAACTCGGTAAACGTAGAGTTAAGAAAACACACAACTATCGTTGAATATTTATTTATGACATCTCACAGCCAAGTAGTAATGACCACAACCATTATTATTACCGACACGACCAATGTTGGGGCAGGCTGCTGAGCGAAAGAAATTCACAAGAAAGGCCTGTATCCAACAAGATACAGGCCTTTTTTTATGCTTTTTTATAAAGAATTTAGACAGATCTAAGAAGATACATCGGAGGAAGGGATGCGAGTATTAAAGTTTGGCGGCTCATCATTAGCGGATGCAGATCGCTTTCTAAGAGCGGCGGATATCATCGCCAACAATGCGCAGCAAGAAGAAGTCGCAGTGGTACTTTCAGCACCAGGCAAAACGACCAATAAACTGGTCGCGGTGATTGAAGGTGCACTTCGCAATGGTGAAGCTGAGCTGCAAATCAATGAACTTGAAGCTTCGTTCAAAGCATTATTTTCAGATATCCAAAATGTATTGCCAAACATCGATGGTGCTGCATTTGATTACCAAGTAAAAACTTCACTTTCTCAGCTTCGCCAATTCGTTCATGGCATTAATCTTCTTGGTATGTGCCCAAACAATGTCAACGCACGCATCATTAGTAAAGGTGAGCGCGTCTCGATTCAGTTGATGAAAGCGGTATTAGAAGCGAAAGGGCAACCTGCGCATCTTATCGACCCAGTCGAGTATCTATACGCAAAAGGCGATCACCTAGAAGCGATGGTCGATGTTGAAGTCTCTACTCAGAACTTCCGCCAAAATCCTCTTCCTCAAGGTCACGTAAATATCATGCCTGGTTTTACCGCAGGTAATGAGAAAGGTGAGTTAGTAACACTTGGTCGTAATGGCTCTGACTACTCTGCTGCGGTCCTTGCAGCGTGTTTGCGCGCAGATTGCTGTGAAATTTGGACTGACGTTGATGGTGTTTACAACTGTGACCCTCGTTTGGTGGAAGATGCTCGTCTTCTTAAATCACTGAGCTACCAAGAAGCGATGGAGCTTTCGTACTTTGGTGCATCCGTTCTGCATCCGAAAACCATCGCACCTATCGCACAATTCCATATTCCTTGTCTGATCAAAAACAGCTTTAACCCACAAGGGGCTGGTACGCTGATTGGTCAAGACACTGGCGAAGATAACCTCGCAATCAAAGGCATCACGACGCTGAACGACCTAACGATGGTTAACGTGTCTGGTCCTGGTATGAAGGGTATGGTTGGCATGGCAAGCCGAGTATTTGGTGCAATGTCATCAGCCGGTGTGTCTATCGTTCTGATCACTCAATCCTCTTCTGAGTACAGCATCAGCTTCTGTATCGAAGCGCAAGACAAAGCAAAAGCACAACAAGTATTGGCGGATGCGTTTGAACTTGAACTAAAAGACGGTCTACTTGAACCAGTCGAGTTCATTGATGATGTTTCTATTGTGACACTTGTGGGTGACGGTATGCGTACATCACGCGGTGTTGCATCTCGTTTCTTCTCATCTCTTGCTGAAGTGAACGTAAACATTGTAGCTATTGCACAGGGCTCATCTGAGCGTGCAATCTCAGCCGTGATTCCTGAAGATAAAATCTCTGAAGCGATCAAAGCCTGTCACGAGAACCTATTCAACTCTAAGCACTTCCTAGATGTATTCGTGGTTGGTATTGGCGGCGTTGGTGGTGAACTGGTGGATCAGATCGAGCGTCAACAAGCGAAGCTTGCGGAAAAAGGCATTGTGATTCGCGTATGCGGCTTAGCAAACAGCAAAGGTCTTCTACTTGATAGTGAAGGGCTGCCACTGGAGCATTGGCGTGACCGTATGTCGGCAGCGACAGAAGAGTTCAGCCTAGCGCGTCTGATTTCTTTAGTGCAACGCAACCACATCATCAACCCAGTATTGGTTGACTGTACTTCAAGTGAAGATATCGCGAATCAATACGCAGACTTCCTAGCAGCAGGTTTCCACGTAGTCACGCCAAACAAGAAAGCAAACACAGCAAGCATGGCCTACTACCATCAACTTCGCGATGTTGCGCGCAGCTCTCGTCGTAAGCTGATGTATGAAACAACCGTAGGTGCAGGTCTACCGGTAATCGAAAACCTACAAAACTTAATCTCAGCAGGTGATGAACTAGAGCGCTTCAGCGGCATCCTTTCTGGCTCTCTTTCTTACATCTTCGGCAAGTTAGACGAAGGCATGAGCCTAAGTGAAGCAACCAACATCGCCAAGCAAAACGGCTTTACCGAACCTGACCCTCGTGATGATCTATCGGGTATGGACGTTGCGCGTAAGCTACTTATCCTTGCTCGTGAAGCTGGTATGTCCCTAGAACTAGAAGACGTTGTGGTTGATCAAGCTCTGCCACCAGGTTTTGATGACTCAGGCAGCGTTGAAGAGTTCATGGAACGTTTACCAGAGGCGGACGCGTACTTTAAAGAGCTGTCAGCTAAAGCGGCGGAAGAGGGCAAAGTGCTGCGTTATGTGGGTGAAATTGTTGATGGTAAATGCACGGTAAGCATTGCTGCCGTAGATGAAAATGATCCGATGTTTAAGATCAAAGATGGTGAAAACGCACTGGCATTCTACAGCCGCTACTACCAACCAATTCCACTGGTATTGCGTGGTTACGGTGCGGGTACTGAGGTTACGGCAGCGGGCGTATTCTCGGATGTGATGCGTACTTTAGGTTGGAAGCTAGGGGTATAACGACAATGAGTTCAAGTGATATGGATGTAGTGGTCTACGCCCCAGCATCAATTGGTAATGTAAGCGTTGGTTTTGATGTTCTGGGGGCTGCGGTGTCCCCAGTTGATGGCACACTATTGGGTGACCGTGTATTGGTTAAGTCTGGGGCTGAGCCGTTCAGCCTAAAGACGGCTGGTGATTTTGTTGAGAAGCTACCAACTGAGCCAAAAGAGAACATCGTTTACGATTGTTGGGTAGTGTTTGCTCGCGAGCTAGACAAGAAAGGCGTCGAGCTAAAGCCACTTGAAATGACACTAGAAAAGAACATGCCAATCGGCTCTGGATTAGGCTCAAGTGCATGTTCTATCGTTGCTGCATTAGATGCATTGAACCGATTCCATGGTCAGCCGCTTAACGAGACAGAGTTACTGGCGCTGATGGGAGAAATGGAAGGCAAGATCTCTGGTGGTATTCACTACGATAACGTCGCACCGTGTTACCTTGGTGGTGTGCAATTGATGCTTGAAGAGTTGGGTATCATCAGTCAAGAAGTGCCTTGCTTTGATGATTGGTTCTGGGTGATGGCGTATCCGGGTATCAAAGTATCAACAGCAGAAGCACGTGAGATCCTACCATCTCAATATCGCCGACAAGATATCATTGCTCATGGTCGCCATCTTGCGGGCTTTATTCATGCGTGTCATTCTGGTCAGCCAGAACTTGCTGCAAAAATGATCAAAGACGTGATCGCAGAACCGTATCGTGAGAAACTGCTCCCGGGTTTTGCAAATGCACGTCAATACGCAGCGTCTGCGGGTGCATTGGCAACCGGTATTTCTGGCAGTGGTCCGACACTGTTCAGTATTTGCAAAGAGAAAGATGTCGCTGAGCGAGTTGCTCGCTGGTTAGAACAGAACTACGTACAAAACGAAGAAGGATTCGTCCACGTTTGTCGTCTAGATAAACAGGGTTCGAAAGTAACAGGAAGTGAGCTATGAAGCTTTACAATATAAAAGAAAATGATGAACAAGTTTCCTTTGGTCAAGCCGTTCGCCAAGGGTTAGGTCGTAACCAAGGTCTATTTTTCCCATCGGAATTACCAAAATTTGAAGACGTTGATGCGCTACTGGCAGAAGACTTCGTCTCTCGTAGCACGAAAATCCTATCTGCACTGATTGGTGATGAGCTGGCGGAAGAGCAAGTTAACGCATTGGTTGACGCTGCATTCCAATTCCCTGCGCCAATTAATCAAGTGAAAGACGGTGTTTACGCTCTGGAACTGTTCCATGGTCCAACGCTTGCATTTAAAGACTTTGGTGGTCGCTTTATGGCGCAATCTCTTGCAGCTGTTTCGGACGGTGGCAAGATCACCATTCTGACTGCAACTTCTGGCGATACTGGCGCAGCCGTTGCGCACGCTTTCTACGGTATGGAAGACATCAACGTTGTGATTCTTTACCCGAAAGGCAAGATCAGCCCACTGCAAGAAAAGCTATTCTGTACGCTTGGTAAAAACATTCACACTGTCGCGATCGATGGTGACTTCGACGCGTGTCAGGCTCTGGTTAAGCAAGCTTTTGATGATTCGGCATTGCGTGAAGAGATCGGTCTGAACTCTGCAAACTCAATCAACATCAGCCGCTTGATGGCACAAATCTGTTACTACTTTGAAGCTGCCGCGCAAATGAGTAAGCAAGAGCGTGAAAACCTAGTCGTGTCTGTACCAAGTGGTAACTTTGGTAACCTAACTGCTGGTCTACTGGCAAAAGCACTGGGTCTGCCTATCAAACGTTTTATCGCTGCAACTAATGCTAATGACACGGTACCGCGTTACCTACAAACGGGTAAGTGGGAGCCAAAACCAACGGTCGCAACGACATCGAACGCGATGGACGTGAGTCAACCAAACAACTGGCCTCGTATCGAAGAGTTGTGCCGCGTGAAAGAGTGGGGCTTGGAGACGCTAGGAAAAGGTGCTGTATCTGATGAGCAAAGCGCTCAGTCAGTGAAAGACTTACATGCTTTAGGTTACCTGTGTGAACCGCACGGTGCGATTGCTTACCGTGTTCTTGAAGAGCAACTGCAAGATGGTGAGACCGGTCTGTTCCTATGTACTGCACACCCTGCGAAGTTCAAAGAAGTGGTGGATGACATTCTGCAATCTGACATTGACCTTCCTGCACCGCTAGCGAAGCACGCTGCGATGGAACTGTTATCAGAAGATCTCGACGCAGACTTTGACGCATTGAAACAAGTACTGCGCCGCGTGCAGTAAGCTTCAAAAGCACAGTCAGTATCAAAAGCACAAATAACGAGAGGTGGATGAGTAGTCATTCACCTTTTTTATTGCCGGTAAGTTTTAACTCTCTTTATGCTTGAGAAACGAACTTAACCGAATGAGATGGAAAGAGAAGCATGCATTTTTTGATTTTTCTTGGCTCAGTGAGAGACAGCACACCACCACGACCAGCCCGTTTAGGGATGCGAGTTAGTTTAGCGTGTGAAAAACTCATCGTGAGTCAGCATTCGCAACATACTGTCGAAATCATCGACCCATTGAACTATGACTTTGGCGATGTGTTTAAGCCCGAGTTTGCTTATCACCGCTCTAAAGTGCCACAGCACCTAAGTGAGTTGGCAGACAAAATCAAACAGGCCGATGGGTATGTGATGGTTAGCCCGGAATACAACCATTCGATGAGCCCAGCTTTGGCAAACATGCTTAATCACTTTGGCAGTTCGCTGTTTTCCTATAAGCCAAGTGCTATCGTGACCTACTCTGCCGGGCAATGGGGTGGTGCTCGTGCTGCAGTGTCGATGCGTACTTTCTTATCCGAGTTGGGGTGCTTGCCTGTGTCGGCAATGATCCACATTCCGAAAGCACAAGAGGTATTTGATGAGCACGGTGTGGCTGCGAATGAGTCGGAGCAGGCGCAGTGGGACAGTTATATGAATCGCACCCTGCATCAACTGATTTGGTGGGCAGAAGGGGCGTCACTGCAAAGAGATAGGCTTGATCCAACCTCGTTGGCACAAGCGTTTCAGAAAGATCCTTCGCAAAGAAATGCACCTTGAAGGCGAGTTGCTTTTTACTATCGGAAGGGTTTCGAAGGATCCAGAAACAAAAAAAGCTTGGTCATTGCTGACCAAGCTTTTTAAATTCTAGCAAACTAGTTTACTGAGAGATTATAGAGACTCAGTAAAAGTACGAGCGATTACGTCACGTTGCTGTTCTGGAGTTAGCGAGTTGAAACGTACTGCGTAACCAGAAACACGGATAGTTAGCTGTGGGTAGTTCTCTGGGTGTGCAACTGCATCTTCTAGAGTTTCACGTTTAAGAACGTTCACGTTTAGGTGTTGACCACCTTCGATGCGAGGAGCAGTTTCGATTGCTACTTCACGGCTTTCGTATTCACCTAGGTCGCTGATTGCGATAACTTGGTCTGCTTCGTAAGTTGATGCTGCAGCAACACAACGCGCTTCGTTCTTCTCGCTATCTAGTAGCCAGATTGAGTTTAGTAGTTCGTCGTTAGCTGCTTTAGTAATTTGGATACCTTGGATCATCACTATCTCCTAGACCACTTACGTGGTGATTATTGGTGTTAATTTTCGAATTTTTGTCGAGCTAAGTATTATATAGCCAATATCCATCATTTTAATATTGATTTAAGTCAAAAAACAACCAAAAACCTTAATTTTTTGAAGGTGATTTTCTTGAGTTAAATCAATAAAACGTTTGAAAACATACTATTTACAATTTATTTGATAATATAAAAAATATTTAAAAGTTAATTTTGTTGTAAATTTACTACAAAACGAGCTCAAAAATTAACCTTGGTAACGCAACTGCCTGTATTTAGGTAGTCATCCTGAAAGTCTAAAGTGATTAAATGACAAACATGAAAAACAAGTTTGGAAACAAATTTATTGGTGCTCACGTGTCCGCGGCTGGAGGAGTCGATCAAGCGCCTCTTCGTGCTCGTGAGATTGGTGCGAATGCGTTTGCTCTGTTTACTAAGAACCAGCGTCAATGGGTTGCTAAACCACTCGAAGAAAAAACCATTAGTGCATTCAAAGCAAACTGCAAAATGCTTGGCTTCGGCGCCGAACACATTCTGCCCCATGACTCTTATCTGATTAACTTGGGGGCGCCGGAAGAAGAAAAGCTGAATAAATCCCGCGCGGCATTTATTGACGAGATGGAGCGTTGTAACCAGTTAGGTTTAACCTTGCTCAACTTCCACCCTGGTAGCCACTTAAAGAAAGTGTCAGAACAGGCGTGTTTGTCGACGATAGCCGAGTCGATCAACCTGGCGCACAAAGCAGTGCCGAATGTGATCGCAGTGATTGAGAATACGGCAGGTCAGGGCACTAACTTAGGCTGGAAGTTTGAGCATTTGGCTGAAATCATCGATCAAGTAGAAGACAAAGAACGCGTTGGCGTGTGTCTTGATACTTGCCACACGTTTACTGCCGGTTACGATCTGCGTACCAAAGAGGATTGTGAGCATACCTTTGCCGAGTTCGATCGTATCGTAGGCATGCACTATTTAAGAGCAATGCATCTAAATGATTCGAAAGTCGAATTCGCTAGCAAGGTTGACCGTCACCACTCATTAGGCAAAGGCGAGATCGGTTGGAGCTGTTTTGAGTACATCGCTAAAGATCCACGTTTTGATGGTATCCCTTTGATTTTAGAAACAATTGACCCAGATATTTGGCAGCAAGAAATCAACACCTTACGCCAATTCCACATTGAAGAAATGGTTAATTCCTAACGGGATGGTAAAGTTGGCATCCTTCTTTCTTAGCTAAAACCATTGAGCGGTTATGCGCTTGTTTTAAACGCCTGAACTCAACGTTGTAGTTAGGCGAAGCTAGTTAGGAGGATGACAATATGTCTCGACCAGTTTCTTTTATCCCAACGACACACTCTCGACGAGTATTACGTTTACCAGCCCCAAACCGCCATATCTCAGGGCAAGGGCACTTTCGAACGCCGCAGCGTTATTAGCGTCATCATTATTAGTATTGGTTACTTTGGTTTTAGCCAAACCAGCATGGATTAACACCAGCTGTCTGCGCGTCAGTTTTTGAAAAGCCGTCTCAAGCTGGTGGTAAGTTTTTGTTTGTTTGGGTTTCGCTCGTTAGAATAGAGGGAAACTTTAGGACAGGAACTTTCCATGAATCAGTTACCCACTTGGCACGATGTGATCGGCGAAGAAAAACAGCAGAGCTACTTTGTCGATACTTTGAATTTTGTTGAAGCAGAACGAGCGGCAGGCAAAGCCATTTATCCGCCAGCCAAAGACGTATTTAACGCTTTTCGTTTTACCGAGTTCAAAGACGTTAAGGTAGTGATTCTGGGGCAAGATCCTTACCACGGTCCTAATCAAGCGCATGGTTTGTGTTTCTCTGTGTTGCCCGGCATTAAAACGCCACCGTCTTTGGTGAATATGTACAAAGAGTTGGCGCAAGATATCGAAGGTTTTCAAATTCCTCAACATGGTTTTTTGCAAAGCTGGGCAGAGCAAGGTGTGTTGCTACTTAATACCGTATTGACGGTAGAGCAGGGCAAAGCACACTCGCACTCAAAAACGGGTTGGGAAACCTTTACTGACCGCGTAATTGAAGCGATTAACCAGCATCAACAAGGTGTGGTGTTCCTGCTGTGGGGCTCACACGCGCAGAAGAAAGGTCGCTTTATCGATCGTAACAAACACTATGTGTTAACGGCACCGCATCCATCACCGTTGTCTGCTCACCGAGGTTTCTTTGGTAGCAAACCATTTTCACAAGCGAACCAGATCCTCTCTCAGCAAGGCAAAGAGGTCATCAATTGGCACCTACCAATGGCGGTGTAAAGTGCACTTTCCTCTTATATAAGGAGAGAGCAATCAGTACAGCGATCGTGACATCACGATCGCTGTTTTTTTGAACACCGTCGAGTCAGGTTTTCGCTTTCTCATATACACTTATTAAAAGTAGGTGTTAAGGAGAGACGCTATGATGATCGAAAGAATTCGACGCGAACACGGCTATATGGTCCGTCTGCTGGCAATACTGCGCCACAAATTGAATGAGATTAAACAAGAACGCGCCATCAACTATGCGTTGGTGAGTGAGATCGTGGATTATCTTTCTAACCATTCAGAAAAAATTCACCATCCTAAAGAAGACATTCTCTATCGCTACTTCCTAGAGCATTATGGTCAGCAAAAGACCATGGAAAACTTGGAACAGGAACATCAAGATCTGGCGGACAAAACCAAAGCGTTTTCAATGTTGATTGAGATGATTTTGCAGGATGCTGTTGTCCCTCAAGATATGTTCGTTGCTCAGCTTGAAGACTTCATCGTGACGCAAAAGCGCCACCTCGAGTTAGAAGAGCGCCAAATCTTACCTCTAATTGAAGAGTTGTTCACTTCGCAAGACTGGCAATATGTTGAAAGCCTATGGCATGAGAACGAAGACGATCCTGTGTTTGGTAATACTATTGCAGATCGCTACAAGCAACTTGCTGATCGAGTGCGTCAGAACGACGCTGAGTTTGTCTAAAACATAAAAATGACGAAGTAATCGATTGCGTGTGCGTAGTTTGTTTCGTCATTTTCTTGTCTGATGGGAATTGTTTAGAAATTGTCTCGTTTAAAATATGAGTGAAAACTGAGGGAAATTCTCAATAGATAAGAATGGGCGTCATGCCAATAAAATCAGCATGAAAATCACCCACTTTTGTCCTCTCTATAAATGACAAAAGGCACCATTGAGGTGCCTTTTGTGCGAATTATAGTTTGATGTCATCCAGAGTGATGTCGTTGCAGACATCGAGTTCGCGCAGCTCTTTGAGCAAATTGCGTCTATCGTTCATTTCTTCGATTTCTCGCCACTTACGCTTCACTGGTTTTGAGCGAGACTTGGTTGTTGAGGTAGTATCCAGACCAAATAGGTCATCGAGTTGAAAGCCTTCCATAAGCCACCTTTACCTTTTTCTATCTAAACTGTTATATCCAGTCCTTGTGGAGCTTTTTAAGTACCACAATAGGCGTGAGAATAACCATGATATATTTCGCATTTGTGTCGGTAACATGACATTTTCGCGTAAAAATACTCACAGAATCACATTTTGCACATATCTGAAGTGGACAAAAAATAAGCGAACGAACTCACGAAAACGATTAAATGAAGAGATTTGGTATGTTAATTCGAAGGGCTCATTTTACTCAATTTTTGAATACTAAGGTTGCATAGCATCGCTTTGATTAAAATGTATCCAATCGTAACAAAGCGGAGTAAGAAATTTTTCTCAGATACCTTGTGATAACTAGCCTCATCAAAAATAAATGGTATTGCGTTTTGTTAATGATGAAAGGGCTATTTATGTTGAGATTTGATAAACAAGATGTTGCTGTTTGTGAGCGTTAAGTTTTCCTTTTATGTTAACTTTTGGTGACTTTCTAGTGAAAAATAACAAGGTTATTTTACTTGTTGCATATTGATTTTTGCTTTTCGAGGCTGCATTATCCGCCCGTCAAAAAATACGCTGGTACGTAAAATGGATGCATGAAGCGACGTTTACGATTCTAGATTGCGCAATAAACATTACTCAAAAAGCTAAGCACACTTTGACACTTAGCAGGCAATCTGGTGGATGGCTTGGAAGCAAAGACCGGCGCAACTCACTTTGAGGTACACATGACAGACTTAATCAATTTGATGAACGATCTCCTTTGGGGTTCGATTCTGGTTTATCTTCTTGTTGGTGTAGGAATCTACTTCACCGTTCGATTGGGATTCATTCAATTCCGTCATTTCGGCCACATGTTCTCTGTTCTGAAGAACAGCCGTAAAGCAGACAAAGCTGGTATTTCTTCTTTCCAAGCGCTTTGTACTAGTCTTGCTGCACGTGTAGGTACAGGTAACATGGCGGGTGTTGCTGTTGCTTTGACAGCAGGTGGTCCTGGTGCAATCTTCTGGATGTGGTTGATTGCAATGCTTGGTATGGCGACGTCGTTTGCGGAAAGTACGCTAGCGCAGCTATACAAAACCAAAGATGATGATGGCAACTACCGCGGTGGTCCTGCTTACTACATGGAAAAAGGTTTGGGCATGCGCTGGATGGGCGTGCTGTTCTCGATTTTCCTAATCATCGCTTTTGGTTTGGTATTCAATGCCGTTCAAGCAAACTCAATTGCAAACGCAATGAGCACTGCATTTGGTTGGAATGACCTTTATGTTGGTATTGCTGTTGTAGCACTGTCAGCCGTCGTTATCTTTGGTGGTATTAAGCGTATTGCGAAAGTAGCTGAACTGATTGTTCCAGTGATGGCACTAGCATACTTACTACTAGCGTTGTTTGTGATGTTCTCTAACCTAGACAAACTACCAGATGTGCTAATGCTTATCTTCAAGAGCGCATTTGGTCTGCAAGAAGCAGCTGCGGGTGGTCTTGGTTACGCAATCGCACAAGCGATGATCAACGGTATCAAACGCGGTCTGTTCTCGAACGAAGCTGGTATGGGTTCTGCACCAAATGCAGCAGCATCTGCAACCCCTTATCCACCGCACCCTGCATCTCAAGGTTACGTTCAGATGCTAGGCGTATTCATGGATACGATTGTTATCTGTTCTGCGACAGTGGCTATCATCCTTATGTCAGGTGAGTACGTTGGTCAAGCAACGGAAGTGACCGGTATTGAGCTAACTCAGCGTGCATTGAGCTCACAAGTTGGTGATTGGGGCAGCATCTTTGTTGCTGTTGCGATCTTCTTCTTCGCATTTACTTCGATTATTGCGAACTACTCATACGCTGAAACGAACCTAATCTTCCTAGAGCACAACCACAAAGCAGGTCTAGGCATCTTCCGTATCATTGTATTGGGTATGGTTATGTTCGGTGCGCTAGCATCACTACCTGTGGTTTGGTCACTGGCTGACGTATCAATGGGTTTGATGGCGATAGTGAACTTGGTGGCGATTCTATTGCTATCTGGTATCGTGATTAAACTGGCGAAAGACTACAACCGCCAGCTAAGCGAAGGTAAAGTGCCGACGTTTGATGCAAATGACTTCCCTGAGCTGAAGTCTCAGCTAGAAGATGGCATTTGGGACAACACGAAAAAAGAAGACTAAGTGATGTTCACTGCCAATCATTGTTGAAAGCTATCAACACGATTCAAAAAGCCATGCAGACAATGCATGGCTTTTTTTGTACTCTAATGGAAAATAAAATTAGGGAAGTTAAAGTCATGCTCATCGTAGTTTCTCCAGCTAAAACGCTCGATTACGAATCACCACTCGCGACCGAGAAGTTTACTCAACCTGACTTGGTTAGCTATTCAAAAGCGCTGATCGAGGTATGCCGTAAATTAACACCTGCCGATGTTGCATCACTGATGAAAGTGAGCGACAAAATCGCTGATTTGAACGTTGGTCGTTTCCAAGAGTGGAGTGAAACTTTCACCACAGATAATGCACGCCAAGCCATTTTGGCATTTAAAGGCGATGTGTACACAGGTCTTGAAGCGGAAACCCTTTCTGACGCTGATTTTGACTACGCTCAAGATCACCTAAGAATGCTATCTGGTCTATACGGTTTGCTTAAGCCACTCGATTTAATGCAGCCATACCGTCTTGAGATGGGCACTAAGCTGGCAAACGACAAGGGATCTAACCTTTACCAGTTCTGGGGTAATGTCATTACCGATAAGCTGAATGAAGCGATTGCTGCGCAAGGCGACAACGTATTGATTAACCTTGCATCAAATGAATATTTCAAAGCGGTGAAGCCAAAGAACTTGGATGCACAAGTGATCACGCCTATCTTCAAAGACTGTAAGAATGGTCAATATAAGGTGATCAGCTTTTACGCGAAGAAAGCGCGCGGCATGATGGCTCGCTACATCATCGAAAACCGTATCGAAAGCGTTGCTGACCTCACTAAGTTTGATGTTGCGGGTTACTACTTCGTTGAAGAAGAGTCGACACCAACAGACTTAGTGTTCAAACGAGAAGAGCAAAACTGATTGAAGTCAGTCAATCGCGAGTTGATGATTCAGCGAAATAAAGTACGCCAAAAAGCCGGATAGTTATCCGGCTTTTTTTATGCCTATTCGATCTGATCTTAATCGAATTCTTTACATAAAAAGTTTATATCTTAAAAAATAGTTGAGTAATAAAGTTTAAAGTTGTATTTTAAATGCAACTTTAAAAATAAGGAGTTCTCCTATGTCAGACTTCAAGCTCACACACAAAAAAGCCTCTAAGTTATCGGAGTACGTTGCACTGCGTATTACCAAATTGCTGAAATTCACTCTGAACATCTTTTATGGCAAGAAATACGCGAAACGAGCGGTAATTCTCGAAACCATCGCAGCCGTGCCGGGTATGGTAGCTGGGATGTTCAATCACTTGAAAGCGCTACGCCGAATGAAAGATGATGAAGGCTGGATCCGAGAACTTCTCGATGAGGCTGAGAACGAGCGCATGCACCTAATGATTTTCCTCGATATTGCCAAGCCAAGTTTGGTTGAGCGTTTGTTGGTGTTGCTGGGACAAGGTGTTTTCATTGTTGTGTACAGCTTCATCTATCTGCTGTCTTCTAAAATCGCTCACCGTGTTGTTGGTTACTTCGAAGAAGAAGCGTGTAACAGCTACACTGAGTACCTAGAGAAAATTGATAGCGGGGAAGTGGAGAACGTACCAGCCCCAACTCTGGCGATTGATTACTACAAGCTGCCAACTGATGCGATGCTAAGAGATGTGATTTTGCGTATTCGAGAGGATGAAGCGGGGCACCGTGACCGTAACCATGGCTTCGCTGATGCCTATGAAGACAAAACCTTGCCTGCTCATCAACTATAGATGAAAAACAAAAAGAGCCGCGATTGCGGCTCTTTTAGATTTGAAATCAATCAGACGTGATTACTTCTTCTTAGCGGTTTTCTTTTTCGCTACTTTCTTCTTGTCGTCTTTTTTCTTTTTCTTCTTAAACACAGGCTTTTTGTGTTTAGGGCGCATCTCTTTCACGAAACGTTCTTTGATGTCCTCTTTCACGTAACGAGCAACGCGATCCATCATTGGTTGGTCGTGCGCTTCTACGATTGAGATAGCATTACCTTTCTTACCTGCACGAGCCGTACGACCAATGCGGTGAAGGTACACGTCTGCCGTGCGTGGCATATCGTAGTTGATTACGTGTGATACGTCAGGAAGGTCGATACCGCGTGCCGCTACGTCTGTCGCTAATAGCACGTTTACAGTGCCTTCACGGAAGCGAGAAATCGCGTTGTTACGACGATCTTGAGGCATTTCGCCTTGAATCCAAGAACATGGAATCTGTGCGCTCTCTAACTGGGCACGAAGCTCTGCTAAACGCTCGCGAGTCTTCAAGAATACGATAGTGCGTTCTGCTTGCTCTGTGATGATGTGTTTTAGTAGGGCAAGTTTATGCTCTGCGTCATCAGCACGATGGTACCACTGTGCGATCTTCTTACGCTCACGTAGTGGTGATTTTGCGTCGATCTCTGCTGGTTCGTTCAGTAGGTCTGCTGTGAAACCCTCTACGCCTTTGCCTTCTAGTGTTGCTGAGAACAGAAGGGTTTGTTTGCGCCAGCGACATTCGTTAGACAGACGGTCAACAGTTGGAGCAAAGCCCATGTCTAGCATGCGGTCTGCTTCATCAAGGATTAGCCATTCAATCGCACGACAGTCAAAACGTTCTGCGTCAATGTATTCACGTAGACGACCTGGTGTTGCTACCACGATATCTTGCGTCGTTGCTAGGATATCTGCGTGCTCTTGGTATTGAACACCACCAGTGATGGTGAAGATGTTTAGCTTGGTGTTTTTCGCTAAAGCACGAGCTTGATCCGCTACCTGCATCGCAAGTTCACGAGTTGGGGTTAGGATCAGAATACGTGCAGGTCCCGGTTTACGACGTGGGAAATCTTGCAGGTATTGCAGTGCTGGCAGGACGAATGCTGCCGTTTTACCAGTACCAGTTGGTGCTGACGCTAGAATGTCACGACCATCTAACGCTTGTGGAATCGCTTCTGCCTGAATTTTAGTTGGGCGTTCATAGCCCATCTCGTCAATGGCTTCAAGTAGGTTTTGGTCTAGATCAAGTTCAGCAAAGGTTCTGATCACAATGAGTTCTCCACAAGCAAAGCTTGGTTAATGGTTCGCCACAGCAGCATAGAATATAAAAAGGTCGCACATTATAAAGTGATTGGTGACAAGGATCACATGTTATTTCACATCTTAAGATAAAACTCGCGAGTTAGCTGAGTAAAGTCGTCGCTATAACCCTCGTTTGAGTGAATGATCAAGTGCGTTTCTTGAGTATCACAAGCTTGTTTGGCTAATTCAAACAGTAAACGGTGGACTGGCTTTTTCTGTGATGGTTGCACGCGACAGATGCGCGATAAGAACCATCCTTGCTGTTTAGCCATGGCAATAAACAGTTCGCCTTCTGTAATCGGCAGAACAAAACTGGCAGTACCGTCTTCTTCGAGTAGTTCATTACAGCGTTTAAGTAATGAAGCGTGTTGCAAAGTATCCGTGTGTCGAGCAGTTGCACGTTGGCTTTGCTTCGATTGCTCACCACTGTTGAAGTAGGGCGGATTACAGATGATGTGCTCGAAGCGATGTGTTAGTTCAAACTGCAATACATCAGCGTGGTGGATGTGAAGCCTGTCGGACCAAGAGGATAGGGTGAAGTTTTGCTGCGCTGCTTCTACCGCTGATGTTTCAATATCAAGAGCGGTGATCTGTGCGGCAGGAAATCGCTGTGCACACATTAGTGCTAGCAAGCCCGTGCCTGTACCAATGTCCAAAATTTTACTCTGTGGTGAGCAATTTGCCCAAGCGCCAAGCATCACACCATCAGTGCTGACGGGCATGCCACTTTCACCGCCGTGAATCGAAAACTGCTTGAACTTGAAGTCCTTAGTCTGAAATTTTTCGCTCTTCATGATTGTTTTATTTTTACTCAATAATAGAGTTAATTTCTCTATTGTTTCTTAATTGTATAGATTGTTATCTTGTTGGTTGTTAAATTGTATTTCAATTTGATCGAGATAATGAACTGGTCTCAAATCTATAGGTAGTGATATTCACTGCTTTTGAGTTGATGAACTAAATTAATATGGTGTTTTTTTCTTAAAGGTTGCCAAATGATGGGTACTTCGTCATTATGCGGCGGAAATTTATAGATTGAACCACAGGTACTCATTAACTTTGGGTATACAAAAAAGTGGTCGATGCATACACAACATTCATCAATTAGAGAAAAAGGGTTATCTGTGAAGCAGACGTTAAAACTAACAGATATTATCGCAGTAGGCTTTATGCTATTTGCGTTCTTTTTGGGTGCTGGCAACATCATTTTCCCACCACTAGCGGGTCAGCTAGCCGGTGATCACCTGATGCCAGCAATGTTCGGTTTCTTGCTAACAGCGGTAGGTCTACCTCTTATTACTATCGTTGCTATTGCTGTGGCAGGCGGCTCTTGGGATCACTTGACTCAAGATCTTCCTAAGAAAGCAGCAGTGCTGATGGCGGCGTTGATCTTCATCATCATTGGTCCTGCATTTGCTGCACCTCGTACAGGTCTTGTAGCATATGAAATGGCAGTGAAACCATTCTTCCTAGATGCCTCTCAAGCGCATCTAACATCATTCTCAATCTTGTTCTTTGCGGTGGCTATGATCTTCGCTTGGTTCCAAGGTCGTTTGATTGATTTGATTGGTAAAGTGCTAACGCCAGTTCTGTTCCTTGGTCTTATCGTTCTTGCTATTGCGGTATTCATTGACCCACAAGGCGAAATGATGGGCGCGCACGGCGAGTACCTAACTCAACCATTGACTAAGGGCTTCCTTGAAGGCTACAACACCATGGATACGTTCGCATCGTTGATGTTCGGTATGCTAATGGTGGACGCACTTCGCAGTAAAGGCATCACTGAGCGTGCAGCAACGACAAAATACCTAATCTGTGCTGGCTGTATTGCCGCTGCAGGTCTTGCGTTCGTATACATCTCATTGTTCTACCTAGGTGCGACGAGTTCAACTATTGCAGCAGGCGCAGACAACGGTGGTGCTGTGCTGAGCCAATACGTTCAGGCGCTATTTGGTCCTTACGGTCAGATTGTACTTTCAATCATCGTATTGCTTGCATGTTTGACGACGGCTATCGGTCTTATCTCTGCATGTTCAGATTTCTTCAGCTCTAAAACGAAACTGACTTACAAGCAGTGGGTTATTATCAACGGTGCGGCTTGTGCACTGATTGCAAACGTTGGTCTGTCTCAGCTAATTTCTCTATCAGTTCCGGTTCTGTTCGCGCTATACCCAGTAGCAGTAGCATTGGTTGCGCTAACGTTTGTACGTAGCAAGCTTCCAAACCCACGAGTGGCTTACCGCTCTGTACTGCTAGTATCACTGTTATTTGCATTGATTGATGCTGCGAAAGTTGCGGGTCTAGACGTGTCTGCATTCAACATGCTGCCGCTATTTGAAGTGGGCATGGGTTGGGTTCTACCAACATTTGCAGCGATTGTTTGCATGTTCTTTATTGCTAAGTCCTCACAACCAGAGTTGACTGAAGAAACTGCATAATTGCTGACTAGCAAAACAAAAAAAGCCCGGTGAAGTGATTCGCCGGGCTTTTTGTTTATCTGTTGTCTAGCAAGTGCTGGATGCCGTATGACTTAAAGTGTGTCGTGGAACTCTACTAAGACTTGCTCACACCATTTCTCGATGCGCTCATCACTGAGTTCGTACTGGGAATCTTCATCCAACGCTAAGCCGACAAATTGGCTGCCATCTTCTGTCAGTGCTTTTGATGCTTCGAACTCATAGCCTTCGTTTGGCCAGTAACCAATAAACTGCGCGCCCGTTGCTTTTAGCTCGTCATGCAGTAGACCCATCGCATCAAGGTACCACTCGCCATAGCCTTCTTGGTCTCCTAAGCCGAATAAAGCTACGACTTTGCCTTTTAGTGGTGTGGTTGCAATATCTTCCCAGATAGCGCTCCAGTCTTCTTGGATTTCACCGAAGTCCCAAGTAGAGATACCAATTAGCAGTAAATCGTAATCTGCCATCAGCGACAGCGGTGTCTCTTTCACGTTGTGAATGTCGACAAGGTCTTCACCAATGATATTGCGAATTTTCTCTGCTGCCATTTCTGTGTAGCAGGTTGTTGAGCCGTAAAAGAGTCCGATTTTCATTATATTCGTCGTTTTTTATGTTGCTGTTGTGGCAGATTCTAACCATAAATCGGGGAAGATTGCAGCGAATATCCCGCGGGAGATGATTTTTTTATGGTATTGGTTGAGCAGTTGCCTTACTCTCAATACTGTAAATATAAACAGATAAGGAAGCGTTCATGACGGCACAACAGCCTGTCAATCAACTAGATTTTGGTCTGGTTGAACAATTCTTAGATGCAATGTGGATGGAGCGTGGTCTATCGGAGAACACGTTGGCTTCCTACCGAAATGATTTAATGAAATTGCTCGCGTGGATGGAGCAACATAGCTACCGTCTAGATTTCATCAGTTTGTCTGGTCTGCAAGAGTATCAAAGTTACCTCGTTGATTTAGATTACAAGCAGACATCCCGTGCGCGTATGTTGTCAGCGATTCGTCGCTTGTTCCAATACATTCACCGTGAAAAAGTACGCGGCGATGATCCGAGTGCGCTATTGGTCAGCCCAAAGTTGCCTCAGCGTCTGCCTAAAGACATCAGTGAAGAGCAAGTGGACGCACTGCTTGATGCGCCAGATCCTAATGATCCCGTTGAGCTGCGAGACAAAGCCATGCTTGAGCTACTCTACGCGACTGGGTTGCGTGTGACAGAGTTGGTCAGTCTGACAATGGAAAACGTCAGTTTGCGTCAAGGGGTAGTGCGCGTGACCGGTAAAGGTGGTAAAGAACGCCTCGTTCCTATGGGAGAAAACGCGGTCGATTGGATTGAAACTTTTATCCAGCAAGGTCGGTCTGCTCTATTGGGAGAGACTACGTCGGATGTGGTATTCCCAAGTAAACGTGCGAGACAAATGACCCGTCAGACCTTTTGGCACCGTATCAAGTACTACGCTGTGATAGCGGGTATTGATACCGACCAACTGTCTCCACACGTATTGCGCCATGCTTTTGCGACACACTTATTGAACTATGGCGCAGATCTCAGGGTCGTACAGATGCTGTTGGGGCATAGTGACTTATCGACAACGCAAATTTATACTCACGTGGCGACTGAACGATTGAAACAGATCCACAGTCAACACCACCCAAGAGCATAATGATGGTTTGGTTCATCCTTTGTCTCATTGGATGAAAAGATTTTATTTTAAGGTGAATTTAATGAGCGTATTACGCCGACTAACTCTGCTGACTTTACCGTTTTTCGTAACCGCTTGTGGTGCTGAAGAAAGTCAGGCAAAAACGGAAACTCCTGCACAACAAGTCGCGCCAGCGGCAAAACAGAACTTTGATGAAGCTGCGCTAAAAGCGAAGTTCTCTAAGCTGGGTGTGTCTATTCTTGATATCCAACCATCAGACGTTGCTGGACTATTAGAAATCCAAACCAATGGTGGTGTGTTGTTCGCATCAAACGATGGCAACCACTTTATTGCCGGTACACTTTACGCCATTGATGATAACGGCGGCTACAAAGACGTGATTGCTGAGCGTCAAGCACCATTGAACGCAGAGAAAATCGCGAAGTTATCTGATAGCGTGATTGAATACAAAGCGGACAACGAGAAGTATGTGGTGACGGTATTTACCGATATCACGTGTGGTTACTGCGTACGTCTACACAGCCAGATGCAAGGTTACAACGACTTGGGTATTACTGTTCGTTACATGGCGTACCCTCGTCAAGGTGCAACAGGTCCAGTTGCTGAACAAATGGCGACAATTTGGTGTGCAGAAGATCCGAAATCAGCAATGCACAATGCAAAAGTTGAGCGCACTTTCGACAATCCAGCGAAAGATCTAAAACAGTGCAAAGAAACCATTCAAGCGCACTACAACCTAGGTCGTGAACTTGGTATTTCTGGTACGCCAGCAATCTTCCTACCAAGTGGTGAACTCGTAGGCGGTTACCTTCCACCGGCTGAACTACTAAAACGCTTAGAGCAACAATAATCCTTTAAGGAGCAGAGCCAGCGGTATTCGTTGGCTCTTTTCAAACATGATAGAAATTCAACGACGTCCTGAACCGGATCTTTCTCTTCTTCCCGATTCCATTCCACCTATTCTCAAGCGCATCTACATTAACCGTGGTATCACAGATGTAGCACAGTTAGAGACTTCTGCTCGTGGCTTACATTCTTACCAACAGTTGGGTGGCATTGACCAGGCGGTTGAGTTGTTGTTCCAAGCCATTAATGAGCAAAAGCGTATTATTGTCGTTGGTGATTTTGATGCCGATGGCGCGACTAGCTCGGCGTTGTCAGTGCTTGCCCTACGTATGCTTGGCAGTAATAACGTGGACTACTTGGTGCCGAACCGCTTTGAAGATGGCTACGGCCTCAGTCCTGAAGTCGTGGACCAGGCGTTAGAGCTGGGTGCTGAGATGATTATGACGGTAGACAACGGTGTGTCGTCGATTGAAGGGGTTCGCTACGCCAAAGAAAACGGCATTACTGTACTGGTTACTGACCATCACTTACCAGGGCAAGAGCTGCCGAATGTGGATGCCATGGTGAACCCGAACCTCGACAGCTGTGCTTTCCCATCGAAAGCATTGGCAGGGGTTGGCGTTGCTTTCTATTTGATGATGGCGCTTTGTGTGTACATGCGTAAACAAAATTGGTTCGCGCAGCAAGGCATGCAAGAGCCTAAGTTGATGGAGTTGATCGACTTGGTTGCTCTCGGCACCGTCGCCGACGTTGTGCCGCTGGATGAAAATAACCGCATTCTTGTGCACCAAGGCTTGCAGCGTATTCGTGCAGGCAAAGCACGCCCGGGAATTCAAGCTCTGATTGAAGTCGCGAAGCGAGATGCTCGTCGTTTGGTTGCATCTGATTTTGGCTTTGCACTTGGTCCTCGTATTAATGCCGCAGGTCGTTTGGATGACATGTCTTTCGGTGTTGAACTACTGATGTGTAACAACATCCATGCGGCGCGTCGTATGGCGAGTGAGTTGGATGGTTTGAACCAAACCCGTAAAGAGATTGAAGAAGGGATGAAGCAAGAAGCGATGGCTTTTTGTGAGCGTCTTCAATTTGGTGAAAACAGTGAATTGCCTTACGGTTTAGCACTGTTCCAACGTGATTGGCACCAAGGCGTTATCGGTATTCTTGCTTCGCGCATTAAAGAGAAGTTCCATCGTCCTGTTATCGCCTTTGCCGATGGCGGAGAGGGGACAATTAAAGGTTCTTGTCGCTCTATTCCGGGGCTACACATGCGTGACGCGCTGGATTTCATCGATACGCAAAACCCAGGCTTGATCATCAAATTTGGTGGACACGCGATGGCGGCAGGCTTAACCATCAAAGAACAAGACTTCGAGCGCTTTAGCCGTTTGTTTGATGAAGTCGTGAAGAAAGAACTGGACGAAGCGGCGCTGAAAGGTGTGGTTATGTCGGACGGCGAGCTTAAACCCGAAGAGTTCTCGATGAATGTTGCTGAACAATTGCGCTCAGGTGGTCCTTTTGGGCAAGCGTTCCCAGAACCTATCTTTGATGGTGAGTTCAAAGTATTGCACCAGAAACTGGTCGGTGAGAAGCACCTTAAGCTGATGCTAGAACCACTTTTCAAAGGTCATCCAACAAACGTCATGATCGATGGCATTGCATTTAATGTTGACTTGCGTCGTTGGCCGGATGCATCAGTGAAAACAGTACGCCTCGCGTATAAGTTGGATGTGAATGAGTTTCGCGGCAATCAATCATTACAGTTAATGATTGATCACATTGAAGCTAAGTAGGACCTAGAAAGTCACTTCTTTTAGAGTACGGTCGCCTTTTTGTGGGCAAAAATTTTATGACCGTGCTCTCTCTAATTGCAATCTGATTTCCCAGCCGAAATTTTCCTGTATCTCGGTCACATTTTTGAGTAGAATTTCTCGGTTAAATTCTATTCTAAAATGTTGAGCCAACATGTTTGAAATCAATCCAATTAAAAACCGTCTACAGGACGTGTCTGAGCGCACGAATGTCCTGAGGGGGTATCTTTGACTATGACGCTAAGAAAGAGCGTCTAGAAGAAGTCAACGCAGAACTTGAACAACCAGATGTATGGAACGAACCAGAACGTGCACAAGCACTAGGTAAAGAGCGTGCATCTCTTGAAGCGGTTGTTGAAACTATCGATCAACTAGAGCAAGGTGTAGAGGACGTTGAAGGTCTTCTTGAGCTTGCGGTTGAAGAAGAAGATCAAGAAACGTTTGACGAGATCGAACCAGAACTTGCTGAGTTGGAAGAGAAGCTAGAACAGCTTGAATTCCGTCGTATGTTCTCTGGTGACCATGACAGCTCTGATTGCTACATTGATTTGCAAGCTGGCTCAGGTGGTACAGAGGCACAAGACTGGACCAACATGATGCTACGTATGTACCTACGTTGGGCTGAAGCAAAAGGCTTCAAATCTGAGGTGATCGAAGTATCGGAAGGCGAAGTTGCGGGTCTTAAGGGCGCAACAGTGAAGATCTCTGGTGAGTACGCTTACGGCTGGCTACGCACAGAAACAGGCGTTCACCGCCTAGTTCGTAAATCGCCATTCGATTCAGGCGGTCGTCGTCATACTTCATTTGCTTCTGCGTTTATCTACCCAGAGATTGATGAAAACATTGATATCGACATTAACCCATCTGACCTACGTATCGACGTTTACCGTGCGTCAGGTGCTGGTGGTCAGCACGTAAACACCACCGAATCTGCGGTTCGTATTACACACGTACCAACGAACACAGTGGTTCAGTGTCAGAATGACCGTTCTCAACATAAGAACAAAGATCAGGCAATGAAACAGCTTCGAGCGAAGCTATTTGAGCTTGAATTGCAAAAGCAAAACGCGGAAAAACAAGCTAATGAAGACGCTAAGTCTGACATTGGCTGGGGTAGCCAGATCCGTTCTTACGTATTGGATGACTCACGCATTAAAGACCTCCGTACGGGCGTTGAAAACCGTAATACTCAAGCGGTTCTTGATGGCGATCTGGACAAATTTATTGAAGCTAGCCTGAAATCAGGTCTATAAAGCTTTTCACCGACAAAAACAGGATACATCGAAAATGACTGATGCTGTTCAAAACGAAACTGTACAAGAAGAAAACAAGCTAATTGCTGAACGCCGCGCTAAACTGGATGAAATCCGAAAGAGCTGCAAAGCAAATGGCCACCCAAACGACTTCCGTCGTGACGCACTAGCGGGCGACCTTCAAAAAGAGTTCGGTGAAAAGACGAAGGAAGAGCTAGAAGAGCTTAACCACGTAGTTGCAATCGCTGGTCGTATCATGGCTAAGCGTGGTCCATTCCTAGTAATCCAAGAGACTTCTGGTCGTATTCAAGCTTACGCTGACAAAGCGGTTCAAAAAGTACTAAAAGACAAATACCAAGGTCTTGATATCGGTGACATCATCGGTGTTAAAGGTGCGCTGCACAAATCAGGTAAAGGCGACCTATACGTGAACATGGAAGAGTTCGAGTTGCTAACTAAAGCACTTCGTCCACTACCAGAGAAGTTCCACGGTCTAACTGACCAAGAGATGCGTTACCGTCAACGTTACGTTGACCTAATCGTTAACGAAGATTCTCGTCAAGCGTTCGTAGTACGTTCTAAAGTAATGTCTGCAATCCGTAACTTCATGATCTCTAAACAGTTCATGGAAGTTGAAACGCCAATGATGCACGTTATCCCTGGCGGTGCGAGTGCGCGTCCATTTATCACGCACCACAACGCACTAGACATGCCAATGTACCTACGTATCGCGCCTGAGCTATACCTGAAACGTCTAGTTGTTGGTGGTTTTGATCGCGTATTCGAAATCAACCGTAACTTCCGTAACGAAGGTCTTTCTCCACGTCACAACCCAGAATTCACAATGATGGAATTCTACATGGCGTACGCGGATTACAAAGATCTTATGGACCTAACTGAAGAACTACTAAGCTCAGTCGCTCTAGAAGTTCTAGGTTCAACGTCAATGCCTTACGGTGATGACACGGTTGAGTTTGGTGGCACTTACACTCGTATGAGCATGTTTGAAGCAATCAAGCACTACAACCCAGACCACGCACAAATCCAAGCGCTAACAGAAGAAGACATTCAAAACCGTGACCTAATGGTTTCTATCGCAAAATCAGTGCACGTTGAAGTCGAACCTTTCTGGACATGTGGTCAGCTTCTTGAAGAAATCTTCGGTGAAACTGCAGAACCTAAGCTAATGCAGCCAACGTTCATCACTGGCTACCCAGCGGACATCTCTCCTCTGGCTCGTCGTAGCGATGACAACCCATTCTTCACAGACCGCTTTGAGTTCTTCATCGGTGGTCGTGAAGTAGCAAACGGCTTCTCTGAGCTTAACGATGCAGAAGACCAAGACGCGCGTTTCAAAGCACAGGTGGAAGCGAAAGAGTCTGGTGATGACGAAGCAATGTTCTACGATGCAGACTACATCACTGCACTAGAGCACGGTCTACCACCAACAGCAGGTCAAGGTATCGGTATCGACCGCCTAGTTATGCTGCTGACTAACACGCACACTATCCGTGACGTGATCCTATTCCCAGCGATGCGCCCACAAGCGTAATCTCCTCGCTGAGTAATGAAAAAACCACCTTCGGGTGGTTTTTTTGTATCTTTAATTTGAATAAATTCAACTGTTTGCATTTGATTGTATATAAGAGGTCTAAATAAGCATTCGCCAAATCTCAATCTGTTGCATAGTCTTAATATTGAGACAGACTTAAGCGCGCGTAGTCTCGATAATGTTACCCGTTCGCAAAGATGGGTTTGTGGCGCGAAATTTCTATGAACAATCAATAAGGGTTAGAGAATGGCTGGGCAGTTTAAGATGGATTCCATTCCGGGATCGCTTGTAGTAGTTGGCGGTACTTATGAACCTTGGCTTTCGGTGCTAGAGCAAGTGGGATGGAAATGTCACCAAGTGGGTGATTTACGTAAAGCCAACACATTGTTAGAAGATATTGGTCCATGTATTGGTATAGTTGACCTTAGCCATGACGAGTTCAGTCTTAATGGTTTGGCGAACTTAGTGAGTTCTCACAAGCACGTTCGTTGGTTAGCATTCATCCGTGAATCTCAACTCGGAACTGATACCATCTGTCAGTTCATTGTGAACTTCTGTATCGACTTTTTCACGGCACCAATCCCTGATGCACAGCTATTGAGTACCATTGGTCACCAACTTGGTATGTTGAAGCTAGAGAAAAAAGTATGGCCAAGCTTTGGTAGCAGCTTAGACATGGGGCTGATCGGCGAATCTATCCCAATGAAACGTCTACGTGACCAAGTGAAACGTATCGGTCCAACCGATGTAAGTATTCTAATCTATGGTGAAAGCGGTACAGGTAAAGAAGCTGTTGCACGTGCGATTCATAAAGTATCCTCACGTTCTCACAAGCCATTCCTATCAATTAACTGTCGCGCGCTTAACGAGCAACGCTTCCAAGCCGAAGTCTTTGGCATTGATGCTGATGACGATATGGAAGCAAGTCTGCTTGAGCAGGCTGATGGTGGTACCGTGCTTTTCAACGATATCTTGACCATCTCTAAAGAACAGCAGATGAACCTTCTGCGTTTCTTGCAAGAAGGCACGATTGAAACTCGTGATGGTGCGAAAAATGTTAACGTTCGTATTCTTGCTGCTAACTCTTCTGATGTTGAAAAAGCACTGATTGATGGTGACTTCAATGAAGAGCTTTACCATTACATCAATGTGCTTCGCATTAATGTGCCAAGCTTGAAAGAACGCGCAAGTGATATCGCACTATTAGCGCGCTTCTACCTACAAGAGTTCTCAAAAGAATATAACTCGCAGGCGAAAAGCTTTTCTGAAGATGCGCTGAAAGCACTGACACGTTACTTCTGGCCAGGTAACGTGCGTGAGTTGATGAACCAAGTCAAACGTGCTGTACTGATGTCGGATAGCGTAATGATTGAAGAACATCATCTTGATCTTCCGCAACGCAATGATTCTAAACGTAGCTTGAAGTCAATTCGTGAAAAGAGCGAGCGTGATGCACTGCTTGTTGTGTTGGAATCACATTCCGGTCAGGTATCGAACGCAGCGAAAGAGCTTGGCGTATCGCGCGCAACCATGTATCGACTATTGAACAAGCATAATTTGATTTCAGAGCAGACGGTTTAATCTAATTTGAATCAGTAAGTGCTGACGAAACAACTTATCCCAAAAAGGAGTGCATATGCGCTCCTTTTTTGTGAATAGAATTCGGTTATTTATAAAACTCGATGTTTTATATATTCCTTAGTTGAATATGTTATTCAAAAAACCATATGAAACCTAATTTTAGGTCATTGGTTTGTTTTTAATCGAAAGGATAAAAATTGTTTGATAAATATCCTCCGTTGCTTACAATTTAGCCGTAACTCAAAGAGTTATACCACATCAATCACGGATTAATTTTTAGCTAGGAGGCGCAAGATGAAACATTACGTTGTTAACACCACTGCTTGCGCTGATCGTATGCCTGCTGTTCGCTCAACCTTTGATGCGACTAAACAGGATGCCACTGGCTCATTAGATTAAATTAATCCGTAACCTATCTCTTTTACTAGGCTGCGGAAAAGTAGCGGCTTAGTCTCAACAGAATTTTTCTGTCCAATTACGCACTATTTTTCCCAGTCGATCCTTTATCGCAATTTGGAGAATAAGTTATGCGTCACTCTATCTATCTGAAACTAGCAACTGTGCTATTGAAAGCAGATCTAAAACGTGAAGAAAAACAATGGCAACGTATGGTTCGTCGTAGCTCACATGATATTCCATGGACTAACGAACACTTGCTAAAAGATATTGGCTTAGATAAAGACGGCCGCTCAACTCGAACTAGCGTCCCAGACGCCGTAAAAGTTGATCGTCGAGTTCGCCATCTTCGCCGAGTTTTAACTTCGCGAATACTGACGTAATCAAAAGCCCAAATTGAACTTTCCTTAATGTACTTGGTTCAATTTGGGCTTGATAGAAACAAAACAGGCTGACCATTATGGTCAGCCCGTTTTGTTTTTAGTGTCCGTTACTTTAGTGTGTTGGTCACGTCAACATGAAGTCTTACGGACAAGGGTTTGAGTAAGTGGTGCCAATCGCTTGGATGTCATTGAGTAATGCTTCACTGAGGTGAACATCGATACTGTCGATATTGGATTTAAGTTGTTCTAGGTTAGTAGCGCCAATAATATTAGAACCCACAAATGGTCGCTGATTGACGAAGGCAAGTGCCATTTGCGAAGGATCCAAACCATGGTCACGAGCTAGATTGACGTATGCTTCTGTTGCTTTCACGCCTTGTGGAGTGAAGTAACGAGCAAAGCGTTCCCAAATAGTGCATCGGGCACCTTCTGGCTTCGCATCGTTGAGGTATTTACCGCTTAAACAACCAAAGGCTAGAGGTGAGTAAGCAAGTAGCTGAACACCTTCATAATGGCTGATTTCAGACAAACCAACTTCAAAGCTGCGGTTCAACAAGTTATATGGGTTTTGGATTGAAACTATTCTAGGCAGATCGTGTTTTTCTGCTAAACGCAGCAGTGACATCACACCCCATGGGGTTTCGTTCGATACACCTATGTAACGTACCTTGCCTGCTTTAACTAGTTCGGTCAGTGCTTCAAGTGTTTCGATCAGTGTGACTTCTTCTTGCTTATCTGGGTAAGGGTAGTTGAGTTGACCAAAGCAGTTGGTTTGGCGTTGTGGCCAGTGCAATTGGTATAGATCGACATAATCGGTTTGTAGACGCTTGAGACTGTCATCGATAGCGGTATGAATATGGCGACGATTCAGACTCATGTTCTCTCGAATATAAGGCACGTTGCGTGGACCAGCGACTTTCGTTGCCAATACCACTTTTTCGCGCTTGCCACTTTTCGCTAACCAATTTCCAATATATTGCTCAGTGAGTCCTTGTGTTTCTGCTTTTGGTGGAACGGGATACATCTCTGCAGTATCAATAAAGTTCACGCCACGGTCGAGGGCGAAGTCGAGTTGTTGAAACGCTTCTTGTTCGGTGTTTTGCTCACCAAACGTCATAGTGCCAAGGCAGATCTTACTGATCTCGAGTGATGAGTGCGGTAGTTTTGTATATTGCATTTCACGTCCTTGAAGAATTACCGACTGAATAAGTCATTCCAATATAGGGGATTTTTAGTCGCTGTCGCAAATGATTTAACTTTCGCTTTGTAGTTAACTCGAAAGTTATCAATACGGTAACTAGACTTAAAAGATCTTGTGAAGGAGGTGCATTATGCAGAAGCATCAACTCGACATGTGGTTGCATGGCCACCACAAAGACTCCTACAAAACACCGAAGGTCTTTGTGATAGGTTGTTCTGATGTCTCTGACTATCTATTAGCAGTGGAGTACAAACACCAACTTGAGCCGATCAAAGATGGCGAAGATCCGATTCACTTTGGATCGTTAGACTTGGTGAAAGAAGAACTGCTTAGGTTGGGGATTGATAAAGCTTATTTAAGACTGCACAACGCGTACGATGAATTTGGTAGCGATGGCGCAGCCTCATATTGTGATATTGAATTGTCACTGGTAACGCATTAGGGGCTGTTGATCTTTTGAGCTGATTTTTGCCGCACTTTGTGGGAAATTTCTACAAGACAAAGGCTTTGAAGCGTAGCTAGCCTACATGAGAAGCCGATAACGCTGTAGAAATGAACCGCAAAAGACCAACAGAACCTAGTTACTCGGATTGAGCGTTGATATAGTGCTTCAGTAGGATCTGCTCAGTAAACTGTGTTCTGAGGTAGAATCCGCGAGGCAGGGTTTTGATCGGTTTACCATTTGAACTGTATGCTTCTGTTAAAGCTTTTGCGTTTGCAGCTTTCGGTCGTAAGTGCAGTGCCTCTCCATGTCTGGCGGAAATTTGATCAAACTTACCTAACACGATCATTTCCATCAGCTCTTCCCAATCGTTTTTTAGGACTAGCTCCTCTTCCTGGTCTGGTGACCAAATCAATGGACTGCCAACTCGTCGCTCTGCTAAAGGAATTTCGCGCTCGCCTTCCACGGGAACCCAAAGTACGCGGGAAAGTTTGTTGCGTACGTGACTGGTTTCCCATGTTAAGCCTTGTACACCAGTCAATGGTGCTACAGAGACAAAAGTGGTTTCTAATGGCTTACCAGAATAACTGATCGGAATGCTTTTTAGTTCGATCCCAAGTTTAGCGAAATCTTGTTGCGGCTTACTACCCGCAGGCGCACCCAAATGCCATTCAAGCAATTGACCAACCCAACCTTTGTCGCGTTTCAAGTTCTCTGGAACGGTCATGCCAGCCTCTTCGGCAAGCTCAGCAAAGCTTAAGCCAGCAATGTCGTGCGCGCGTTCCATCAGTTCAGCTTCGGATTGTGGTTCTGGTTTCATAATGACAAGGTGGTATTGGAAAACATCTAGTCTAACAAATTTGAATAAAATCCTCTGTCTAAGATTTCATCGAGCTGGATTAAGAATGATCAATTCATAACTTATCCACAGATTAGGAAGTGACCAATAGGATCTCTAGCTGAGCTGGATGAATAAACAGGGGTTTAGGTAGCGATTGAGACTTGCTTTTGTTGAGATGCCATGAAGTCCTACCTGTCGAATGTGGATAAATAACCGATTGTGCGATCTTTGACCGATCTGTGTTTGATGAAAAGATCATCAAGGCAAATAAGATCAATAAATCATCAATATTGCTTTTTATTCCTTCTTAATCATTTAGTTATCTATTTTTGGTTGAGCCTTTATAAATGTCGACAATAATGGTTTTGAACAAAATTCTTTGTTGATAGCGTTTTCTTCACAAAGTTATTCACAGAAAAGGTGAATAAATGTGGGCTATGTCTCAAACTTGTGTTGATAAAATAATGTCTGTTCAAAAGATATCCAAAACGGGGCGAAAGGTAATAAATCTTGCTCATATCACATCAGTAAGTTTGCTAGTAATGGGGATATGTGGAAAAATCACGGTAATAAAAAATTATTCATAGAGGTTAGCCAGTGATAGATGGCGATGGTTACCGACTCAATGTTGGTATTGTGATATGTAATAACCATGGTCAGGTCTTCTGGGCTAAACGATACGGGCAACACTCATGGCAATTTCCACAAGGTGGGATTGACGAAGGTGAAACACCTGAACAAGCCATGTTCAGGGAGTTATATGAAGAAGTCGGTCTGACGAAAAAAGACGTTAAGATCATCGCTACAAGTCGTCATTGGTTAAGATATAAGCTACCAAAGCGATTGGTGCGTTGGGACTCCAAGCCTGTTTGTATCGGCCAAAAACAGAAATGGTTTCTGCTGCGATTAGAGTGCGATGAGTCTCGCATCAATATGCAGCGCGGGAAATCCCCTGAATTTGATGGTTGGCGCTGGGTAAGCTACTGGTATCCAGTTAGGCAAGTTGTTTCTTTCAAGCGTGACGTATACCGTCGAGCAATGAAAGAGTTTGCATCTTTAGCCATGCCTTTTCGAGAGCGTAAGACGAAAGGGAAAAGAAAAAAGCAACGTAGATAGAGGGTTAACATGCTCAGTCAGCTAAGGGAAATAGTTGAGAAAGTCTCCAGAGTCGATGATGTGCATCTGGCACTCGATATATTGGTAAAAGAGACTTGTGCCGCCCTATGCACTGAATGTTGTACTATCTATCTTGCTAACGAAGAAATGCAGCGCCTTGAGTTAATGGCAACTCAAGGCCTTATTTTTGAAGGCGATAGCATCCATATCAACTTCAATGAAGGCTTGGTTGGTTTGGTGAAGCGCAGTGCAGAGCCACTTAACTTAGCAGAAGCTTCCACTCACCCTGATTTCAAATTCTTCCCCCAATTAGGCGAGCAGGTTTACCACTCCTTCCTTGGTACGCCAATCATTCATCGCAAACAAGTACTTGGCGTGTTGGTTATCCAGCAGAAAACACCGCGTTTGTTCAGTGAGATGGAAGAGTCTTTCCTTGTTACCCTATCGGCACAGCTTGCGGTGCTCATTGCCCATGCGCAAAACCTCGGTCATTGGCAACTTGCTTCCAAACCTACGGTGATCAAAGGCCTACCGGCTTCAACTGGGGTAGCGATTGGTGAGTTCTGGTTTGATAATACACAACCAAACTTAAATGATGTGTTTCCTGCGTCTGCGTTAGATAAAGAGCGTGAGCATGAACTTTTAGCGGTTGCAGTAGAAAGGGCATTGAGTGACTTTCGCCGTATGCGGAAAAAGTTCGACAGCGAAATCAATAAAGATGCCTTGGCGATCTTCGACCTTTTTACCCACTTACTTAACGATCCAATGTTGCGTGGTGATCTGAAGAAGCAGATCGAGAAAGGCGACCGAGCAGATTGGGCGTTGCGACAAGTTGTTGAGACCTATTCGAACCGCTTTGCACGTATGTCGGATGTGTATCTGCGTGAACGTGCGCAAGATATTCGTGAACTAGGACAACGCCTGCTCTATTTCTTGCACAATAGCGAGCAAGAACATGCCTCGATCGATCGTCCGGTGATCTTGGTTGCCAATGAACTGACGGCCACGTTATTAGCGTCGATTCCAAAACAACACCTTTTAGCGGTCGTGTCATTGGAAGGTGCAGCGAACTCTCACGCGGCGATTCTTTCAAGGGCATTGGGTGTACCTGCCATCATGGGCGCGAACATTAACACCAGTGTCGTGAATGGCAAGAAGGGGATTGTGGATGGTTACACTGGTGAGATCTATTTAGAACCTAACAGGCAGCTTCTACGCGAGTATCGTAGCCTTGTGAGTGAAGAGTCTGAACTGTTCGCCATGGTGAACAAAGACTTGGCACTGCCAGCCATTACAAAAGACGATTGCCACATTGAAGTGATGCTTAACGCGGGGTTGAGTGCCGATAGCAATATCGCGATCAACTCAGGTGTCGATGGCGTTGGTCTGTATCGAACAGAAATCGCTTTTTTACTTCAGCATCACTTTCCCTCTGAAGATGAGCAGTATCATCAGTACCAAGCAATTCTTAATAGTTATCCGAATCAGCGCGTTGTGATGCGTACCTTGGACATCGGTGGTGATAAGCCATTGCCGTATCTGCCGATTGATGAAGATAATCCGTTCTTGGGCTGGCGCGGTATTCGTTTTACTTTGGATCATCCGGATATCTTTTTGATCCAACTGAGAGCTATGCTAAGGGCGAGTGCTGAAAGCGGCAATTTAAGTATTTTGCTTCCTATGGTTTCGGGAATAAAAGAGCTCGATGACGCGATTACGCTTATCAATCAAGCGTACAGTGAAGTCGTGTTGCTGGATGAGCGAATTCAAGCACCAAAGGTTGGGGTGATGATAGAAGTCCCATCAATGGTGTACTTGTTACCGGCCATTGCTCATCGCGTTGACTTTGTTTCGGTGGGTACAAACGACTTAACGCAATATTTGTTGGCAGTTGATCGGAACAATTCCCGTGTTGCGGATGTCTATGAATCCATGCATCCGGCGGTGTTGTTAGCGTTAAAACAAATTCACGATGTTTGCCTCCAGTATCAAGTACCTGTGTGTATTTGTGGTGAGCTAGCAGGTGATCCATTTGGTGCGCTGCTCCTGTTGGGCTTAGGCTACAACAGTTTGAGTATGAACACCTCGAACGTGGCTAAGGTGAAGTATTTGATTCGTCATAGCCAACAAAAAGAACTAGAAAAACTCGTCGAGAAAGCCATGTCATGCTCTTACGGGCAAGAAATCCATCAAATGATGCATGATTTCTTTATCCAGCAAGGCTTTGCCGGCTTTATTCGTGCAGGTAAGAAGTAGGGTAACAGTGACCATCTCTTTATTTATATTATTGCTCGCGCTAGGCGCTTTTGTAGGCGTGATGGCGGGGCTTCTTGGTATCGGAGGCGGGCTGATTGTCGTACCTGCGTTACTATACCTTCTTCCTCTTGCTGGTATCTCTCCTGAAATGAGCATGCATATGGCATTAGCAACGTCATTGGCGAGTATCATTGTCACGTCAGGTTCTTCTGCACTGAACCACCTGAAGCTTGGAAATGTCGATATGTTTGTCGTCAAATGGTTGATGCCTGGCGTGGTTATCGGTGGTTTTGTTGGGGCTAATATCGCGGAATGGATCCCGACTCATTACCTACCGAAAGTCTTCGGTGTGATTGTGCTGTGCTTAGCAATACAAATGTTTCGCTCCATCAAGACGAAAAGTGAGAAGCCAATGCCGAGTAGTCCGGTCACTATGATGTACGGAACGGGAATTGGTGTAGTCTCTAGTCTTGCTGGTATTGGCGGTGGTTCTCTGTCGGTGCCTTTCTTAAACAAGCATGGCATTGAAATGCGCAAAGCGGTTGGCTCCTCATCGGTATGCGGTTGTGTCATTGCGATTTCAGGCATGATTGGATTTATCTTGCATGGCTACAAAGTTGAGGGGTTACCTTACTACAGTATTGGCTATGTTTACCTACCAGCTTTAGCGGCGATTGCGATGACGTCGATGCTCACGACGAAAGTCGGCGCTAAAATGGCAACTAACCTTCCTACGGCAGTCTTAAAGAAGATCTTTGCTGTGTTCTTGATGTTTGTTGCAGCGACCATGCTGCTGTAAAGTCCACCTGTTTTATTAGTAATAAGAAGAGAATGAGTTATGTCTCAGGGATACTTAGAATTTCCCAATATTGATCCGGTTTTAGTCTCTATTGGTCCTGTTTCTGTTCGTTGGTACGGTTTGATGTACCTAGTCGGCTTTATGTTCGCACTATGGTTGGCAAATCGTCGCGCAGATAAACCGGGTAGTGGTTGGACGCGTGAACAAGTTTCAGACTTGTTGTTCGCTGGTTTCCTTGGGGTAGTGATTGGTGGTCGAGTTGGCTACGTTATCTTCTACAACTTTGATTTGTTCTTAGCAGACCCCCTATACCTATTTAAAGTTTGGACTGGCGGCATGTCATTCCACGGCGGTTTGTTAGGTGTTATCACGGCAATGTTCTGGTACGCACATAAGAATGGTCGAACTTTCTTCGGTGTGGCTGACTTTGTGGCTCCGCTCGTGCCGTTTGGTCTTGGCATGGGGCGTATGGGTAACTTCATGAACAGTGAACTTTGGGGACGCGTAACAGATGTGCCATGGGCGATCATCTTCCCGAATGGTGGCCCACTGCCTCGTCACCCATCTCAGCTTTATGAGATGTTCCTAGAGGGCATTGTGCTGTTCTTCATTCTGAACTGGTTCATCAAAAAGCCTCGTCCTTTAGGTGCGGTATCAGGGCTATTTTTAGCTGGATATGGTACATTCCGTTTCCTAGTTGAGTTTGTTCGCGAACCGGATGCACAGCTTGGTCTATTTGGTGGTTACATTTCGATGGGACAAATCCTATCGTCACCGATGATCATTCTGGGTGTTCTTATGATGGTTTGGGCGTACAAACGTGGTCTTTACCAAGACAAAGTCCAAGCAGAAACGAAGTAAGGAATTGGTGTGAAACAGTATTTAGATTTGTGTCAGCGTATCGTTGACCAAGGCACTTGGGTTGAAAACGAGCGCACAGGCAAACGCTGCCTAACGGTGATCAACGCAGACTTGACCTACGATGTTGCCAACAACCAATTCCCATTAGTTACGACACGTAAGAGCTTTTGGAAAGCGGCAGTTGCTGAGCTACTTGGCTACATTCGTGGCTACGACAACGCAGAAGATTTCCGTAAGCTAGGTACGAAAACGTGGGATGCGAACGCAAACCTAAATGAAGCATGGCTAAACAACCCGTTCCGCAAAGGTGAAGATGACATGGGACGTGTATATGGCGTTCAAGGTCGTTCATGGGCGAAGCCAGATGGTGGTCATATCGACCAACTGCGTAAGATTGTGGATGATTTAACGCGTGGTGTTGATGACCGTGGTGAGATCCTAAACTTCTACAACCCGGGTGAATTCCACATGGGTTGTTTGCGTCCATGTATGTACAGCCACCACTTCTCACTGTTAGGTGACACGCTCTACTTAAACAGCACGCAACGCTCTTGTGATGTCCCGCTAGGTCTGAATTTCAATATGGTTCAAGTGTATGTGTTCTTGGCAATCATGGCGCAAATCACGGGCAAGAAACCTGGTCAGGCATACCACAAGATTGTTAACGCACACATCTACGAAGATCAGCTTGCACCAATGCGTGACATTCAGTTGAAACGTGAGCCACTAAAAGCCGCAACTTTCCACATCAACCCAGAAATTAAATCGCTAGAAGATTTAGAAACATGGGTAACCTTAGATGACTTCTGGGTAGAAGGTTACGAGCATCACGATCCAATTCAGTACCCGTTCTCAGTTTAACGAGTATGTTGAGTTTTCTAAGCCGCCTGCATGGCGGCTTTTTTACGCCTGAAGGGCAGGGAAAGAAGGGAACGGGCTTTGCCCTGAGGAACGCTTCGCTTCGAGACGTGAGAGGGAATAAAAGATCCCCAACTCGCTCGTGCCGCGCTCTTGAGGATGACGTTCAATCACTCTGAAATCAAACGGTGTCATTTCCGAAAGCGAAGAAGGAACGTCGTCGGGAATCTCTTTTACCACAGTTTACTGCGTGATTACGAAATGAGAGCGCTTCTTGCTTCCCCAAAACGAAAAAAGGCTCCACCGAAGTGGAGCCTAAATAAGCGATGGTAATCTTATTATTATGCAGTCAGAGCAAGGATAGAACCTGGTAGCACGATGAATACTGCTAGTAGGTAACCTGCTACAACTGCTTTGTTCTTAATCGCCATTTCTGAAATCACTTCTGCACATTTCACTGGAATCTCACGTAGGAACGGGATACCGAAGATGAACAGTGTCGCCAGAATGTTGAACGTTAGGTGTACTAGTGCAATTTGTAGTGCGAATACTGCGAACTCGCCAGATACCGCTGTTGCTGCTAGTAGAGCCGTGATACATGTACCAATGTTTGCACCAAGAGTGAACGGGTAGATGTCACGTACTTTTAGAACACCTGAGCCTACAAGTGGAACCATTAGACTTGTTGTCGTAGAAGAAGACTGAACAAGAACAGTTACTACCGAGCCAGATACGATACCGTGGATAGGACCACGACCGATTGCGTTCTTAAGGATGTCACGTGCACGACCAACCATTAGGCTCTTCATTAGCTTACCCATAACAGTGATAGCTACGAAGATAGTACCGATACCTAGAGCGATTAGCGCTACGCCACCCATAGTGTCACCAAATGTTGCTAGTGGCTCTTTGATTGCACTTACTACTGGTTTCGTGATTGGCTTGATGAAATCAAAGCCTTTCATACTCATATCACCTGTGTTTAGTAATGGTGACACCAACCAGTGAGAGATTTTCTCTAGGATGCCGAACATCATTTCCAGTGGTAGGAAGATCAGTACAGCAAGTAAGTTGAAGAAATCGTGGATTGTTGCGCTTGCGAATGCACGTTTGAATTCGTCTTTACAACGAACGTGACCAAGCGAAACCAGTGTATTTGTTACGGTTGTACCGATGTTCGCACCCATTACCATAGGGATAGCGGTTTCTACAGGTAGACCACCTGCAACCAAACCTACAATAATAGAAGTTACGGTACTGGAAGATTGGATTAGTGCCGTAGCCACCAAACCGATCATTAGACCTGCGACTGGGTGAGACGCAAATTCAAAGAGTACTTTAGCTTGATCGCCAGTCGCCCATTTGAAGCCGCTGCCAACCATAGATACTGCTAGAAGAAGCAGATACAACATGAATGCCAAGTTAGCCCAGCGTAACCAGCGAGTCGTGCTCGAGATTGGTGCTGCTGTAGAAGTAGCTTGGTTCATCATAATTTTCTCCGTGGACCTTTCAGTTCGTTTATTTGGTCTGTTGTTGAAACTGAGGGCGATGTTAGAGATGAAATATTTCAGTAATATTACAGTTAGGTTTCTATAGAGGATTTTTATTATTCTTTTTGATAGTTATCCGTGAAGAAAATTTCACATCAAATTAAGGTGTTGATTATTAAGGGTATTTATTGCTTATAGATCGGCGGGTTTATTTCTGGGTAAGATCAAAAAAGTGCGTTTGGCTTCAAGTTTTATGACAGTGTGAATCTTATATTTTCGGTAAAACCATATGTTTTGTAGCTTTATGTAGGTTTTGTCGAACTTATTGTTTGTCGGTGTCACATTTGATATAAAAAGTGTCATCTTCTTTATAGGGATTGGCTATGTCACATTTAAACTACAACCACCTTTATTACTTCTGGATGGTGTGTAAACAAGGCTCGGTAACAAAAGCAGCAGATGCGTTATTCCTGACGCCTCAAACGGTTACCGGACAAATTAAAGCACTTGAAGACCGTATGAAGGGGAAGTTGACCAAACGGAATGGACGTACAGTTGAACCAACAGAACTTGGGCAGTTAGTTTTTAAGTATGCCGACCGTATGTTTGGTTTGAGCTACGAAATGCTCGATATTGTTAACTATAGCCAACACTCTAATATCCTTTTCGAAGTCGGCGTCGCCGATGCGCTTTCTAAACGTCTTGTCAGCAAAGTCTTGATGACGACAGTTCCTGAAGACAACAGCATTCATTTACGTTGTTATGAATCAACACACGAGTTGCTGTTGGAGCGCTTGTCACAACATAAACTCGATATGATCCTTTCCGATTGCCCAGTAGATTCGACACAAAGCCCGGGTCTGTACAGTAAGAAGTTGGGTGAAAGTAGTATGAGCTTTTTTGCTTCGTCTGAAATCGCAGGAGTGAGCTTTCCTGAAGTCTTAGAGAAGAAAAAGTTGTTGATCCCGGCAAGCCGAACGGCAATGGGTCGTAAAGTATTGCAGTGGTTTGATCGCCAAGGCTTACAACCGGATGTATTAGGTGAGTTTGACGATGTGGCACTCATGAAAGCTTTTGCACGCTACCGCGATGATGTGATCTTTTTGGCTCCAACAGTTTATATGTCGGAGATTGAAGATGACCGAAACTTACAACTGATTGGTCACGTTGAAGACTTAAAAGAAGAGTACTACGTCATTTTTGCGGAACGAATGATACAACATCCAGCGGTTAAGAACGTATGTGATGCAGATTTTAGCCAAATGTTTGAATGAACACGTTCCGTTGCTCAATTAAATAGATTACTATCGATAAAATTATAACTCGAAATTATAAAATTCTGTAACACACAACAAACTGGCCAGGGTTGGGAAAAGTAAGTTGTAGCTAGAGGTCCAACGCATGAATCTACAAGAAATGGAGAAAAACTCCGCCAAGGCTGTCGTGCTGCTCAAGGCGATGGCAAACGAGAGACGCCTACAAATCCTTTGCATGCTGCATAATCAAGAGCTTTCGGTCGGGGAACTTTGCGCAAAACTAGAGTTGAGCCAGTCGGCATTGTCTCAACACTTAGCGTGGCTTCGTCGTGATGAGTTAGTTGCGACAAGAAAAGAAGCACAAACGGTCTACTACACATTGAAGAGCGATGAAGTGAAAGCGCTAATTCAAACACTTCATGGTCTTTATTGTGCAGAAGCAACCGCGTGATGACAGGTCACAAATTAGAAAAGCTGGCAGTGCCAGCTTTTTTATTGTCTTGAATTCGAGCTTTGCTGAATTTTAGGTATAAAAAAACCGGCGTTAGCCGGTTTTTTCTTCACTGTAGAATCAATTCTCTATTATAGAGCTTTGATTTGTGCAGTGAAACGAGACTTATGACGAGCTGCTTTATTCTTGTGAATAAGGCCTTTAGTCGCCATACGGTCTAGGATAGGTGTAACTGCAGCGAATGCAGCAGTTGCAGCTTCTTTGTCGCCTGCTTCGATAGCAGCAACAGTTTTCTTCATGTAAGTACGCATCATTGAGCGACGGCTAGCATTGTGCTGACGACGTTTCTCAGCTTGGATAGCGCGCTTCTTAGCAGATTTACTATTTGCCAAGGGTCTAACTCCCAAAAACTTAGTTCTGTGACAATTTAAGGGCGAGGACTATCCCTCATTTGCGCCTAAATGTCAAATGATTTGTGCAAAAACCCATCGAAGCCAAAACAAGTTTTGGTAAGAAAGGTTATCGCGGTTAAGATGGCGGGATTCTAACAGCATTTTTAGACCATTGCTAATAATTATCCGCTTAGATCTAACAATAACCGGATATATTTTTAACGCCCATTTGTAGCTTTCAAAGGCTTAGAGGAATAGGGTTGGCTATCTTTTGGTGATATTCCGAGGTTACAGTGAGTAAACGACTGCTCAAGTCTGGCATGATCGTCAGTGCCATGACATTAATTTCGCGCGTCCTAGGTTTAGTTCGTGATGTAGTAGTAGCAAACTTGATGGGGGCAGGCGCGAGTGCCGACGTCTTCTTCTTTGCCAATAAAATTCCTAATTTCTTACGCCGTTTGTTTGCTGAAGGCGCATTTTCTCAAGCTTTCGTTCCTGTATTAACTGAAAGTCACGCACAAGGGGACATGGACAAAACTCGTGAGTTGATTGCTCGTGCTGCTGGTACATTGGGTGTGATTGTCTCTATTGTTACCATTCTTGGTGTTCTTGGCTCTGGCGTCGTGACTGCTTTATTTGGTTTTGGTTGGTTTTTAGACTGGATGCATGGTGGTCCCGCGGCTGAGAAGTTTGAACTTGCCAGCGTAATGCTCAAGATTACCTTTCCTTATTTATGGTTCATCACTTTTGTTGCCTTATCGGGAGCCATTCTCAATACACTAGGTAAGTTTGCGGTTTCTTCTTTTACTCCCGTCTTCCTCAATGTGATGATCATTTTGGCGGCGTGGTTTATCTCTCCGCAGATATCACAACCCGAGATTGGTCTTGCCATTGGTGTTTTTCTTGGTGGGTTGGTTCAGTTCTTATTTCAAATTCCTTTCCTTATTAAAGCGGGAGTTATGGTCAAGCCAAAATGGGGTTGGCGCGATCCGGGGGTGGTGAAGATCCGTACCTTGATGATTCCTGCTTTATTTGGTGTGTCTGTAAGCCAAATCAATCTACTGTTTGACACTTTTATTGCCAGTTTTCTACAAACCGGTTCAATCAGTTGGTTGTACTATTCCGATCGATTGTTGGAATTCCCGTTAGGCCTGTTTGGTATTGCGATAGCGACGGTGATTCTCCCAGCGTTATCACGTAAGCACGTAGATGCTCACAGTGAAGGCTTTGCACACACCATGGATTGGGGCATTCGTATGGTGACCTTACTGGGAATCCCAGCAATGCTTGGTTTAATGGTACTGGCGAAGCCGATGTTAATGGTGCTGTTCATGCGTGGTGAGTTTTCTCCGCAGGATGTGCATCAAGCTTCTCTCTCTTTATTAGCGTATGCTTCTGGCTTGCTTAACTTTATGCTGATCAAAGTTCTTGCTCCGGGTTACTACTCTCGTCAAGACACGAAAACGCCAGTGAAATACGGCATCATTGCGATGCTAACTAACATGGTATTCAATGCGATCTTTGCTTATTTCTATGGCTATGTTGGTCTGGCTATCGCGACTGCGCTCTCTGCTTTTGTAAATATGGCATTACTCTACCGCGGTCTCCATATCGCAGGTGTGTACCAAGTGACCAAACGTACAGTCCTCTTTATTATACGTTTGATGATCGCGGGAGCTGCGATGGTTGCGGCTATTTTGTGGCAGCTAGAAGACATGTCGGTATGGTTAGATTGGAGCTTTGCTCATCGCAGTGGCGTATTAGGAATGCTGATTGCGCTTGGTGCAGGTGTTTACCTAGCCGTCGTGTTTTTACTCGGTGTACGTTTAAAAGACCTAAAAGCTGGGACAGAATAAGGTTGATTGGTATATAATCCGTCAGTTTCACACAGTGCAAAGTAAAAACAGAGGCATAAAGCAGTATCCAATGGAACTGATTAAAGGCATTCACAATATCAAGTCGCACCATCATGGGTGCGTGCTGACTATTGGCAATTTCGATGGCGTGCATAGAGGTCATCAACAAGTATTGCAGCAAGTGTCTGAACAAGCGGAGAAACTTTCGTTACCTTCGGTTGTTATGACCTTTGAACCTCAGCCGATGGAGCTGTTTGCTCGAGATAAGGCACCTGCGAGGTTAACGCGACTGCGTGATAAGTTTGTTCAGCTGAGTAAGCTCGACATCGATCGTCTGCTGTGTGTTAACTTCAATCGTCATTTTGCTGACCTAACGGCGGAAGAGTTTATCCGTGACTTGTTGGTTGGTCGATTGGGTGTTAAGTTTCTTGTCATTGGTGATGATTTCTGTTTCGGCAAAGGTCGAACAGGAAACTTTGCAATGTTACAAGAAGCGGGGAAAAAGTACGGCTTTGAAGTCGTGAGTACCCAAAGCTTTTGTTTACAGCAATTACGAGTGAGTAGCACGGCTATTCGTAAAGCGCTGGCTCGTGATGATTTGCATTCCGCGCAAGAGATGCTGGGAAGAGATTACAGTATCAGCGGTCGTGTTTCTCATGGAAGAAAGCTAGGTCGAACCATTGGGTTCCCTACTGCAAATATTCCTTTGAAACGCTGTGTTTCTCCGGTTTCCGGAGTTTATGTTGTTCAAGCGCTTGGCTTAGGAGATAAGCCAGTTGGCGGTGTCGCTAATATTGGTCAACGACCAACAGTAAATGGTGTTCGCCAGCAGTTAGAAGTACACTTATTCGACTTTCACGCTAATTTATATGGCAAGCAGCTAGAAGTGGAACTTTTGCACAAACTTCGAGATGAGCAAAAGTTTGAGTCGTTTGAAGCACTTAAACAACAAATCGAATTGGATGCTGAAGCAGCAAGGGTGTGGCTGCGTCAGCTTAAGCGTTGAGCGGTTTATTCCACCGTGCAACATAATGTCTAATTTTCGCCCAATATAACGGAATTAAGAATCGATGAGTGAGTATAAAGATACCCTGAATTTACCTGAAACAGGGTTTCCAATGCGCGGCAACCTGGCCAATCGTGAGCCAGAAATGCTTAAGCGTTGGTACAAAGAAGATCTTTACGGTGAAATCCGTAAAGCTAAGAAAGGCAAAAAGTCATTCGTACTGCACGATGGCCCTCCTTACGCGAACGGTGACATTCACATTGGTCACGCACTAAACAAGATTCTTAAAGACATTATTATTAAATCCAAAACACTTTCAGGTTTTGACGCACCTTACATCCCAGGCTGGGACTGTCACGGTCTACCAATCGAATTGATGGTAGAGAAGAAAGTTGGCAAACCAGGACAAAAAGTGACAGCTGCTGAGTTCCGCGAGAAATGTCGTGAGTACGCGGCCGGTCAGGTTGAAGGTCAGAAAGAGAGCTTCAAGCGTCTTGGTATCATGGGTGAGTGGGACAAGCCATACCGCACTATGGATTTCGCAACTGAAGCGAACATCATTCGTGCTCTTGGTAAGATCGCAAGCAAAGGTCACCTACTGAAAGGTTTTAAACCAGTTCACTGGTGTACAGACTGTGGTTCAGCTCTTGCTGAAGCAGAAGTTGAGTACAAAGATAAAGTATCGCCATCTATCGACGTTCGTTTTAAAGCGGCTGACGAAGCGGCACTGCTATCTAAGTTTGAACTGACAGAAGGTCATGAAGGTCAAGGTGACGTGTCTATCGTTATCTGGACAACAACGCCTTGGACGCTGCCTGCAAACCGCGCAGTATGTCTACGTGATGATCTAGAATACGTACTTATCCAAACAGAAGGCGACAACGCTGAGCGTATTATCGTTGCTGCTGAGCTAGCGAAAGACGTAATGGATCGTGCTGGTATCGAGCACTTCCACAACCTAGGCTTTGCAAAAGGTGCGGATCTAGAGCTTTCTCAGTTCCAACACCCATTCTACGATTTCACAGTACCGGCGATCCTTGGTGATCACGTTACAACTGATTCAGGTACTGGTGTTGTTCACACTGCTCCTGGTCACGGTCAAGAAGACTTCGCGGTTGGTAACAAGTACAACCTAGAAGTAGCAAACCCAGTTGGTTCAAACGGCGTTTACCTACCGGACACTGAGCTATTTGCTGGTCAGCACGTATTTAAAGCGAACGATGCAGTAGTAGAAGTACTGAAAGAAAAAGGTGCACTACTACACCACCACGCTTACGAGCACAGCTACCCACACTGTTGGCGTCATAAGACTCCAATCATCTTTCGTGCTACGCCTCAATGGTTCGTTTCTATGGACCAAGCTGGCCTACGTGCTAAAGCACTAGAGTCAATCAAGAACGTAGAGTGGATGCCTGAATGGGGTCAAAGCCGCATCGAAGGTATGATCGAAGGTCGCCCAGAGTGGTGTATCTCTCGTCAACGTACTTGGGGTGTGCCAATTGCTCTGTTCGTTCACAAAGAAACAGCAGAACTTCATCCAAACACACTAGAGCTTATCGAGAAGGTTGCTCTGTTGGTTGAAGAGAAAGGCATTCAAGCGTGGTGGGATGTTGATTCAGCAGAACTACTAGGTGACGAAGCAGACCAGTACGAAAAAGTACTAGATACGCTAGACGTATGGTTCGATTCTGGTGTAACACACTTCTCTGTTGTTGATGCTCGTGAAGAGTACAACGGCAACAGTGCAGACCTATACCTAGAAGGTTCTGACCAACACCGCGGTTGGTTCCAGTCTTCTCTAATTTCATCTATCGCGATGAAAGATGAAGCGCCTTACAAACAAGTACTGACACACGGTTTCGTGGTTGATGGTCACGGTCGTAAGATGTCGAAATCTATCGGTAACGTGGTTGCGCCAAAAGACGTAACTAATAAGCTAGGTGCTGACATTCTTCGTCTATGGGTTGCTTCAACAGACTACACTGGTGAAGTTGCGGTTTCTGATGAAATCCTAAAACGTAGCGCAGATGCGTACCGTCGTATCCGTAACACAGCGCGTTTCTTCCTAGCTAACCTGAGCGGCTTCAACCCAGAAACAGACATCGTTCCTGTTGAAGAGATGGTTGCGCTAGATCGCTGGGCAGTTGGTCGTGCGCTAGCAGCACAAGAAGAGATTGTTAAAGCATACGAAGAGTACAACACACACGGTGTGACCCAGCGTCTAATGCAATTCTGTTCAATCGAAATGGGTTCTTTCTACCTAGACGTAATTAAAGACCGTCAGTACACAGCAAAACGTGGCGGTAACGCTCAACGTAGCTGTCAGACTGCACTTTACTACATCGTAGAAGCGCTAGTTCGTTGGATGGCGCCAATCATGTCGTTCACTGCAGATGAAATCTGGAACGAAATGCCAGGCGAGCGCGACAAGTTTGTATTCACTGGTGAGTGGTTCGATGGCCTATTCGGTCTTGCTGAAGGTGAAGAGCTGAACAACGAATTTTGGACTGAGATCCAAGCGGTTCGTGGTGCAGTAAACAAACTTCTAGAAGATGCGCGTAAAGAGAAAACCATCGGTGGTGCACTACAAGCTGAAGTGACGCTATTTGCTGATGACGCTCTAGCGGCGAAAATCAACAAACTAGAAGATGAACTGCGCTTTGTTCTACTAACTTCTGCTGCGAAAGTTAAGTCTCTAAGTGAGAAGACTGATGCAGCACAAGCGACAGATATCGAAGGCTTGTTTGTTGAAGTGGCAGCCGCTGAAGGCGAGAAGTGTGACCGTTGTTGGCACCACACGCCAGACGTAGGCACAATCGAAGGTCACGAGAAGATCTGTGGTCGTTGTGTGTCTAACGTTGACGGCGAAGGTGAAGTACGTAAATTCGCGTAATTACCCAGTACAACTGAACTTTTTTTAAAATTAACAGCCCCAGTATTTACTGGGGCTGTTTGTAGGTAAAGTAATGAGTGAAAAAGCACTGACGTTAAAGCAATCTGGAGTTCGCTGGCTGTGGTTAGCAATTCTGGTATTTATTGCAGATATTGGCATCAAATTGGTGGTGATGGACAACATGGGCTACGGATGGGCAAACCGAATTGAGGTGCTGCCATTCTTCAACCTACTTTATGTTCATAACTACGGTGCAGCATTCAGCTTCTTGAGCGATCAAGCGGGTTGGCAGCGCTGGTTGTTCACAGGTATCGCGTTTGTTGTTACAGGTCTTTTGACCTACTGGATGAGCAAGCTTCCAGCGAAAGAAAAATGGAACAACATCGCTTACGCACTGATTATTGGTGGTGCAGTGGGCAACGTGTTTGACCGTGTTGTTCATGGCTTTGTTGTTGATTACCTAGACTTCTTCTGGGGGAACTACCATTGGCCTGCATTCAACCTTGCAGATACAACTATCTGTATTGGTGCGGCAATGATCATTCTTGATGGCTTCCGCAAAAAGGATGCTGACAAGTAATCTTTTGCGATATATCGAATAACCCTAAGCGTCGTCCGTTGATTCGGACGACGCTTTTTATTATGTTGGAGCGCAATCCGCGTATCTTCGTACAATAAAAGTAATCACGGTGAGTGATCATATAGAGCGCTGGAAAACCCAAGAACAAGGAAGCAGTAACGTGACAACAATAAATCAAGATTCAGCAGTAACACTGCATTTCACCATCAAAATGCAAGATGGCTCTGTAGCGGACAGCACACATAACATGGGCAAGCCTGCTAAGTTCGTGATGGGCGACGGCAGCTTAAGTGAGAACTTTGAGCAGTGCCTATTAGGCTTGCAAGTAGGTGAACAAAAGGCAATTGAACTAAAAGCGGCTGACGCTTTTGGCATGCCGAATCCAGACCATATCCACCATATGGAACGCACTAAATTTGTGGGCGAAGCGGAAGTTGAAGTCGGCACTATTATGGCGTTCAGTGGTCCCGATGGTATGGAAATCCCGGGCATCATTACTGAGATTGCTGGCGACTCAGTAACAGTGGACTTCAACCATCCACTCGCGGGACAAGACGTGACTTTCGAAGTCGAAATTTTGTCAGTAGAATAGCGAACCAAATAAAAGATAACTTCCATGAGCAATGAAATGAAAATCCTGTTAGCTAACCCACGTGGTTTCTGTGCTGGTGTTGACCGCGCGATTAGCATCGTAGAACGTGCGCTAGAGATGTATCAGCCACCTATCTATGTTCGACATGAAGTAGTGCACAACCGCTTTGTGGTTGAAGGTTTAAAACAGCGTGGTGCTATCTTCGTTGAAGAACTGCACGAAGTGCCAGACAACAACATTGTGATTTTCTCCGCTCATGGTGTATCTCAAGCGGTTCGCCAAGAAGCGAAGTCTCGTGATTTAACTGTGTTTGATGCGACCTGTCCGCTGGTAACCAAAGTACATATGGAAGTAGCACGTGCAAGCCGTCGCAATATGGAAGTGGTATTGATCGGTCACGCTGGTCATCCAGAGGTGGAAGGCACAATGGGTCAGTATTCCAGTGATACAGGCGGTATGTACCTTGTGGAAACACCTGCGGATGTTGAGAAGCTAAAAGCGATCGTAAAGGATCCATCTGATCTACACTACGTGAGCCAAACGACACTGTCTGTTGATGAAACCGCTGACGTAATTGAAGAGCTACGCCGCGTATTCCCAGACATTCAAGGTCCTCGTAAAGATGACATCTGTTACGCGACGCAAAACCGTCAAGATGCTGTGCGTGAGCTTTCTGCTGACGTAGATGTGATGGTCGTGGTAGGTTCCAAGAATTCATCAAACTCAACGCGCTTAAAAGAGCTCGCTGAAAAGCTAGGTACGCCAGGATACCTAACGGATTGTCCTGAAGACATTAAGCCTGAATGGTTTGAAGGTAAAGGCAAGGTTGGTGTGACTGCTGGTGCATCTGCGCCTGAAGAGCTGGTTAATCAAATCCTAGATCGCATCAAAGAGTTGGTTGGGGCGCAAGCCGTAGATGAAGTGCTTGGTCGCGAAGAAAACATGTTCTTCGAAGTACCAAAAGAGCTACAAATCAAGCAAGTTGATTAAGGCGATGAAAATATGCAAAAGGCGACCAGAAGGTCGCCTTTTTTGATTGTGTGGTTTCTATCTACTCGTGATGGTTTATACCCAGCCATTTCGGGGTTATTTTGGTATATACCCTAATGACTAATGCCGAGTAGCTCTTTGAGTACTTTTAAATAGCGGCGGCTCACGGGGATCTCAAAGCCTGTTTTGGTAATGATTTCTGCCAGCCCGTTTTCTAATAGCTTAATCTCGCTGATGGCTTTAATACTTACGAGATACTGTCGATGACAACGTACCAGTGGCGTTTTCTCTTCCAAGGTTTTCAGGGTTAATTGAGTACTTGCGGTTTGGCTGGTGGAGCGCACATGTACACCGCTAATATCACTGTAAGCACACTCAACTGTCTCCGTCGCCATGATCACTATGCGGTTGTGCCCAATACATGGAATTTGGTCGAGGTTTTCTGGTGCGATGGCTGACAGTTGCTGAGTGAGCACAGATTGACTCATCACCTTGCTAAGGCGTTTGGCGGTTTTGGTCAAACGACATGGATCAACGGGCTTGAGTAAATAATCGAAGGCATTGTCTTCAAAGGCTTGAATAGCGTATTGATCATAAGCTGTCACAAACACCACGTAAGGCATAGTTTCTGGGTCTAACATTCCCAGCAGCTCAATGCCCGTCACCTGAGGCATTTGGATGTCGAGAAACACCACATCTGGTTTCAGCTCATTGATTTTCTTCAGTCCCATGATGGCGTTTGACGCGTCGCCAATCACCTCAATTTGACCCGTTTCATCCAATAGCTCTGCCAACTCTTCACGAGCAAACTGTTCATCATCAATGACGAGGGCGGTTAACATCCAAGATTACCTTTTGTGCGTTTTCATTGCGCTTATCGCGAGTGGGGAATGATAAAACTCATTTTAGTAAATTGATGCTGCTGAGAGGTAATTTTTAGCGCTGAATCACGCCCAAATTGATTCGACAAGCGCTTATCGACGATTTCCATACCCAAACCAGAATGATTCTCTTTTGGCGGCTTATAACTACCTGCGTTGTCCTCAACCGTTATCAGCGCACCTTGAGGGTGTGCTTGGCTATAAATCTTCACTTTTCCTCCCTCTAACATATTAGAAACACCATGCTTGATGGCATTTTCGACCAGAGGTTGAAGAGTAAAACTCGGCAGCTTGATATCCAGTAATTCTGGTTCAATATCAATCTCAACTTCTAGGCGATCGGTAAAACGTGCTTTTTCGATCGATAAGTAGGAATTCACGTGCGCCAATTCTTCTTTTAGCGTCACTGTATTGATGTTCTGCTTTAAGTTACTGCGGAAGAAATGAGACAGATTTTGGATCAGTTCTCGTGCTTTGTCAGGATCACGACGAGTGATGGCACTAATGGTATTTAACGCGTTGAACAAGAAGTGTGGATTCACCTGAGCATGCAGCAGTTTGATTTCTGCCTGAGCCAGTAGCGTTTGTTGCTGCTGATAATCACCATACAAGATTTGGCTTGAAAGAAGCTGAGCAATCCCTTCTGCCATTGACATATTCGCAGTAGAGAACAGTTTGCGTTTTGGTTCGTAAAGCTTAATGGTTCCCACCACCTCTTTGCCTGCACGCAGAGGAATGATCAATGCAGAGCCCAACTTACAGTCTTGTGCTAATGAGCATTGATACGGTCGTTCGCTACCATCAAGGTAGATGATGTCGTTCTTTTCCATCGAATCTAATGTGCTTTGCGATGAAATAGGAGTATTTGGCTTATGGTGATCATCGCCGATACCAACGAAAGCTAGGATCTTTTCTTGGTCGGTGATCGCGACGGCACCTACTTTGGTTTCGTCGTAGATGATGCGGGCAATTTTGTCTGCATTCTCACTGTTAAATCCGGTACTTAGAATACCAACTGAGCGATCGGCGATGCTTAATGCGCGGCGGGAGAAGGTGGCTGAGTATTTTTCGAAAATGGTTTTACGGTCTTGCAGGATACTCATAAACAGTGCCGCACCAACCGAGTTAGCAATGATCATTGGAGCGGCAATCGCTGAGACAAGCGCATAGGCTTGGTCGAAAGGTTTGGCTACAGCGAGTAACAGAATCATCTGCACAATTTCTGCTACAAAAGTGACACTGAATACCACGCTTGGATTGAACAGCATGGCTCCCTTGTTACGCTTGATAAGGTAGACATGCAGCAAGCCGCCAATCAAGCCTTCAGCCGTGGTAGAAATTGCGCAGGCTAAATCGGTAAAACCGCCAAGTGTGTAGCGGTGAATACCACCGGTTAACCCCACAGCAAAACCGACCACAGGACCACCAAACAACCCACCCATCACAGCACCAATGGCACGCGTATTGGCGATAGCATCGTTAATATGCAAGCCGAAGTAGGTGCCGAGAATACAAAAGCCAGAGAAGAGTACATAACAAATGAGCCGATGACTGAGGCGAGAGGAGATACTCAGCAGGGGCAAAATGATCGGCGTTTTACTCAGCATGTAAGCCAGCACTAAGTAAACACACATTTGTTGTAAAAGGGAGATGACCAGTTCCATAGCGAACCTAACCTAAAAATGATGTTGTTATTGTAACGTAGAAGAGAAACAAAAAGAGCCTGCGGTGGGCAGGCTCTTGGTTTTATCCAGTCATTGATAATGAATCGGTTAGCAAGCGAAGGTATTCATTATGCAGTTTCTGAAGCAGCTTGTGGTTTCTCTTCGTCAGCAAGCTCAGTCTCACCTTTACCTTTAGAGATTTTAATTACGTAGCCAGCAGCGGCTAGTGAGAACAGAATACCTGCGATGGTCGAGATTTGCATTGGCAGGCCAAAGCCTAATGTACTGTTGTTTAGAATGAACGTAACACACACGGTTGTCATGAAGACCGCTGGAACAGTCGTGATCCAGTGGAACTTGTTATGGCGCAGTAGGTAAGCCGATGCAGTCCAAAGCATCATTACTGCTGTTGTTTGGTTTGCGAAGCCGAAGTAGCGCCAAATGATACCGAAATCTACTTGAGTCAAAACGCCACCGATAACGAATAGTGGTACAGCCATTAGAAGGCGGTTACGTAGTGTTTTTTGTTCCATACCGAAGTATTCAGCAAGAATCAGACGGCTAGAGCGGAATGCTGTGTCACCTGATGTGATTGGCAGAATTACAACACCTAGGAAGGCAATCACACCACCGAATACACCTAGTAGACCAAATGAAGCACTGTATACCACGTTACCAGGACCGCCGTTTTTCACTGCTTCTGCAAGACCGTCAAGCGTACCGAAGAAAGACAGAGCGATAGCACACCAGATTAACGCGATAACACCTTCACCAATCATCGCACCGTAGAAAACGAAGCGACCATTTTTCTCGTTTTCCATACAACGAGCCATCAGTGGTGACTGAGTTGCGTGGAAGCCAGAGATAGCGCCACATGCGATAGTGATAAACAGCGCTGGCCATAGAGGCATGTCGTTAGGGTTCAAGTTAGTGAACATATCGCTTACTTGGAAATCACCCATCACTGTGTGTTCGCTAGAAAACGCGACAGCTGTCATCAGACCAACAGACATGAAGATCAGTAGTGCGCCAAACAGTGGGTAGAAGCGACCAATGATTTTATCAACTGGAACAATTGTAGCGATGATGTAGTAAGCGAAAATCAATACAACCATCGTTGTCATGCTGACGTTTAGGCTAGTTTGGTCGTTAATTAGGTTCGTGATCATGCCAGCAGGCGCAGATACGAATACCACACCAACAAGAAGCAGCAGGACAATGGCAAAGATGTTCATAAAGTGTTTTGCGCCATTACCTAGGTAGCGACCTGTAATCGTTGGTACTGATGCACCACCATTACGAACAGAAAGCATGCCTGAGAAGTAATCGTGTACTGCACCTGCAAAGATACAACCTACAACAATCCACAACATAGCGGCAGGACCGTATAGGGCACCCATGATTGGACCGAAAATAGGACCAACACCAGCAATGTTGAGTAGTTGAACAAGGTAAACGCGTTTGGTTGACATTGGAACGTAGTCAACACCGTCGGTTTTTGTATGGGCAGGAGTTTGGCGATTCTCATTGATACCGAAAACTTTCTCAACGAAAGCACCGTAGATGAAGTATCCGCCGATAAGGGCTGCGACACAGGTTAGAAACCACATCATAGCAATTGTCCTTGGTTTATTAGGTAGGGTAATTTTTTAAGCTCAGGATGTATGGTATTCGCCTCTTTTGTTAAGTGCATTCGCTCAGTGGATGAGTGGTCGAATAGAGAAGCGAGTGGTCGATATAAAGATTAAGTGGTTTTATCGTTTGCTTAGTGGTAGCACGATAGGCTAAGTGGTTCTATTCACCATTGAGTGGCTGTGATTAAGGGTAAGTGGTTACCTCAAGAGTTAAGTGGCGAAATCGACAGATAAGCGGCACATCACGGGCTTTAGTGGTAAGCTTGTTTGGAAAACAACTAGTTAAGGAAGAATCATGAAAAAGGCAACGTTAGGTTTGGCGCTGGCTTTATTGGCAGGCTGTGCGGCGACCACGGAAGAATTAGCGCAATCTGGTGATTGGTATCAGATCGGTTATCAAGATGGCATTGCAGGGCATACTTCTCGTACGGTGAAAGAACTCAATCAACTCGGTAATGCTAAGCAAGGTGACTACGACCAAGGTTATCTCGAAGGGGTGACGGAATACTGTAATCCTGATTTCGCTTACCAGATGGGATTGTCTGGTCAGTACTATGAAGGTGTATGCGAAGGCACACCACAAGCGCAGAAGTTTCGAATGGAATGGCAACGCGGTTGGAACGAATACAGTAACTAGTTCTGTTTCATAATCAAGACAGCAATTTGCCCTGTTAATCTTCTGACATTTGAATTTTATCGCTTTGATGTACTGATATGATTAGATTCAATCAGAAGTGAAATAGAAGCATGAAAAAAGTCTTTTTGGTCGTATTAGCACTGTTCCCTTTGACCGTTGGCGCAACCAATGTATTGAAAGAGTCGATCAAGATGAAGCGAAAGTATGACCATGACAAGCATCATATAACCAACACCATCAATCACACTAAGCGTAATATCAAAGAGATCACCGATGGCATTTATGTGGAGAACCAGGTTAAGCGCAAGGTAAACAATACCACTAGCAAGTACACCAATAAGGTCGACCGTGTGAAAAACATGACGAATCCTGATCAAATCAAGCGCAAAGCGAATGACAAGCTTAACCAAGAATTTGATGAGTGGCTATATGAAGACTGATTCTTGATATCAGAATAAGAAAGGAGACCTTGAGGTCTCCTTTTTGTTTTTCTTGTGTTGGTCAATCTGGTTAACCATCTCACCCGTCATTTTGGCTGGTGACTTTCAACGGCTTTACGTAAGAAGCCATCTTGATGATGCAGATGCGCACGAGCTGAATCGATATCAAGATCGGTCAGGATCATCAAGATCGCCAGTTTTACTTCATAGTCTGTTTGCTTAAGTACTTCGGTTGCTTGTTCTTTGTTGCAATCGGTCGCTTGCATAACGATGCGTGCGGCGCGCGCTACCAGTTTGTTGTTGGTCGCTTTCACGTCGACCATCAGGTTTTGATAACTCTTACCTAAACGGATCATGCTCGCTGTGGTCAGCATATTCAGAACCAGCTTCTGCGCGGTTCCTGATTTTAAACGTGTTGAACCGGTTAAAGCTTCAGGACCTACGACAGGACAAATGGCGATGCTAGCGATCTCTGCAATTGGTGAGTCTGGGTTACAAGACAGTGCCACTGTCGTCGCCCCTATCTCGTTGGCGTACTCCAAACCACCAATCACGTAAGGTGTGCGTCCACTAGCGGCGATGCCGACCACGACATCATGATGAGTGAACTCGATGTCTTTCAAATCTTGTTCACCTAAAATTGGAGAGTCTTCTGCGCCTTCTTTCGCTTTGAGGATGGCTTCTGGACCACCTGCAATCAAGCCAACCACCATCTTGTCAGACACACCAAATGTTGGTGGGCATTCTGATGCATCAAGCACCCCTAAACGACCACTGGTGCCTGCGCCCATGTAAACCAAACGACCGCCTACCTTAAATGCGTCGGTGATTTTATCTACCGCGAGGGCGATCTCCGGCAACGCTTTCTCAACGGCAAGTGGAACGAGTTTGTCTTGTTGATTAAGACGCTGAACAATATCCAGAGATGGTAATAAGTCGATGTCCATCGTATCTGGGTTGCGACCTTCTGAAACAAGGTGAGCGAGAGCGGCAATAAGCGCGTCATTTGTCATAGTGATTTAAGCCTTTTGAATACTGAATTCGTTTCATCTTTAAGCTGTATTTAGAACAACTCATTTAGTTTTTAGGATAGAGCACACCGAGTGAAGCAAGACGACTTGCCCCTGTCACTTCTGGCAAGTTGCTTGGCAATCCATGAACGTGGCGCTGTGCAAGCCAAGCAAAAGCCATGGCTTCCATATAGTCTCCGTCGACACCCTTGTCGTTGGTTGTTGCGACTTGCCACTGAGGGAGAAGGGCTGCCAAACGTTGCATCAATAGTGGGTTTCTTGCTCCACCACCACACACTAAAAGCTGAGGCTTTTGACCATGAGTGAACTTTTCCACTTCGACAGCAATGGTCATTGCCGAGTATTCGCAAAGTGTGCGTTGCACATCTTGTACAGAGACACGGTGATCCGTTAGCTGTTGATGTAACCAATCGATATTGAACAGTTCTCGCCCTGTGCTTTTAGGCGGTGGCATCGCAAGATAAGGAGCCTCCAACAGTTGAGCCAGTAAAGCTGCATTGATCTTACCTTGCAGAGCAAATTGGGCGTCTTTGTCGAAGCCTTGTCCAGTATTCTGCTCACACCATGCGTCCATCAACATATTACCTGGACCGGTGTCATAACCAATCACCGGCTGTTCGGGATGTAATACAGAGATATTGGCAATACCACCGATGTTAAGCACTACCGTTGTGGAGTCTTGCATCGCAAAGATACTTTTGTGAAACGCAGGAACAAGTGGTGCACCTTGTCCACCTAGCGCCATGTCTTTGCGTCGAAAATCTGCCACGGTATCAATACCGGTTTTGACCGCAATGATGTTGGCATCACCCAGTTGAGTAGTGAAGGGCAGATCGCCAGTTGGCTGGTGGAAAACGGTTTGACCATGATTGCCAATGGCTCGGACTTGCTCAGCGGAATAGCCAGATTTATTCAGTAGTTGTAATACGGCATCGGCAAACAAATGCCCGAGTTGGTGGTCCAGTTCGCCAAGTGCTTTCAGGTTAGTGTCTTGTCCTGTGCAAATCGACAGAAGCATTTGTTTAATGTGAGGCGGCATTGGGTAATCATCGTGCGCAATTAGGCAAACATGGTCATTTTCAATTTCTACCAGTGCCGTATCCACACCGTCCATGCTGGTTCCAGACATTACGCCAATGTACAGATTGTTAAGATTCACAGCCGATTCCGTCAATTCTTCGATTCACTTATTGTAAAGCAATTCTGAAGCGAATAACCTCATCGAATACGAGATATTCAGCCGATTTTGAGGAGAAACAATGGGACCGTTATGGGTTGATGTTGCAGGCTACGAACTGACTGCAGAAGACAGAGAAATTTTGGAACATCCAACGGTTGGTGGTTTGATTTTATTTACACGTAACTACCACGACAGCAAGCAGCTTCAAGCTCTTACCCAGTCTATCCGTAAAGCGGCGAAACGTCCGATTTTGATTGGTGTTGACCAAGAGGGCGGGCGCGTTCAGCGTTTCCGTGAAGGCTTCTCTCTCATTCCAGCGGCTGACGAATATGCCAAGCACCAAAATAGTGAGGAACTGGCACGCATGGGTGGTTGGTTGATGGCCGCAGAGCTGATAGCTCATGACATTGACCTAAGTTTCGCGCCTGTGCTGGATAAAGGCCATCAGTGTAAAGCGATCGGCAGTCGAGCTTTTGGTGAGGATATGGACACAATTTTGCGTCACAGTTCTGCTTACATGCATGGCATGAAGAGTGTCGGTATGGCAACAACAGGTAAGCACTTTCCTGGTCATGGCGGTGTGATTGCTGATTCACATCTAGAGACTCCGTACGATGAGCGCAGTGATATCTTTGAGCAAGATATGGCTATTTTCAAAGCGCAAATCGATTCCGGCATCTTAGATGCGATGATGCCTGCTCATGTCATTTTCCCCAATTATGATGATCAACCTGCAAGTGGTTCAGAGTACTGGTTAAAAAAAATCTTGCGCCAACAACTTGGTTTTAAGGGTTTGATCTTCTCTGATGATTTGACCATGGAAGGTGCCGCAATTATGGGTGGTCCTGCCCAGCGAGGCATACAGGCATTAAAAGCAGGTTGTGACATGCTATTAGTTTGTAACAAGCGCGATGCACAAGTGGAAGTACTCGATAACCTGCCAATTACTTCCGTTCCTCTTGCTGATGCCTTGCTGAAAAAACAAAACTTTACACTAAGCGAGTTAAAGTTGTCTCAAGAGTGGAAAGACGCTACTGAAGCCATGAAGCGATTGATTGGTTAGCCATGTAAACCTTGAGTATTGGTTTACTTGGGGGGATACGTAAACTGTCGAAAACACCTATTTTAAGCCGAAGTGCCCTGCATTTCGGCTTTTTCTTTGCGTGTAAATTTAAATTTACACTAAATGTTTTTTATTGTGTACGCTTGTATTTCTTTTATAGCCTGTTATCTTGTCGATAAAGCTTACTTGTCTCACCAAGGAATTGGTTGGGTGTAAACAAAAATATACAGGTCAAAGTTATGCAAAGAAGTGAATTGAGCAACATCAACATCAGCGAAGAACAAGTACTGATCACGCCTGAGGAGCTAAAAGTTAAGCTTCCTTTGAGTGAAAAGGCACGTCGTTTCATTCAAGAGTCTCGTCAAACCATCGCTGACATCATTCACAAGAAAGATCATCGTCTGCTTGTTGTATGTGGACCATGTTCTATTCATGACGTAGAGGCAGCGAAGGACTACGCTAAGCGCCTAAAAGCCCTTTCAGAACAACTAAGCGACCAACTGTATATTGTAATGCGTGTTTACTTTGAAAAACCTCGAACCACGGTTGGTTGGAAAGGTTTGATCAATGACCCACACCTAGATGGTAGCTTCGACATTGAACATGGTTTGCATGTTGGTCGTGAACTGCTGGTTGAATTGGCAGAGATGGAAATCCCGCTAGCAACAGAAGCTCTTGATCCAATCAGCCCACAATACCTTGCGGATACTTTTAGCTGGGCGGCGATCGGTGCTCGCACTACGGAGTCACAAACTCACCGCGAGATGGCAAGTGGTCTTTCTATGCCTATTGGTTTTAAGAATGGTACGGATGGTAGCTTGGCAACTGCTGTTAACGCGATGCAAGCGGCTTCTTCTAGTCATCGTTTCATGGGAATTAACCGTGAAGGCCAAGTGGCACTGCTAACGACACAAGGCAACCCAAATGGTCATGTCATTTTACGTGGAGGTAAGCAAACCAACTACGATTCAGTATCAGTGACTGAATGTGAGCAAGAGATGGCGAAGTCTGGTCTCGATGCTTCGCTGATGGTGGACTGTAGCCATGCGAACTCGCGTAAAGATTACCGTCGTCAGCCATTGGTCGCAGAAGATGTGATTCATCAAATCCGTGAAGGAAACAAGTCAATCATTGGCTTGATGATTGAGAGCCATATCAATGAAGGTAATCAATCTTCTGACCTGCCACTCGAAGAGATGAAATACGGCGTATCGATCACCGACGCATGTATCAATTGGGATTCAACTGAGGCACTATTACGTCATGCACACGAAGAGCTGGTGCCTTTCTTAGAGAATCGTCTAAAAGGCTAACAACACGGGATTTAAGGAACATCAATGGCAGTTGAACTTAACGCATTGCGCGATCAGATTGATGCAGTCGACAAGCAAATGTTGGAGCTATTAGCTCAGCGTTTGGCTCTAGTAGAGAAAGTAGGGGAAGTAAAAAGCGAACACGGTTTGCCAATTTATGCCCCAGATCGTGAGGCGGCAATGCTGGCATCACGACGAGCTGAAGCTGAAAAAATGGGGATTCCTCCACAACTGATTGAAGACATTCTTCGTCGAACAATGCGTGAGTCTTATGCCAGCGAGAAAGATTCCGGTTTTAAGTGTTTGAACCCAGAATTGCGCTCAGTGGTTATTATTGGTGGTAATGGTCAGTTAGGTGGTCTGTTTGGTCGAATGTTTAAGCTTTCTGGTTACCAAGTTAAAGTACTGGGCAGTAAAGACTGGGATCATGCAGACGACATCTTGGAAGATGCTGGGCTGGTGGTGGTTACTGTTCCGATTCACCTGACAGAAGGTGTGATTGAAAAGCTAGGCAATCTACCAAAAGACTGCATTCTTTGTGACCTGACTTCCATCAAGTCTAAGCCATTGCAAGCAATGTTGAATGTGCACCAAGGTCCGGTTGTTGGTTTACACCCTATGTTTGGTCCAGATGTACCAAGCTTAGCGAAACAGGTAATTGTGTACTGTGATGGTCGTGGTAACGAACAATACCAATGGCTATTGCAACAGTTTGGGATTTGGGGCGCAAGCCTGTGCCAAATTGATGCGCAAGAGCACGATCATGGCATGACATTGATTCAGGCGCTGCGTCACTTCACTTCGTTTGCTTACGGTATGCACCTAAGTAAAGAGAATCCAAACATTGAACAGTTGTTAAAGTTGAGCTCACCAATTTACCGCTTGGAGTTAGCGATGGTAGGGCGTTTGTTTGGTCAAGATCCAAACCTCTACGGTGACATTATTCTCTCGTCGCAAGAGAACATCGATATGATTAAGCGATTCCACCAACGTTTTGGTGAGGCGCTGAGCATTTTGGATAGCAAAGACAAAGCGGAATTTGTTGAAAGCTTTGAACAAGTCAGTGATTGGTTTGGTGAGTACTCTCAACAATTTATGAACGAGAGTCAGAATCTGCTAAAACAAGCGAATGACAATATCCATCGTGGATAAACACCGACTTGATAGATAAAATGAGCAGCCCTGAGGCTGCTCATTTTATATGTGAAGTGAAGAAAAGGAGCGCAAAACCTTAGTTGGTTGCGGTTCCTGTCTTATCTTCGCTTGATACGGTGCTGATGCTAGTATCACGGTAAGGTGAGTTAGTCAGATTGATTTGCAGACGAACGACATTATCAATCAATTGAACCAATGGTCCCCATTTCACCTTTTTCTCTTTCTCGAATGCGTAGTTGAAGTTTTCTGGTGTCCAATCCATCAGATATTGAGGGTTCAACGCACGACCTAAGAAGCGCACCTCATAATGTAAGTGTGGTCCAGTTGAGTTGCCTGAATTACCACATTGTGCAATCACATCACCTTTACTTACGAACTGACCACTTTTCACTTTAAAACGGTTTAAGTGGGCAAAAGAGCTCGAGAAACCAAAAGAGTGACGCAGAGTTAGGTAGTTGCCGTAACCTCTGTTACTTGGTCGTACTGTCTCCACAACCCCATCGGCTGGAGCCAGGATCTCTTCACCGCGTTTGCAGGTGAGATCGATACCGGTGTGAACATGACGTTTACCAGAAATAGGGTTAATACGACTGCCATATGAAGATGAAATACGTTGGTAGGTCATCGGGCTGTCGTTTGGTATCAAGCGAAACATGGTGGCTCTGACCGCTGAGTCTATCGCAGCTGCATCGATCCGCTCTTCTAACGCGAGATTGCTTTCTTCACCTATTAACTCTTCATCTGCCAAGCCGAGTACGGATTCAACATCAAATACGCGTTTCCCGAGAAGTTGTATTTGGTTATTTTTGTCCGTCAGAGACTGAGATAATGAATGGTTGGTGTCCAACTGCTCTTCGTACAATGCAGCGATTTGTGCTTTCTCGCTCTCAAGCTTTGCGATGGTCTGGTTTAATGTTTGTGCGTCATGAACCTGTTTTTGGTTCATATACCAAGCACCACCAATGACAGCCGGTAGCGCAATGACCGATGCGCAAATGGTTAGGATCGAAAGGCGACCCAAATGAAATTGCTGATTCCCATCTTTGGTTGGGATCTGCATGATGATTTTTCTAGACATGATTATTGTTACTAAAGCAGGCGTTCAGTTTATTCTTCCCCTAAATCCGAAAGGTGTTCTAACTCTCGATTTAGGAGCTCGTTATTGCCTACATTCAATTCTATGAATCGTTTTAATTGGCTAATACTGTCGATGTCTATGTTGCTGATCTTTAGCCGAACTTCATTGTCTGCAATTGAAATGACGTCAGCATTTAATCGCATGGTTTGCTCTGATTGAATAAACGAAAAACCGACTTCTACGGGCTGTAATAAATTCAGTTTTTTTGCATCTTCAGCTTTTAATAACAAGCCATGTAAAGAAAGGTCTTGAATGGTAGCTGGTATTACCAAATCTCTCTGTTCAATTAAGGCTGGTACTTGGTAGATGATGCGTGAAAAGCGTCGTCTTTCCGTCATAGAGCTTTCTCGTAAAGTGTCAAACAATGGCAAGACTATACCAAATAGAACAAAAAATGTTCGATTTTTGTGTTTGAAATGTCGAAAATGCTACAGAGTTATGCTGGCTAAAGGTTAGGCTCTTTACATGCTACAAGGGCATTTGAGCTATTTATGCAACACATACAACAAAGGTCGCTATGATAGCGACCTTTGTACGAATTACAAGCAAAGGTGAGATGTAAGGTGAAATACCGCACATCAACCTGCGGTCGAAATTACTTCGATACGCGCTTGTATTTTATACGGTGTGGCTCAGCCGCTTCAGGACCAAGCGTCTTCTTCAGCCATTCCATGTACTCGTTATAGTTACCTTCGTAGAAGTTAACTTGACCTTCATCGCGGTAGTCGATGATGTGTGTCGCGATACGGTCTAGGAACCAGCGGTCGTGCGAGATAACCATTGCACAGCCAGGGAACTCTAGTAGAGCTTCTTCTAGCGCACGTAGTGTTTCAACGTCAAGGTCGTTGGTTGGCTCATCGAGTAATAGTACGTTACCGCCAGCTTTAAGAAGCTTAGCAAGGTGTACACGGTTACGCTCACCACCAGACAGTTCGCCGATAATCTTCTGTTGATCTGAACCTTTGAAGTTGAAGCGAGAACAGTAAGCACGTGCAGGAATTTCGAAGTTGTTGATCTTGATGATATCAGCACCTTCAGAAATTTCTTGAAATACGGTGTTCTTGTCGTTCATTGAGTCGCGGAACTGCTCAACAGACGCTAGCTTCACGGTTTCACCTAGCTCAATCGTACCTGAATCAGGCTGTTCTGTGCCGCTTAGCATCTTGAATAGGGTCGATTTACCAGCACCGTTGGCACCGATAATACCTACGATTGCACCCTTAGGCATGCTGAATGATAGGTCATCAATAAGAACGCGACCGTCGAATGATTTCGTCAGGTTGTTCACTTCGATAACTTTATCACCTAGACGCTCACCCGGTGGGATGAACAGCTCGTTGGTTTCGTTACGTTTTTGGTGGTCAGTGTTTTGCAGCTCTTCAAAGCGCGCCATACGTGCTTTAGACTTCGCTTGACGACCTTTAGGGTTTTGACGAACCCATTCAAGTTCTTTCTCAATGGTCTTTTGACGAGCTTTTTCTTGAGATGCTTCTTGTTGTAGACGTGCATCTTTTTGCTCTAGCCAAGACGTGTAGTTACCTTCCCATGGAATACCTTCACCACGGTCAAGTTCTAGGATCCAACCCGCAGCGTTATCTAGGAAGTAACGGTCGTGGGTAATCGCAACTACAGTGCCTGTGTAATCAACTAGGAAGCGCTCTAGCCATGCAACAGACTCAGCATCCAAGTGGTTGGTTGGTTCGTCTAGTAGTAGCATGTCTGGCTTCTCTAGAAGAAGGCGACAGATAGCAACACGGCGACGTTCACCACCAGATAGGTTTGCAATCTTTTGATCCCACTCAGGTAGACGAAGTGCATCTGCCGCACGCTCTAGCGCGTTGTCTAGGTTATGACCGTCTTTCGCTTGAATTAGCGCTTCTAGTTCGCCTTGCTCTTTTGCAAGTGCATCGAAGTCTGCGTCTGGTTCTGCATACGCAGCATATACCGCATCCAAACGCTTCAGCGCGTCTGCAACATCAGATACCGCTTCTTCAACCACTTCACGAACGGTTTTTGATTCGTCTAGTACTGGCTCCTGAGGTAGGTAACCTACGTTTAGACCAGGTTGTGGACGTGCTTCACCATCGATATCAGTATCGATGCCCGCCATGATACGTAGCAGAGTTGATTTACCCGCACCGTTCAGACCTAGAACACCGATTTTTGCACCTGGGAAGAAGCTTAGAGAGATGTCTTTAAGAATTTGACGCTTAGGTGGCACGATTTTGCTCACCCGCGACATGGTATATACGTATTCAGCCATTGCCGATCGTTCCTAAATTAACTGTCATTCAAAGCGTCTATTTTATACCAACTCCTTGAGTTTTGTTACCGCATTGCAAGAAATTCGCCGCTCATGTGATTTCTTCTTCATTGCTGACCGGAAACTCACAACTTTAGGGTATACACTTTTCTTGTTCACCCTTAATTCAATGTGCTGCGATTCATCAGGAAGAATGGATTGTTGGGAATCTATTTGTCTTTAAGGGTTCTAAAGTTTCACGAGTACAACATTTATTACATCAAGTCGCTTTACAATGAGAACTTAATACGGTGTAAATAGATGCATATGCTTTATGACTTACTACGCTTTGTATTCTTCATTAGTAAGGCATGGAGTGATAAACGTCTGAGGAAAATGACGCACATGAGATTCAACGTATCTGAATTGGCTAAAAGAGTATGTTATGCAGCCGCTTTATGTGCGGTTAGCGTATCAGCAAACGCTGCGCTGAGTTTAGAAAAGCAGCGCCAGGTCTATGAACAAGCTCAAGACCTATTAGATAAGAATGACATTGATGGTTACTTATCTATCCGTTCAAAAATCGCCAACTATCCACTGACTCCTTATGTGGATTATCGGGTGTTTCTGAGGCAATTATCGAGTAAGCCTCCACAACAGGTAGACGAATTTATTAAAGACCATGAGGCTTTTCCATTCTCGCGTCGAATTCGTGCCCCTTACTTAGATAACCTTTATCGTCAGAAAGATTGGAAAACCATTACTGAGTTTCAGAGAGTGGAACCAAGTGGTGAGCGCTATCAATGTATTTTTTACGTCGCCCAATTAAATCAAGGCAAACAAGTGGCTGCGTTCAAAGGTGCAGAACACATGTGGTTGCGTGGCAGCAGCATTGCAGATGAGTGTGACCCATTATTCTCTGCGTGGGATAAAGCGGGTGAGCGCTCTGATGAACTTATCTTACAACGCATGTTGCTGGCGTTTGATGCGCGTAACGGTGGTTTATTGAGTTACCTACAAAAACTGCCTAAATCAAGCAAGGCGCAGCAGCAAGCCAAAGCGATGAAGGCACTGTTTGATAAACCAGAAACGGTCGCTGCATTTGCTAAGAAACAACCTGCTAATGATTTCAACCGTGCTCAAAGTGAATTCGCGTTAGAAAAACTAGCGCGTAAGGATACAAAAAAGGCGCAAGACGCTTACGCAATCGTTGTGAAAGGACAGAAGTTTTCACCAGAGAAAGCACAAGCATTAGCTGACTATATTGCGATTCGTTTGATTCGTACCGAGTCAGATTCGTTGGCTCAATGGCGTGATGATAAGACGAGATCGAGTAAGAATTTACCCTTGATTGAAAGCCGCATTCGTTTATCGATTCAAAATGGTGATTGGAAAGGGGTACAGAAGTGGATTGCAGTTTTAAATGAAAAAGAACAAGCGACGCTTCGGTGGCAATACTGGTTAGGACGCAGTGAGATGGCGTTGGGTGATAAAGTCGCGGGCAAACAGCGCTTGGCTAAATTGGCGGGTCAACGGAATTTTTATAGTGTTGCTGCAGCGAATGCGATTGGTCAGTCGATTAAGTATCCATCGAGTAGCGTGAAGCTCGATAAAAAGGTGGTTCAACCTTACCAAAAATCGTTAGTGCGAATTGAAGAGTTGATTGAAACCGACAAAATTGCTGCTGCCAAAAGTGAATGGGCACATTTGCTGCGTCGTGTTGGTAAAGAAGAGAAAAAGATGTTGGCGGCTTATGCTGCTTCTAAACGTTGGCATAATTTAACGGTAACAGCGAGTATTCAAGCTAAAATGTGGGACAACATTCCTCTGCGTTTTCCTGTCGCTCACCGCTGGTGGTTTAATTTCTATGCCGAGAAACATAACATCGATCCTATTACTATGATGTCTTTGGCTCGACAAGAAAGTGCACTGGACTCTGAGGCTCGCTCACCCGTTGGCGCTCGTGGCTTGATGCAAATTATGCCTGCAACCGCGAAGTACACTGCTCGTAAATATAAGCTTAAATACCAAGGCACGGAAGACTTGTACAATGTAGGTAAGAATATTGAAATCGGTAGTCATTACTTACAAGGGTTAATGGAGGATTACGATAATAATCGTATTTTTGCGCTCGCCGCTTATAATGCAGGACCTAACCGAGTAAAAACGTGGCGAGAGCGAACCCAAGGAAAAGTGGACGCTTATTCCTTTATTGAAGCGATTCCGTTTAAAGAGACTCGCGGTTATGTGCAGAACATTTTGATGTTTGAAACGTATTACCGTGACCTTTTAGGTGTCGATGGTGCGTTCTTGACCCCAAATGAGATCAATACCAAGTATTGAGTGAGGTAACTTGATGTCACACGAACCTGAGTACAAAGACTGGCAGCAGATTGTTGAATTGATCCGCTCAAGTGTGGATAACCAGCAACATGAGATGTTGTTGACCATGCTAATGACACCGGATGAGAGAGAATCACTCACCGCACGTGTGAACATTCTGAATGAATTGCTGAAAGGTGAGCTTTCTCAACGTCAAATCAGTCAAATGCTGGGTGTTGGCATAGCAACTATCACTCGCGGCTCAAATGAGTTGAAGTCAAAGTCGGAAATCGATAAGGACAAACTCAAGACGTTGCTCGAGCAAGGTGCTCAGTAAGGTCGTTTGAGTTTCTATATCATAGACAGTAAAAAGGGCGGAAAAACCGCCCTTTTTAATTCGTGTATTATTTAGCCATGAGTCCAAAAGCAGTTATAAATTCGCAGGGAAGTGCTCGGGATTCGTAAATGGAATCAACGCCAGAATCAAAGCTTGATGATACACCGAGCTACGAGTCAGTTGGTTTTGAGTTAGCAACCCAATTGCACCACCTTTCTGTTTGATGTTGTCGGTACCAAACACTTCATCCATCACATCACCAAGTTCATTGGCATATTTAAGCTTCTGTAGTACTTCTGGTGGCAACATCAAGCTTGCAGAGCGAGATTCCCCGCGATGCGTATCAGATTCAATCACCATCCAAGCAAATGTGACTTTCCCTTCAATACCTGCTTCTAAACCGACATAGAAATCGGCATTCGTTATTTCGGCTTTAGCGTTACGAACGCGATTCAGAGCTCCGAGGTGCGTTTCATCATTTGTCATTGGTTGATCTGCGACTTCACTTGGAACGCTGACCCCAATGAATTCAAACTTCTGCTCAGGGAAAGCGCTGTGAAAAGCACTCTCTACGGCTTTGATTTTCGCTGGGTTAAGTGATGCGATAACGACTTTTTGGCCTGCCATGATCTTTTTACCTACGGATGTCTTTTAGCTCAGTTTAACTTGAGTCGGTTTCACGTTCTCACTTGGATAACAACCTAGAACTTTCAAGTGCTTAGTGATTTTAGTTAGCTCATCAATTGCCTGTTGCATTTCGTTCGAACCAAGATGAGATTCAAGGTCAACGTAGAACATTTCTTCCCATGGGTTACCCATGATTGGACGTGATTCTAGTTTGGTCATATTGATGCCGTAACGTTGAAGTACCAATAGCGTTTGAACCAGTGAGCCTGCTTCTTGAGAAGTCGACATGATCAGTGTGGTTTTTGCAGGGATCTGTGTCGATACTTCTACTGGTTTACGCGCAACTACGATAAAGCGTGTGTGGTTTTCGGTTTGGTTTGCGATATTGCCCTGAATCGCTTGTAGACCATAAAGCTTACCGCTTGAAGCATTACCGATTGCCGCTACATCATCACGATTGAGCTCTTGCACTTTTTGCATCGCATCTGCAGTACTTGCACAAGATTCTAGTTTCACGCCTTTCATGCGACTCAGGAACTCGCTGCATTGTTGGTGTGGTTGTGGATGAGAGTAAAGCGTTTTGATGTTCTCAAGACGAATGTCTTTGGTTGCCACCAAGCAATGTTCAATTGGTTGAGTCAGTTCACCAACGATGTACAGCGTTGTGTGTTGCAGTAGGTCGTAGACTTCATTGATCGAGCCTGAACTGGTGTTTTCAATTGGCAGCACACCATAATCAGCATGACCTGATTCGACCGTTTGAGTCACTTCTTTGAAGTGTTCACAGTTGAGTTCAATTAACTCTGTGTTCTTGCGGCTGAAGTATTCGCGACTTGCAAGGTGTGAGTAAGAGCCTTTCGCACCAAGAAAAGCAACACGAGCAAGTGGCTTACGGCTTTGCTGTGGGTTAACAAGGTTTTGTAGGTAGCTTTGTTGAAGAAGGACCGAGTCTTCAATGATGGTATGGAAAAGTTTGGTGATGTACTGAGCGTCGAGTTCGTATTTATCACGACCATTGGTGATCAGTTTTACTAGAAGCTGTTGTTCACGGACGGCATCACGAACAGGTTTCGAAGTTTGAACTTTGCTTTTAGCGACTTCAATGCTGAGCTTACGGCGTTCGGACAGCAGGCTTAATAACTCGTCATCGAGTTCATTCAAACGTAAACGAATTTCTTCCAGGGAAATAGGTTGGTCAGTCATCAATTCTTTCCTTATAAAAAAAGCCCCCCGATTTGGGAGGCTTTCTGTTTGTTTTTGACTTTTCTTTCACAAACGAGTTAGCCCCTCCAACTATGGAAGGAAAAAGAAGTCAAAAAGAAACAGGTTAGTTGAGTGCATAAATAGTGCTTAATTTGTGAGTGTTTAAACACAATAAGCAAGCAGGCGGGGAGCGTCAAGCAAAAAAATAGCGCCTTTCGGCGCTACTTCCTCAATCTGGACGTTTTACTCTTCTTCTTCCACTAGCTCAGGCTTATTCGCACGTCGAGCTTCAGGTTTGTGGGTCAGCTTATTCAGTTGTCGTTCTAGTTTTTGCTCCACTTCATTAATAGCTGCGTAAAGATCTTCGTGAGTTGCTGAGGCGATTAGCTGGCCTTTAGGAACTTTAATAACGGCTTCGAATTTCTTCTGTTTGTTTGGTTCCTCGCTGAATGTTGCTTGGCATCCAATGATGTCTACTTGCCATTTCTCCAGCTTTTTAAATTTGCTCTCAATATGAGCGCGGATTGCAGAGGTGATTTCGATGTTTTTACCAGTAATGTTCATTGTCATAAATGTTTTTCCTCTGTTTCATCCCTCATGGGTTGAGTTCAGATTACCGCTTTGAGGAGAAAAGAATGTGATCTAGATCGCTTTTTTGGATGGGTTTTTCGAGATGAAAAATGAATGTGATCTCACTCAAGAACTGCTGAGATTTATGTGAAAATTGCTTGTTATCGGATTCGAAATCATTAGATTGGATAGAGTACTGAGCTGAAAACTAACCCGTTTTTAGGGGAGTTATACGGCCTGTAATTCTAGTTAGTTAAAAATTAACCAGATCAAAGATGTGAATCAGATCACTCTTAAAGTGCAGAATAAGTTAGATTCAAAAACGCCGCTCAACAAATGAGCGGCGTTTTTGGTTTCTAGCTAGTGTGTTTTCAATTGAGGCGTTTGGCTGACGCTGCGCAATGGCGTCATAAAGACAGGGTCATCAGGCACAAGCAGAACATTATCGAGAGTTTTTGCTAGGTCGAGACTTTCTAACTGTTTGTAGATCACGTAGTAGCGGTTCACATTCGTTACGTACCTGATGGTTTCCCCTAAGCTTCTACGTGTTACGACCTCCACATTATTGAACCATACATTCGGATCGTAACCTTGCTGAGCGGCACGTTTACGCATTCTCTCAATGTTTCCAGGTCCAGCATTGTATGCAGCTAACGTTAAGTAGAGCTTGTTCTCTTTAGTTATGTTGCTATCACTGAAGTAATACCGGCGAAGAAACGCTAAGTATTTCACCCCTGCATGAACGTTGTTCTCTAGATTACGGACATTCTTAATGTTCACATTAGGGTCACTCGCCGTACTCGGTAAGATTTGCATAATACCAACGGCACCACGGCTTGATACTAGACTGTTATCGAACCCTGACTCCTGATAGGCCACCGCTGCGATGAGGAGGTAGTCAAAGTCGTACTTCTCCCCATACTTAGCAAACAGTGATGAGAGCTTTTCAAGCTGAGCAATCTTTTTGGGGTTCAGTGCTTTGTTGAGCCAATTGGTGTTATCGATGTATTTTCCATAAATGACGTTGCCCAGTAGTGTTCCTGACTTGGAAGTTTGGATGAACTTGTTGACCGCTTTTCTTAGCTCCGGGCTGTTGTGGCGCATGGCCCAACCAATTTCACCCCCTTCTCTAATCGGAATCTTGGTGTGTGCTCGGATGTCATCCATAAAGTTCATCCACAGCTTGGCTTTGTGGCTATCAAGTACGATAGCTTTGATATAGCCATTGTTTAGCATTCCTACCAGTTCATAGTCTTGCAGCGTCTCTTCAATAAAGTGCACCACCACTGGTGGTAAGCCTTTTTTATTAAGCTGTTTGTTTAATACCTGAATGCTCTCGAAATAACTTGAACTGGCACGAACCCAAATTTCTTTGCCACTCAGTTGTTCAATCTTCGTCATTGCTGGTGTTTTTTTGTTAGTGATGACCCATTCTTCAATCCCTGTAATAGCAGGATCGCTAAAATCGACCAGCTTCTTGCGTGCATCGGTAATGGTGAGATTGGCAACCACTAAATCCCCTAAACCTTGCTCAAGAGAAGGTAGCAACTCATCGCGTGAAACTGGGATAATTTGAATGTTGAGTTTTGGTTTGAGCTTACGGAGCTCTTTTTCGAAATGAGCCAATAGTTCTGCACCAATGCCTTTTGGTTCTCCACCTTCTATGTAATAGAAACCAAGGTCGGCAGACACTAATACGCGTAAAACATTTTTCTCTTTAATGACATCCAGATCCCCCGTGTAAGGTGGTTGTCTAAGAGGGGAGAGCTCAAGAGAAAAGCTCGATGCTGAGAGTAGAAGCAGCAATCCTATCCATAACTTTGATAATGTCACGTTCACATCCATGTTGATGGTGAAGGAGAACTTTAAGCATAAGTAGCGCTCAAAAAATCATCAAGTTAGCGGGTGGAGCAAAAATAAGAAGGGAAAACAAAACCGCCACAGTTTGAGCTGTGGCGGTTGAGGATTAGTTTGCTGGGTTTAGCTTGATAAGCTCTTCCGTTCTGGCAACGGCGTCATCCAGTTTCAACTGTTTGTAAGCTTCTAGTTGAATCTCAAGCGACTTGCGAGCTGCTTCTGTATCAGGGAAAGTCTTTTGAAGCTCTTGAGAACGGTTAATCGCCGCAATCCAAGCTTCACGACGCAAGTAGAAATCTGCTGTCGCAAGATCGTAGTTTGCAAGACGGTTCTTCAGCGCCACCATGCGTTTCTGTGAATCTTCCGCGTATGGGCTGTTCGGGTAACGCTCTAGCAGTTTTTTGAAATCATCAAATGCTTTCTTAACGGGCTCTGGGTCACGGTCACTGCGATCAACGTTAAATAGGTCATGCATGAAGTTACGATCTTGTGCCATGTGGCTCAAACCACGCATGTACAATACCCAGTCCATTTTTTCATGAGTCGGGTTCAAACGCATAAAGCGAGAAATAGTTGCTAGACCGAGTGCTAGGTCGTCGTTTTTGTAGTACGCGTAGATAAGGTCAAGTTGTACCTGCTCAGAGTAGGCACCAAACGGGTAACGCGAATCCAAAGCTTCTAATTTCTCGATGGCAGAAAGCCAGTTACCGCTTTGCAGAGAAGTTTGCGCGTCTGCATACAGTTCAGAAGGTGGCACATCAGGAACGATTTCTTCTTTGCTTGCACAGCCAAACAGAAGGGATACCGCTAAAAGGCCTGTTAAAGTCTGATGTTTCATATCAGGAGTCTGTTCCTTGAATCTAAATATTTCTTAAGCTGCCGTTACTTTCTTTCCAGTAACAGATACAATGACGTAATAGTCTATTTTTCCACAGTCGTGAGCATTAGTCTCACAGTTTTTAAAAAAGTTCGATATGGCTCAGCAGATTGTTTTAACCAACACCGTAAAAGATAGCCAGTTAGGTCAACGTTTAGACCAAGCTATCGCCGAATTGTTCGCGGACTTCTCTCGTTCTCGCTTGAAAGAGTGGTTGCTTGACGGGAAGGTACAAGTGAATGGTGAAGTTGTCACTAAACCTCGCACCAAAGTAATGGGTGGTGAGGAAATTACCTTGCAAGCCGAGCTGGAAGATGAAGAACGCTGGGAAGCACAAGATATCCCGCTAGATATCGTCTACGAAGATGAAGATATCATCGTAATCAACAAGCCTCGTGATTTTGTTGTACACCCAGGAGCGGGTACACCAGACGGCACAGTACTAAACGCATTGCTGCATCACTACCCAGACATCGCCGAAGTACCTCGTGCAGGTATCGTACACCGTCTAGATAAAGACACCACTGGTCTGATGGTGGTTGCGAAAACTGTTCCGGCACAAACTCGTCTGGTTCGCGCTTTGCAAAAACGTAACATCACCCGTGAGTACGAAGCGATTGCAATCGGTCGTATGACGGCGGGTGGTAAAGTGGATCAGCCAATTGGCCGTCACTCGACTAAGCGTACGCTAATGGCAGTTGCGCCTCTGGGTAAACCGGCGGTAACGCATTACCGTGTTGCAGAGCATTTCCGTGAACACACACGTATCCGTCTTCGTCTAGAAACCGGTCGCACGCACCAAATCCGTGTTCATATGTCTTACCTACAGCATCCGCTACTCGGTGATACTGCTTATGGCGGTCGTGCTCGTATCCCAACAGGTGCATCGGAAGAGCTAACAGCCATGATTCGTGGTTTTGATCGTCAAGCATTGCACGCGGTAATGCTACGTTTCGAACATCCTATCACTGGTGAAGAGCTAGAGTTCCACGCTCCAGTTCCTGATGACATGGTAGAGATGACAGAAGCGCTGCGTAAAGATACAGAAGAGTTCGGTCTACCTGACGAGTTCTAATATGAAGACGATTGTTCCCAATTGGTCCGCGCCGAAAAATGTTAAAGCTTTCGCCTCTACAAGAGTCGGAGGCTTTTCGACTTCGCCATATCAAGGGTTGAACCTTGGTGCGCATGTTGGGGATGATGCGTCTATAGTAGAGAAGAACCGTAATTGGTTGGCGCAACAAGCGAATATGCCAAATGCGCCAATTTGGTTGAATCAAACTCACTCTACTGTGGTAGTTCAGGTTAGCACACCAACAACACAAGTACTTGACGCTGATGGTGTGTTTACTTCTTCAAATAATATTGTCTGTTCTGCGATGACTGCAGATTGTTTACCTGTTCTATTAACCAATACACAGGGCAGCCAAGTGGCAGCCGTGCATGCTGGTTGGCGCGGTTTAGCAAATGGTATTGTTGAAAATGCACTAGCGCTATTTTCTGGTGAAGTAATAGCGTGGCTTGGTCCTGCAATTGGACCTCAAGCATTTGAAGTGGGTGAGGATGTCTTACAATCCTTTTTAGATTTTGACTCTCAAGCGCATCAAGCATTTACACCTCGTAATGTTGAAGGTAAGTGGCTGGCTGATATGTCCAAGCTTGCAACTCAACGTCTTAACAAAGCTGGGGTCACTCAAGTATTTGATTCCGGATTGTGCACTTTCCAAAATAGAGAAGATTTTTACTCATATCGTCGTGATGGTGTGACGGGTAGACAAGCGACTTTTATTTGGATCGAGGACTAACCACTACAACCCAAAAGTACAAAGATGCATAGCTTCATTTTTGCAAAGCTATCTTTATTAGTTCTCTCCCTTGAAATTCCCTCTCTGCGTATCCATCTTTCTAACTGTCAAAAGAATTTTCTTCAGTTGAGGTTAGGAAGGAAGATATGCGTCTTGATAGATTCACAAGCAAGTTTCAAATCGCTATCTCTGATGCTCAGTCACTAGCGTTAGGGCGCGATCATCAATATATCGAACCAGTGCACCTAATGGTGGCATTGCTTGATCAGAACGGTAGCCCAATTCGTCCACTGCTAACAATGTTAGATGTTGACGTGACTCATCTACGCTCTAAATTGAGCGAAATGTTAGATCGACTGCCTAAAGTCAGTGGCATCGGTGGTGATGTTCAGCTGTCTAGCTCTATGGGTACGCTTTTCAATTTGTGTGACAAAGTGGCTCAAAAGCGTCAGGACTCCTACATTTCCTCCGAAGTCTTCTTGCTTGCAGCATTAGAAGACCGTGGTCCACTTGGTCAGTTATTGAAAGAGATGGGCTTGACCGAGCAAAAAGTGAGTCAAGCGATCGAAAAGATCAGAGGTGGCCAAAAGGTTAATGACCCGAATGCGGAAGAACTTCGACAAGCGTTGGAAAAGTTCACCATAGACCTTACTGAACGTGCAGAGCAGGGTAAGTTGGATCCGGTTATTGGTCGTGATGACGAAATTCGTCGTACCATCCAAGTATTGCAACGCCGTACTAAAAACAACCCTGTAATCATTGGTGAACCAGGTGTTGGTAAAACAGCAATCGTAGAAGGTTTGGCTCAGCGCATCATTAATAATGAAGTTCCAGAGGGGCTACGTGGTCGCCGAGTGCTTTCATTAGATATGGGCGCACTTGTTGCGGGCGCGAAGTACCGTGGTGAATTTGAAGAGCGCTTGAAGTCGGTATTGAATGAACTAGCCAAAGAAGAAGGCAACGTCATTCTGTTTATTGATGAGCTTCATACTATGGTTGGTGCAGGTAAAGGTGAAGGCTCTATGGATGCCGGTAACATGCTAAAACCAGCGCTGGCTCGTGGTGAACTTCATTGTGTGGGCGCTACAACACTAGATGAATACCGTCAGTATATAGAGAAAGATGCTGCGCTTGAGCGTCGTTTCCAAAAAGTGCTGGTGGATGAGCCAAGTGTTGAGGATACCATTGCAATTCTGCGTGGTTTAAAAGAACGCTATGAGCTTCACCATCACGTAGAAATTACAGATCCGGCGATTGTTGCGGCGGCTAGCTTGTCGCATCGTTATGTTTCTGATCGTCAACTACCCGACAAAGCGATCGATTTAATTGATGAAGCCGCTTCTAGTATTCGTCTACAAATTGACTCTAAACCAGAGTCGCTAGACAAACTTGAGCGCAAAATCATTCAACTGAAAATCGAACAGCAAGCGCTGAGCAACGAGCATGATGAAGCGAGTGAAAAACGTTTGGATGTGCTTAACGATGAGTTGAACGAGAAAGAGCGTGAGTATGCAGAGCTTGAAGAAGTGTGGAATGCTGAAAAAGCAGCGCTATCAGGTACGCAACATATTAAAGGTGAGTTAGAACAAGCTCGTATGGATATGGACTTTGCTCGTCGTGCTGGTGACTTAAACCGTATGTCTGAGCTGCAGTATGGACGTATTCCTGAATTAGAAAAGCAATTAGACCTAGCAACTCAAGCAGAAATGCAAGAGATGACGCTACTGCGTAATAAGGTTACTGACAATGAAATTGCAGAAGTGCTTTCTAAGCAGACGGGTATTCCTGTTTCAAAAATGCTTGAAGCAGAAAAAGAGAAATTACTCCGTATGGAAGATGTTCTGCATAAACGTGTCATTGGCCAGGCTGAAGCGGTTGAGGTGGTATCGAATGCTATCCGTCGTAGCCGAGCTGGTTTATCCGATCCAAATAAACCAATTGGTTCCTTCTTATTCTTAGGTCCAACAGGCGTAGGTAAAACAGAGCTGTGTAAGACACTCGCTAGCTTCATGTTTGATAGTGAAGATGCCATGGTACGTATCGATATGTCAGAGTTCATGGAGAAACACTCTGTGGCAAGGCTGGTTGGTGCGCCTCCGGGTTATGTCGGCTATGAAGAGGGGGGCTACTTAACTGAAGCGGTTCGTCGTAAACCTTATTCCGTCATCTTATTAGATGAAGTAGAAAAGGCTCACCCTGATGTGTTCAATATTCTACTGCAAGTATTAGATGACGGACGCTTAACTGACGGACAAGGTCGTACGGTGGATTTCCGTAACACGGTCGTCATTATGACATCGAACCTAGGTTCGGCTCGTATTCAAGAGAACTTTGCTACTCTGGATTACCAAGGAATCAAGAATGAGGTGATGGATGTTGTAAGCAAACACTTCCGTCCGGAATTCTTAAACCGTGTTGATGAAAGTGTCGTCTTCCACCCACTAGGTCAAGAACACATTAAATCTATTGCGTCTATTCAACTAGAACGTTTGGCTAAACGTTTAGAAGAAAAAGGCTACCAATTTGAGGTATCTGATAAAGCCCTCGATTTGATCGCCCAAGTTGGCTTCGACCCAGTATATGGTGCACGACCTTTAAAACGTGCAATTCAACAGAATGTAGAAAACCCATTAGCGAAGTCGATTTTGGCTGGAGAGATATTACCAGACAAGAAAGTACAGCTGATTGTTAGCAATGACCAAATCATTGCTCATCAATAATTGCATTGATGCACTGAAAAGTGGGATAAAGTTCAAACTTTAGGGGGCGATAGCCCCCTTTTTAATACACTTTTATTGAGTTTTGTTTGTTTTCTATACGAACGAACTAAAAAGCCAAGTTTTTTTGAAAAATAGGCTTGTGTTCCTTAGGGAACTCCCTATAATGCGCCTCCGTTGTCACGGGAAAGCAAGCTAAGCGAAACCAAGATGACAAGGTCAGTGAGTTAGAAGTTAACTCACAGAGAAATAACTTAAAAAAGTGTTTGACACGGCAAGTTATCTCGCTAAAATGACCGTCCACTTTGAAGAGAACTTCAAAGTCTGCTCTTTAAAAATAAGAACCTATCAATCTGTGTGGGCACTCGTTGATGATAATCCAATTAGAAGCTTCGGCTTCAAATTAGGTTTCAATGAAACGAAGTGACCAATCAAGTCTTCGGACTTGGCACAGTCAATTCATTATCGTTCTGTTGGAACGATAATAGCTTTAAAA